>NZ_JBEXXO010000003.1:0-400237 GCF_040630435.1 Streptomyces sp. NPDC005803 | reverse complement strand
GTTGATAGGCCAGATGTGGAAGCCCGGTAACGGGTGGAGCTGACTGGTACTAATAGGCCGAGGGCTTGTCCTCAGTTGCTCGCGTCCACTGTGTTAGTTCTGAAATAACGAACGGCCGTGTTGTGTTCCGGTGTTGGTTAATTTCATAGTGTTTCGGTGGTCATTGCGTTAGGGAAACGCCCGGTTACATTCCGAACCCGGAAGCTAAGCCTTTCAGCGCCGATGGTACTGCAGGGGGGACCCTGTGGGAGAGTAGGACGCCGCCGAACTCCTTTTGAACAGTTAAGCCCCGTGCCCTTGTGGCACGGGGCTTTTCTGCGTTCCGACCGTTTAAGGTCGTGCCATGCGCTACGAACTGGTCATCTTCGACAACGACGGTGTGCTCGTGGACAGCGAGCCGATCTCCAACACCATCCTGGCCGGCTACCTCACGGAGCTCGGGCACCCCACCTCGTACGAGGAGTCCCTCCGCGACTACATGGGGTCCGCCGTGCACCGGGTGCACGACCTCGTCGAGGAGCGGGGCGGGGAGAAGCTGCCCGCGGACTTCGACGACACGCTCCACTCACGGATCTTCGCCGCCTTCCAGCGGGAGCTGGAACCCGTGCCCGGCGTGGAGGAGGTGCTGGGGGAGCTCGTCGCCGACGGCATCCCGTACTGCGTCGCCTCCTCCAGCAGCCACGAGCGGATCCGCGTCAGTCATCGCAGCACGGGGCTCGACCAGTGGTTCGAGGAGGAGTGGATCTTCTCGGCGGAGGACGTCGGCCGGGGGAAGCCGGCGCCCGAACTGTTCCTGCTCGCCGCCGAACGGATGGGTGTGGCTCCCGAACGGTGCGTCGTCATCGAGGACAGCCCGCTCGGGGTCGAGGCGGCGAGGGCCGCGGGCATGGACGTGTACGGGTTCACGTCGATGATGCCGGCGGACCGACTGACCGGGGTGACCGGGTATTTCTCCGACATGGGGCAGCTGCGGGAATTGCTTGCCTGACGTCTCTACCCATGGGTAGAGACTGGCCCTACGCTCGCGCCCATGACAGATGCACGTTTGCGGCACGGCAGAGCATCCCTCGCGTTGAGCTTCTTCGTGCAGGGCGTCACCTTCGCCCTCCTCGTGACCCGGATCCCCGCCATTCAGGACCGGTACGGGATATCCGACGGCCTGCTGCCCGTCTTCCTCGCCGCCGTGCCGATCCTGGCCGGGGTGGGCAGTGTGGTCACCGAGAAGGTGGTCGCGCGGGTACGGCCGAGGGTGGTCCTGCGCTGGGCGCAGCCGCTCGTGCTGCTCGCGCTGCTCGGCGTCGGGGCCGGGAGCGACGTGTGGGAAGCGGCGCTGGCGCTCGGGGTGTTCGGGCTGTCCGTCGGTGCGCTGGACGCCTCCATGAACATGATGGGGGTCAGCCTCCAACGGGCGTACGGGCGCTCCATCATGCTCGGCTTCCACGCCGCGTACAGCCTGGGCGGGATCGCCGGGGCGTCCATGGCGTGGGCCGGGGCGCACTGGGATCTGTCCCTGCTGGTCTCGTACCTTCCGGTGGTCGTGGTGCTGCTGCCCGTCGCGTTCGTCGGGAGCCGGTGGTACGTCGAGGGGAAGACCGAGGAAGAGGGGCAGCAGGGGGCTGCGCGGGGAACGGCGGCGGCCGTCTCCTTCAAGCTGCTGATGCCGCTGTGTCTGGTGATGTGCTTCGCGTACATCGGGGACTCGACGGTCTCCAACTGGAGCGCGAAGTACCTGCAGGACGTGCTGGGGAGCTCGGAGCAGCTCTCGACCGTCCCGTACAACGTCTACATGGTGACGACGCTGCTGGGGCGGGCCGTCGGGGACCTGGGGGTGCGGCGGTTCGGGGCCGTGGCCGTGGTGCGGTCGGGGAGTGTGCTGGCCGCTGCCGGGTTCGCGGTGGTGGCCGTCGCGGGCGGGGCCTGGGTGGGAATGCTCGGGTTCACCATGCTCGGGCTCGGGCTCTGCGTGATCGTGCCTCAGACGTTCGCGGCCGCCGGGCGGATGTTCCCCGGGGCGAGCGATACCGCCATCGCGCGGCTGAACATCTTCAACTACGTGGGGTTCCTGGTGGGCTCGCCCCTGGTGGGGGCGCTCGGCGACGCGTGGAGCTACCGGGGCGCGATGCTCGTACCGATGGTGCTGGTGCTCGCGACGCTGGTGTACGCCAGGTCGTTCGGCGCGGAGCCCGCCCGATACGGTGGCGGGCATGAGCGGCCGCGCACAGCTGATGTGGGATGACGCAGTAACGGGATACGACTTCGGGGACACTCATCCCATGGACCCGGTCAGGCTCGCCCTGACGATGGGGCTGGTGCGGGCGTTCGGTCTCGACCGGGCGGTGGACGTCGTCGCGGCCAAGGCGGCCGGCGACTCGACGCTGCGGCTCGTGCACCGGCCGGACTATGTGGCGGCCGTTCGGGCGGCCTCCGCCGACCCGCGGGCCGCGGACCAGAGCTACGGGATCGGGACGATGGACGATCCGGCGTTCGCGGGCATGCACGAGGTGTCGGCGCTGATCGCCGGGCAGTCGGTGGCGGCGGCCGAGGCCGTGTGGCGGGGCGAGACCGCTCACGCCGTGAACTTCTCCGGCGGCCTCCACCACGCCATGCCGGGCGCAGCGGCCGGCTTCTGCATCTACAACGATCCGGCCCTCGCCATCGCGCGGCTGCTGGAGCTGGGGGCGGAGCGGGTCGCGTACGTCGATGTGGACGTGCACCACGGCGACGGGGTGCAGGCGGCGTTCTGGGAGGACCCGCGGGTGCTGACGGTGTCGCTGC
This sequence comes from Streptomyces sp. NPDC005803, assembly GCF_040630435.1. Taxonomy (NCBI): domain Bacteria; kingdom Bacillati; phylum Actinomycetota; class Actinomycetes; order Kitasatosporales; family Streptomycetaceae; genus Streptomyces; species Streptomyces sp. NPDC005803. Next base: position 397,462 of record NZ_JBEXXO010000003.1, on the reverse strand, counting down.
ACGAGCACCCGCGCACGCTCTTCCCGCAGACCGGGTGGCCGGAGGAGACCGGTGCCGGGGCGGGGGAGGGCGGCGCGGTCAACGTGGCGCTGCCGGCGGGTACGGGGGACGCCGGATGGCTGCGGGCGTTCCACGCGGTGGTGCCTGAGCTGCTCGCGGACTTCCGGCCGCAGGTGCTGGTGACCCAGCACGGGGCCGATACGCACTTCGAGGACCCGTTGGCGCACCTCGCGGTGTCGCTGGACGCGCAGCGGGCCGTGATGGCGGCCTGCCACGACCTGGCCCATGAGTACGCGCAGGACGGGCGCTGGGTGGCGCTCGGCGGGGGCGGTTATGCCGTGGTGGACGTGGTCCCGCGGTCCTGGACGCATCTGGTGGGGATCGCCGCGCACGCGCCCGTCGACCCGGAGTCGGTGATCCCGACGTCCTGGCGGGACGAGGTCTACGCCCGGACCCGGCAGCTCGGGCCGGCCCGGATGACGGACGGGCGTACCCCGTCGTGGAAGGCGTGGGAGGACGGTTACGACCCCGCGGACCGGCTGGACCAGGCGGTGCTCGCGACGAGGCGTGCGGCGTTTCCGCTGCGGGGGCTGCTGACCTGACGGCGGGTCGGATGCGGGCACGGGCGGGGGGTGTCGAGGGTTACGCCAACTGTGCGGCGTCATCCGGGTTTTGGCCCGTGGGCGCCGCCGGTGGGGCAGCATCGGCAGGGTGTTGAGCACCGGAGCGCTGCGTGCGCATCTGCTGGCGGCCCGGCTGGCCGGGCCCGTGGCCACCTCGCGGGAAGTGAGTCTGCGGAGTTACCGGCTGTTCGCGGCCGGGGACCCGCGGGTGACGCTCGGACTCGATCCCGGACGGCGCTGGGGGGAGCGGGACCTGCTGCGGCTGATGGCCGACAGGTGCGGGGTCTCGGACGATCCCGCGCATGTCTCCGGTCCCGATGTGATCGATCCGGAGCGGACGGTGGCCGGGCTGGAGGCGTTCGCCGAGCGGTTGTCGGACGTCGCGGCGCGGCGGGCGCCGGTGCTGTTCGGTACGGGGCATCCGCACCGTCTGCTCGGCTTCTACGCAGCGCTGGCAGACGCCTTGTCGGCGGTCGGGTGCGCCGTACTCACCCCCGCGCAGGGGCGACGTATCGACATAACGACCCGGTTCGGCGTACGCACGTACCACCTCGACTACGTACGGGGAGTTGCGCTGGTGCGCGAACCCGGCGTGCGGGTGCCCGGCGGTGGCACCGGCGCACACACCCACTCACCGCTGCCGCTGAGGGTGGCGCTGGAGGCGGCCGCGGATGCCCGGGGGCCGTTGCCGGAACTCGTCGTGGGGGACCACGGCTGGGTCTGCGGGGCAGGTCAGCTGGGTATCGAGGCGATCGGTCTGGCCGATACGGACGATCCGGCGCTGTTCGTCGGGGAGGCGGAGGGCCGGGTGGCGGTCGCCGTTCCGCTCGACGACGCGGTGCGTTCCGCGTACTACCTGCCGCTGACGCGCTATGTACTCAATCGGGCGTGTCTGTCACAGTAGGCGGCCGATCGTCTCTCCTCTTCCCCACTCGCATCACCCGCCCCTAATCTGGGGAGTGAGCGCACAACGACGAAGAGTCACCGGAGGGGAAGCCGGTGCGCGTCTCGTGCGGAAGGTACAGGTGGGTCATGGCTGCTGACAGCGAGAGGCCTCTCAACGAGGTCAAGTTTCTGACCGTGGCGGAAGTCGCCTCGGTCATGCGAGTGTCGAAGATGACCGTGTACCGCTTGGTGCACAGCGGTCATCTGCCGGCGATCCGGGTGGGCAGGTCCTTCCGGGTGCCGGAGCAAGCGGTTCACGAGTATCTCCGCGAGTCCTTCGTGGGGGTGGGGACGGCCTGACATTCCCCTCGGATTACGTACCTCACGCGGTGACGGGTAGGCTAGGCCGACGTAGGTCGTGTGGGCCCAGACGCCCCGCACCAGTGAAGAAGAAGTGAGCGAGGGTAGTCGTGGGCTCTGTTATCAAGAAGCGGCGTAAGCGGATGGCCAAGAAGAAGCACCGCAAGCTGCTCAAGCGCACGCGCGTTCAGCGTCGCAACAAGAAGTAAGCGAACGCAGTTCGTGAAATCCGCAGCCCTTCCGCCGATGAGGCGGGAGGGCTGCGGTGCTGTACGGGCGGGTCGCACGGCCGGTGCACGCATTCGGGCCAAGACGCGGCAGAAGGCTGCCGCGCAGGCGTCACAGGGCAACGTCCACCCGCTACGGTGACGACCAGGGGAGGCGCGTCCGAGCAGGACCCCCCTCCCCCTCATCACGGGAGACCGACGGAAGGCGCTGATCTTGGGGAAGGTCGTGCTCGTCACGGGAGCGGCCCGGCAGCTGGGCGGCCGGTTCGTGCGGCGCATCCAGCGTGAGCCGGACGTGGACCGGGTGATCGCGGTCGACGCGGTCGAGCCCGGGCACCAGCTGGGCGACGCGGTCTTCGTCCGCGCGGACATCCGCCAGCCCGCCATCGCCCGGGTCCTCGGTGAGCACGCGGTGGACACCGTCGTGCACCTGGACGTCAGCGGCAAGGCGCTCGGGGCCCAGGGGCGTACCGCGGTCAAGGAGACCAACGTCATCGGCACGATGCAGTTGCTCGGCGCGTGCCAGAAGTCGCCGACCGTCCGGCGGCTGGTGGTGAAGTCCAGTACGAGTGTGTACGGCTCCGCGCCCCGGGACCCGGCGGTCTTCCACGAGACCACCCCGCCCAAGTCCCTGCCCAGCGGGGGCTTCTCGAAGGACGCGGTGGAGGTCGAGGGGTACGTGCGGGGCTTCGCGCGCCGCAGGCCGGACGTGGCCGTGTGCGTGCTGAGGTTCGCGAACATCCTGGGCCCCGACCCGGACTCGCCGCTCGCCGACTATCTGTCGCTGCCGGTGCTGCCGACGGTGTTCGGGTACGACCCGAGGCTCCAGTTCGTCCACGAGAGCGATGTCCTGGACGTCCTCGGCATCGCTTCGGGCGAACCGCGGCGCGGGACGCTGAACAGCGGCACGTTCAACATCGCGGGGGACGGGGTGCTGCTGCTCTCGCAGTGCGCGCGGCGGCTGGGGCGGCCGACGATGCCGCTGCTGCTGCCGGCGGTCACCTGGGTCGGGCAGGCGTTGCGTGCCGTCGGCATGTCGGACATCTCGCCGGAGCAGATCCGGCTGTTGACCCATGGCAGGGTGGTCTCCACGGACCAGATGCGCGAGACACTGGGTTTCCGTCCGCGGTTCTCCACGGCGGAGACGTTCGCCGAGTTCGCGCGCAGCCGGGGGCCTGGGCTGCTGCCGCCCGCGGTGGTGGGCCGGGCCGTCGACAGGCTGGCCGCGATGCCGTTCGGCGGGGCTCCGGAGGTCACCGGGGCCGGCGGCGACACACACCCGAATCCGAGCGCCAGGTAGAGGAGCGCAGCGACGATGGCGGATGCCAAGGTCATTCCGTTCGACGACGACCGTTCGCGGTCGGGGGGCGTGCCGCGCGCCGCGCGCCGGCGGCCCTCGGGGCGCGGCACAGCGTCCGTGAGCGCCCTGCCCGGGCAGGCGGAGGCCGTGGAGCCGCCGGACGGCCCGGAGGAGGCCGTGGGGCCCCCTGGTGAGGCGGGAGGCGGTGGCTGGGACCGGCGGATCGCGGGCGGGCTCGCGTTCCTGCGGCGGCGGGTGACGGGCGAGTACGACGTCGACGAGTTCGGGTACGACGAGGAGCTCACCGACCAGGTCCTGATGTCGATGCTGCGGCCGGTGTACGAGAAGTACTTCCGGGTCGAGGTGAAGGGCATCGAGAACATCCCGTCGGAGGGCGGGGCGCTCATCGTGTCCAACCACTCGGGGACGCTGCCGCTGGACGGGCTGATGCTTCAGGTCGCGGTGCACGACAACCATCCGGCGGGGCGGCATCTGCGGCTGCTCGCCGCGGACCTGGTCTTCATGCTGCCGGTCGTGAACGAGCTGGCCCGCAAGGCCGGGCACACGCTGGCCTGCGCGGAGGACGCGGAGCGGCTGCTGCGCCTCGGCGAGGTCGTCGGGGTGATGCCGGAGGGTTTCAAGGGGCTCGGCAAGCCGTTCGGCGACCGGTACAAGCTGCAGCGCTTCGGGCGGGGCGGCTTCGTGTCGACGGCGTTGCGGGCCGGGGTGCCGATCGTGCCGTGCTCGATCGTGGGGGCGGAGGAGATCTACCCGATGATCGGCAACGCCAAGACGCTGGCGCGGCTGCTGGGTTTCCCGTACTTCCCCATCACGCCGACGTTTCCCTGGCTGGGGCCGCTGGGGGCGGTGCCGTTGCCGACGAAGTGGACGATCCAGTTCGGTGAGCCGATCCCCACGGACGGGTATCCGCTGGAGGCGGCGGAGGATCCGATGCTGATGTTCAACCTGACGGATCAGGTGCGGGAGCAGATTCAGCACACGCTGTACAAGCTGCTGGTGCAGCGGAGGTCGGTGTTCTTCTGAGGACGCCCCGGGGGCGGGGCGCTCGGTCCTCGGCCGCCGGACGGGCCTGACGGCCCGTCCGGCGATCGCGTCAGTCCTTGGCGTCCTCGGCGTCGATCCCGAGGCCGCCGATCAGGCCGGGGAGCAGCGGCGGCAGGGTGATGTCCGGTGCCGGGTCCGTGCTCGGTGTGGACTGCGCCGGTGTGGAGGCGTCGGGCGACGGCGGGTCGAAGAGTCCGTCCGTGCCGCCGCCGATCAGTCCGTCCGCCGGGGTGCTGCCCGAGCCCGACGGCCGGGGCGAGGAGCTGGTGCCCCTGCCGCTGTCGTGCGTGCCGCCCGGGGACGAGGGTGACGGGGCGTGCGAGCGGGAGGACGGGGAGGAGCCGTTGCCGGTGGCGCCGGACTCCTGGGGCCCGTCGTCGGTCTCCCGGGGGCGGGGGAGGAGCGATTGGAGGGGTGCGACCTCTTCGTCTATGGCCGCGAAGACCGAGCTCACCTGGTCGCCGACGTCCGTCAGCTGTACGGGGAGGCGGTCGCGGAGGCTGCTCCAGCTCTTGCGGTGGGCGCGGGAGAAGGAGTCGAGGGTCTGGATGGGCCCGATCGCGCCGTCCCGTTCGTAGGCGGAGTGGAGGAGGCGGTGGCCCTCGGTGGCGTCGTGGGTCATGCCGTTGAGCGTGCGCCTGACTTCGCCGAGCTGTTCGTGGTCGAGGTCGCCGGAGCGGGCGCGCTCCATCAGCCTGCGGGCTTCGCTGAGCCGGGTGGAGGCCTGGTCCAGGTAGACCTCGCCGCGGTCCGTGTCGCCGTCGGCCAGGCCGAGGTGGATGTCCTCCATGCCGCGCTTGAGCCCGTAGAGGGAGTCACCCGGCAGGGCGTCGGAACTGGCAGCGGCCACTCCGCCGAAGGCTCCCGCGGCCACACCGACGGTGAGCCCGCCGGCTGCGAGGCCCTTCGTCCAGCGCGATCTCGGTCGCAGTTTGCGGAGTGGCGAGGCCCGGTGGGCCCCCTTGGCCCGTTGCTCGGGCACCGTAGGGTCCGCGGACGCGCCACCCTCGGCGAACATGGCCTCCATGGCGGCGACGAGCTGGGCTCGCTGCACCACTTTGACCTCGGGATCCAACTCCGGCTTCGGTAGCTCACCGAGGCCGTTCGCCAGGGCCAACAGTGGTCCGGGGCCGGCCTGTTCGGCCGGGTCCTCGGGCTGTACGGCCGTCGCACCGCGGAGCGACTGCTCTTCCATGGCCTGGGCGAAGGCGTTCGCCCGCCGGTGTGCCGAAACGTTTGCGATCACTGGCGGCACCTCCTCTCGTCATGACGGTCGACTCCCCTGTGGGTCCGGAAGGTTGCACACCTTGAGCGCTTCCACTCGATCGAGTGAGTGTCTGCGGACAGGGGGTGACGACAGGGAGCCTGCAACCGGCACAACGAGTGGCGCGGCACTTGGGTTACGCACGAAGGATGATCGGACCAGTGTGTGAGGGGCGTGTCGCCGAGAGTGATTCGGCCCGGGGTGGGATCAGCGGGCATCGTCCGGGAGGAGCCGGGCGAGGGTGCGGACGGCGCGGTACTGCAGGGTCTTGATCGCGCCCTCGTTCTTGCCCATCACCCGGGCGGTCTCGGCGACCGACAGGCCTTGCAGGAAGCGCAGGGTCACGCACTCCTGCTGCTGGGGGTTGAGTCGGCGCACGGCTTGCAGCAGTGCGGCGTTGGAGAGGGACTCCAGGACGGAGTCCTCGGGGCTGCGCTCGACCTCGTTGGCGTCGAGCATTTCGCCGGTGGTCACTTCCAGTCGGAAACGACTGGATTTGAAATGGTCGGCGACCAGGTTGCGGGCGATGGTGACCAGCCAGGCGCCGAAGTCGCGGCCCTGCCAGGTGAAGGTGGAGATGCGCCGCAGGGCGCGAAGGAAGGTCTCACTCGTGAGATCCTCCGCCGTCGCCTTGCCGCCCACCCGGTAGTAGATGTAGCGGTACACGGTGTCGCTGTACTGGTCGTAGAGGCGGCCGAAGGCGTCAGCCTCACCGGCCTGTGCGCGCTCGACGAGATCCATCATGCGCGCGCTGTCGCTGTCGGCGGTCGGCCGACGAACGGTGGACGTGGTCGTTGCGCCGCGGTTGCTGCGTCTTCCGACCGCCGCGCCGCGTTCGGCCAGGGCGTAGCAGGGGCCGGCAGGTGCAGGGGTGGCAAAGGCGGGTACGGCGTACGCGGTGGGGACGAAGCCGCGCAAACGGTCGGCGACCGTTGCGCGCAGCGTAGCCAGGCCCGAGGCGTCAACCCCGACGTGTGGGTACACGGGACTCCCAGAGGCAGAGCTTCCATCACGTGCAGTGCGAAACCGTCACTCGTCGTAGTGAGTGGTGGGTTCCGGAATGCGTCTGAGGAGAATAACGCTTCGTACAGGCTGTGCTACACCCAGTTGCTAAAATCACCGATTACGTCGCTTCTGTAGCGACTAGACGGCGCATCGAGTCGCACGTCATGACCGGTTTCTGATCGGATTGCTTCGCGTTCTGTCGCGGGTGACGACAGGTTGTGGTCGGGCGTGGCTGATCCGACTGGCTGGAGCGGTGGGTGGGTAGGAGGTCCCGATTGGCGGCTGCGGGCCGGGCGTGGCCCGCAGCCGCCCGGGTCACGCCCGGGCGGCGGTGCGGGGCGGTGTCAGCGTCGGCGGCGGTGCAGCGCGACGGCCGCCGCGGTGCCGCCGGCGAGGGCGCCCACGCCGGCCGCGGCCGGGATGCCGACCTTGGCCGCCTTGCGGCCGGTCCGGTAGTCGCGCAGCCGCCAGTCCAGGGCGCGCGCGTGCTTGCGGAGCTTGGCGTCCGGGTTGATCGCGTACGGGTGCCCGACCAGGGACAGCATCGGGATGTCGTTGTGCGAGTCGCTGTACGCCGCGCAGCGGGCCAGGTCCAGCCCCTCCGCCGCGGCCAGGGCGCGGACGGCCTCGGCCTTCGCGGGGCCGTGCAGCGGTTCGCCGACCAGGCGGCCGGTGTAGACGCCGTCGACCGATTCGGCGACGGTGCCCAGCGCTCCGGTCAGGCCGAGGCGGCGGGCGATGATCGTGGCGGTCTCCACCGGGGCCGCGGTGACCAGCCAGACCTTCTGGCCGGCGTCCAGGTGGGCCTGGGCGAGGGCGCGGGTGCCGGGCCAGATGCGGTCGGCCATGTACTCGTCGTAGATCTCCTCGCCGATCGACATCAGCTCGGAGACGCGGTGGCCCTTGACGATCGACAGGGCGCTGTCGCGGGCGTCCTGCATGTGTTCGGGGTCCTCGACGCCGGCCAGCCTGAACCAGGCCTGCTGCCACGCGAAGCGGGTGAGTTCGCGGCGCTCGAAGAACTTCCGTTTGTACAGCCCGCGGCCGAAGTGGAAGATCGCCGCGCCCTGCATGACGGTGTTGTCGAGGTCGAAGAAGGCGGCGGCCCGGTCGTCGCCGACGACGGGGAACGCGGGCTCCCCGTCCTGCGTGCCGGGGGCGGCGAGGCCCTCGGGGCCGGCGGCCTGCTCGGCGGCGAGCGAGGACTTCCGTGCTGCCTCCGCCGCCGCTTCGCCGGCCAGCACGCTGCGTGCTGTCGCGGAACGCCTACGCGGGGTGAGCCATCCAAGAGCGGCCATGCCGTGAGCATAGCCAGTCGCCCGGCTCCTTCCCGGCCTGCCGGGATGCGGTGGCGTGAACTCTGGGAGTCGGACGCGTTGAACGGGTGACCGGGGGTGTGCCGGAGCGGGGCGGGAGCCGGGCCGGGGGCGGCGCAGAATGAGGGGTATGAGTCCGCTGCTGCGTCGTACGAAGAAGAAGCCCGCCGACCGCGTGGTGACCCTGGTCGGGAAGCCGGGGTGTCACCTCTGCGAGGACGCCAGGGCGGTGGTGCGGACGGTCTGCGAGGAGACCGGCGCGTCGTGGGAGGAGAAGGACATCACCGAGGACGAGGAGCTGTACCGGGAGTACTGGGAGCAGATCCCCGTGGTCCTCGTTGATAACGAACAGCACACGTTCTGGCGGGTGGACCCGGCGAGACTGCGCAGCGCGCTGCTTTCCTGAGGGAAACCCGGTTACCATCATGGGCGTTTTGAGTGGTCTCGGGGGCGTGGCTGTGAGGAGTGTGTTCCGCTTTGCCCCCTTCGGGCCTGCAACGGGCTGATGCGATCCAAGGTTCCTGGATCGCACGACGCGTGTGCGTGACCCCGGTCACTTTGACCGGACAAAACGGACACTATCTTTGTGCACGCGTTCACAAAGACATAGCCTGCATTCGACGGGGCGGTCTTGGGACATACGGCCGCCTGCAGCCCCGCTCATCCCGCAGGAGCACCGTGGCAACTGGCCGAAATCACCGACCGGCGACCCGTAGCCGAGGAATTCCCGAGGCCACCGTCGCCCGACTTCCGCTGTATCTCCGCGCGCTGACCGCGCTCTCCGAGCGTTCGGTCCCCACGGTCTCCTCCGAGGAGCTCGCCGCCGCGGCGGGGGTCAACTCCGCGAAGCTCCGCAAGGACTTCAGCTACCTCGGCTCCTACGGGACGCGCGGCGTCGGCTACGACGTCGAGTATCTCGTCTACCAGATCTCGCGCGAGCTCGGCCTCACCCAGGACTGGCCGGTCGCCATCGTCGGAATCGGCAACCTCGGCGCGGCGCTCGCCAACTACGGCGGTTTCGCCTCCCGCGGGTTCCGGGTCGCCGCCCTGATCGACGCCGACCCCGCGATGGCCGGAACGCCCGTCGCCGGGATCCCCGTCCAGCACGCCGACGACCTGGACCGCATCATCAGCGAGAACGGGGTGTCGATCGGCGTGATCACCACGCCGCCCGGCGCCGCCCAGCAGGTCTGCGACCGGCTCGTCGCCGCGGGCGTCACCTCCATCCTGAACTTCGCCCCGACCGTGCTCTCGGTGCCCGACGGTGTCGACGTGCGCAAGGTCGACCTCTCCATCGAGCTGCAGATCCTCGCCTTCCACGAGCAGCGCAAGGCCGGCGAGGAGACCGCCGACAGCGGCCCCGACCCGGCCGCGCCGCCCGTGCGCGCCGCGGCCAGCAGCCGGAAGGGACCCGACGGGGACATGCCCGCCGTGATGCCGGCATGAGTCTCCTTGTCGTAGGGCTGAGCCACCGCAGCGCCCCCGTCTCCGTGCTGGAGCGGGCCTCGCTGCCCGCCGACAGCCAGGTCAAGCTGCTGCAGGACACCCTCGCCGCGGAGCCCGCGGCCGAGGCCGCCGTCCTCGCCACCTGCAACCGCATCGAGCTGTACGCCGATGTGGACAAGTTCCACGCGGGTGTGGCCGAGCTGTCCACGCTGCTCGCCCAGCACAGCGGCGTCGGTCTGGACGAGCTCACTCCTTATCTCTATGTGCACTACGAGGACCGGGCCGTCCACCACCTCTTCTCGGTGGCCTGCGGACTGGACTCGATGGTCGTGGGCGAGGGCCAGATCCTCGGCCAGATCAAGGACGCGCTGGCGCTGGGGCAGGAGCTCCACACCGCCGGCCGGCTGCTGAACGACCTCTTCCAGCAGGCCCTGCGGGTCGGCAAGCGCGCCCACAGCGAGACCGGCATCGACCGGGCCGGGCAGTCGCTCGTCACCTTCGGCCTGGAGCAGCTGGCCGACGGCCGCGACCCCGCGGCCTGGGCGCAGGGCAAGCGCGCCCTGGTGATCGGCGCGGGCTCGATGTCCTCGCTGGCCGCCGCGACCCTGGCCCGTACCGGTGTCGCCGAGATCGTCGTCGCCAACCGCACCCGGGCCCGCGCCGACCGTCTGGTCGAGATCCTCAACCAGGCCGGCGGTACCGGGGTGGCCGCCCACGCCGTGGAGATGGCCGCGGTCGCCGACGAGCTGTCCCGTGCCGACGTCGTCGTCTCCTGCACCGGGGCCACCGGGCTCGTGCTGAGCGCCGAGGCCGTCGCCGGAGCGCTCGGACTGGAGTTCGACCCCGCGTACGAGGTGCCCGCCGCGTCCGTGCCCGCGCCCTCCGCCGAGCCGGACCAGCAGCACGCCGCGTGGGTGGAGAACGGTTCCGCCACCGCGACCGCGCAGACGCGGACCGTCCACCGGATCCCGGCCCAGTCCACCGGCCCCGTCCGCCTCGCCCTGCTGGACCTGGCGATGCCGCGCGACATCGACGGCGGCGCCGCCCGTCTCGACGGGGTGCGTCTCGTCGACATCGAGTCGCTCGCCGAGGCGTCCGCGGACGCCCCGATGGCCGCCGATGTGGACCAGGTGCGCACCATCGTCGCCGACGAGGTCGCCGCCTTCGGCGCCGCCCAGCGCGCCGCCCACATCACTCCCACCGTCGTCGCGCTGCGCACGATGGCCGCCGGAGTGGTCGCGGGCGAGATCGCACGGCTGGACGGACGCCTCCCCGACCTGGACGAGAAGCAGCGCGCCGAGATCTCGCAGACCGTGCGCCGCGTCGTCGACAAGCTCCTGCACGCGCCCACCGTGCGGGTCAAGCAGCTCGCCAGCGAGCCCGGCGGCGCCGGGTACGCGGACGCGCTGCGAGAACTCTTCGACCTCGACCCGCAGACGGTCGCCGCCGTCTCCCGGGCAGACCTGAACGACCCGAATCGAGGGCGGTCATGACCGACAACTCACCCCTGGGCGCGGGGGCCACTCAGCCGCTGAGGCTGGGGACCCGGCGCAGCAAGCTCGCCATGGCGCAGTCCGGCATGGTGGCCGACGCGGTCAGCGAGGTGACCGGGCGCGCCGTCGAACTCGTCGAGGTCACCACGTACGGGGACACCTCCAAGGAACTGCTCGCGCAGATCGGCGGGACGGGCGTCTTCGTCGCCGCGCTGCGCGAGGCCCTGCTGCGCGGCGAGGTGGACTTCGCCGTCCACTCGCTCAAGGACCTGCCGACCGCACAGCCCGACGACCTCGTGCTGGCCGCGATCCCGGCGCGCGAGGACCCGCGGGACGTGCTGGTGGCGCGGGACGGGCTGACCTTCGCGCAGCTGCCGTCCGGCGCCCGCGTCGGCACCGGCTCGCTGCGCCGCATGTCCCAGCTCAACGCGTACGCCCGCAGTCACGGCCTCGACATCGAGACCGTGCCCATCCGCGGCAACGTCGACACGCGTATCGGATTCGTACGAAGCGGTGAACTGGACGCGGTGGTACTCGCCGCGGCCGGGCTCAGCCGTCTCGGACGCAGCGGTGAGGTGACCGAGTTCCTGTCGGTCGACACCGTTCTGCCCGCTCCCGGCCAGGGAGCACTGGCGATCGAGTGCGCTGCCAGCAGCGCCGACCTCGCCGCCGCGCTCGCCGAGCTCGACGACCCGTACACCCGGGCCGCCGTGACCGCCGAGCGTGCCCTGCTCGCCGCCCTGGAGGCCGGCTGCTCCGCACCCGTGGGTGCGCTGGCCGACCTCCTGGCCGACGGTCAGGCTGTCAACGAACTGCGCCTGCGCGGTGTCGTCGGTTCCACCGACGGTTCCTCGCTGGTACAGATGTCCACCACCGGTCCCGTCCCCACGTCGCACGACGACGCGGCGGCCCTCGGTCGCGAACTCGCGGCCGAGATGCTCGCCAAGGGTGCGGCCGGTCTTATGGGGGAGCGAGCACTTTGAGCCCCACCGGCCACGCCGCATCCGATTTCCCGGTCCTGTCCGCAGGGCACGTCACCTTCCTCGGCGCCGGTCCCGGCGACCCGGGACTGCTGACTCTTCGCGCCGTCGAGGCGCTTGCGAGCGCGGACGTTCTTGTCGCCGAGCCGGACGTTCTCGGCGTCGTTCGCTGTCATGTGCGGGCAGGCGTAAGCACGCCTGAGCTGACGGTTGTTGACGCGCAGTCAACAGCCGCCGGTGTGCCCGTTCTCAGGGACGCGGTCAATCTTGTCATGGAGGCCGCGAAGGGCGGCAGGCGGGTCGTCCGTGCCGTCCCGGGTGATCCCGGCCTCGACGGCAACGCGGGCGCAGAGATGCTGGCCTGCGCCGCCGCGGGCATCCCCTTCGAGGTCGTGCCCGGTGTCGCCAACGTCGTGGGCGTACCCGCCTACGCCGGGGTGCCGCTGCGCGACGCGCAGGGCACGGACGTCCGCTTCGTCGACGCCCGTACCGCCTCGGACCGCTGCTGGAGCGAGGTCGGCGCGAGCGATTCCACGTGCGTGATCTCGACGTCGCTCGACTCGGTGGCCGCGGCCGCCGGTGAGCTGGTCTCGGCGGGCCGCAAGCCCGACACCCCGCTGACCGTCACGGTCGCCGGCACGACGACGCGCCAGCGCACCTGGACGGCGACGCTCGGCACGATCGCCCAGGTCTTCAAGCAGGGCAAGGTCCTGCCCTCGCCGGACGGGCACCAGCCCGTCATAGCCGTGGTCGGCGAGCGCAGCTCCGCCGCCCAGCGCGACCAGCTCGCGTGGTTCGAGTCCAAGCCGATGTTCGGCTGGAAGGTGCTCGTGCCGCGGACCAAGGAGCAGTCGGCTTCTCTCTCCGAGCAGCTGCGTTCGTACGGCGCCGTGCCGCACGAGGTCCCGACGATCGCCGTCGAGCCGCCGCGCACGCCGCAGCAGATGGAACGCGCGGTCAAGGGCCTGGTCACCGGCCGCTACGAGTGGATCGCCTTCACCAGCGTCAACGCCGTGAAGGCCGTCCGCGAGAAGTTCGAGGAGTACGGGCTCGACGCCCGCGCCTTCGCGGGGATCAAGGTCGCGGCCGTCGGCGAGCAGACCGCCGCCGCGCTCGTCGACTTCGGTGTGAAGCCGGACCTGGTGCCCTCCGGTGAGCAGTCCGCCGCGGGTCTGCTGGAGGACTGGCCGCCGTACGACCCGGTCTTCGACCCGATCGACCGTGTCTTCCTGCCGCGCGCCGACATCGCCACCGAGACGCTGGTGGCCGGGCTCATCGAGCTGGGCTGGGAGGTCGACGACGTCACCGCGTACCGCACGGTCCGCGCCTCGCCGCCGCCCGCCGACACGCGTGAGGCCATCAAGGGCGGCGGTTTCGACGCGGTGCTCTTCACCTCGTCCTCGACCGTGCGCAACCTCGTCGGCATCGCCGGCAAGCCGCACAACGTGACGGTCATCGCGTGCATCGGCCCGGCCACGGCGAAGACCGCCGAGGAGCACGGGCTGCGCGTGGACGTCCTGGCCCCGGAGCCCTCGGTGCACAAGCTGGCCGAGGCCCTCGCCGAGTTCGGCGCGCAGCGCCGGGACGCGGCGAAGGAGGCCGGTGACCCGGTGACGCGGCCGAGCGAGCGCCGTCCGGGTGCGCGGCGTCGTCGTACGACGACCTGATCCGGTCTGACGCCTGCGGGGCCCGGCTGCTTCTTCGTGAAGCGGCCGGGCCCCGGCCGTTTCCCGGTCCCTTTTTCCGGCAGCGGTGTCGGTAAGAGCGTGATGTGTACGGGTCTAGTCTCGAAGGATGACTGTGTACGGAAACTTCCCCGGCTCTCGCCCCCGACGGCTGCGGACGACCCCCGTGATGCGGCGGATGGTCGCCGAGACACGGCTCGACCCGGCGAACCTGATCCTGCCCGCCTTCGTGCGCGAGGGCATCAGCTCCCCCGTCCCCATCTCGGCCATGCCCGGCGTGGAGCAGCACACCCTGGACACCCTGCGGAAGGCCGCGGTCGAAGCGGTCTCGGCGGGCGTCTCCGGGATCATGCTGTTCGGTGTGCCGCTCGACGAGAAGAAGGACGCCCGGGGCACGGCGGGCACCGACCCGGACGGCATCCTCCAGGTCGGTCTGCGCGCGGTGCGCGAGGAGGTCGGTGACGACCTCGTCATCATGTCCGACCTCTGTCTGGACGAGTACACCGACCACGGCCACTGCGGTGTGCTGACCGAGGACGGCCGGGTCGACAACGACGCGACGCTGGAGCGGTACGCGGAGATGGCGCAGGTCCAGGCCGACGCGGGCGCCCATGTCGTGGGCCCCAGCGGCATGATGGACGGACAGGTCGGCGTGGTCCGGGACGCACTGGACCAGACCGGGCACGAGGACGTGTCGATCCTCGCGTACACGGCGAAGTACTCCTCCGCGTTCTACGGCCCGTTCCGCGAGGCGGTCGGCTCCTCGCTCAAGGGTGACCGCAAGACGTACCAGCAGGACCCGGCCAATGCCCGCGAGTCGCTGCGCGAGCTGGCGCTCGACCTCGACGAGGGCGCGGACATGGTCATGGTCAAGCCGGCCGGACCGTACCTGGACATCCTGGCGAAGGTCGCCGACGCGGTGGACGTGCCGGTCGCCGCGTACCAGATCAGTGGTGAGTACGCGATGATCGAGGCCGCCGCCGAGAAGGGCTGGATCGACCGCGAGGCGGCGATCCTGGAGTCCCTGACCGGCATCCGGCGGGCGGGCGCGCAGATGATCCTGACGTACTGGGCGACCGAGGTCGCGCAGAGGCTGCGCCGCTTCTGACGGAGACCGGTCCGCGCCCTCAGGCCGCGGGCTCCCGGCCCCAGGCCGTGAGGATGCGGGCGGCCTCCCGGCCCAGCGCCCGGTCGTCGGCCAGCCGGTGCAGCACCTCGGCCCGGTCGTCGCTCGGCCCGGCGTGGCTGAGCGCGGCAAGGGCGTTGTCCCGGACGAGCTGGTCCTCGTCGTCGAGGACGGCGGCCGCCATCGCGTCGTGGACCTCGGGGTCGTCCGCGTAGGGGCCGAGCGCCATCGCCGCGTACTGCCGCACCAGGTCCTCGTCGGGGCCGCGCATCACGGCCAGCAGCGCGCGGGCGGCCCGCTGCCGGTGCGCTTCGTCCGTGGGCGGCGACAGCCGCAGGGCCGTGGTGGCCTGCACCCTGGCGAGGTCGTACTCCTCGGTGTCCGCGGCCACCGAGGCGAGGAAGGCGACAGCGGCCGGGTGGTCGGGCCGCTCCGCGAGTATGTCGCTCATCCCCGCGACGAGTTCGCGTCTCCTGTCGCTCTCGGCGGGCTCAGCGCGGAACTCGTCGATGAGGCTCTGTGTCCGGTCCATGATGTGTGGGCTTCCCCGTGCGCGGCGGTGCATTCCCTCGGGGGCGCGCCTCAGTCCCACCAGAAGGACCAGCTTTCCCGGCCGAGCAGCGCGTCACTCGCGTACTTCTCCAGGCTGTCCCGCGTGGACTGCTGGATGTTGTCCGGACAGAAGGCGAAGTGCTCGGCGGCCAGGGCGCGTGCCTCCGCCTCCGTCGTGGGCGGGCGGGCCACGCTGACGGTCAGGGTGTCGAAGCCGAGCGCCACGACGCGTATGCCGAACCGGTCCTCCCAGGAGCGCAGGACCGCGCAGAGCCGGGCGACGTCGTTCTCGTGGTTGAGCGGGCCGCTCCAGCCGATCGCCGCCGGGATGTCCGCACTGCGCCTCGCCGGCACGAGTGCCAGGCGCGCGTCCTGCAGCGCCATGCCGTCGTCCGTCAGCATGTCGGCCATCTCGGCCGCCAGTTCCTCCGGGCTGTCCGGGCCGTCCTTCGCGGGGGCGGGCGCCAGCCCCGGCCAGGCGTTCTCGGTGTCGAGCTCGTCCTCCGCGTAGGCGTCCCAGACTTCGCTGAGGACGTCCTCGGCGTCATGGTCGCCGGGGTACGACGTACCGGCCGGGTCGAGGTCCCAGGCCCCGGGCCACCGGTCGCGGCTGCCGCCGTCGATCAGTACGGGCAGCAGCCCGAGACTCCGCCCCGCGTCGCGCAGCGCGGCCCAACTGCCCGCGGCCGCGGGCCCGTCCGCGTACCAGAGCAGCGGCTCGTGCCACGGCCCGTCGGTCGTGGCGTCCACGAGGGAGCCGGGCGGGAGGTGCAGCCCTGACGTGGCCAGGGACGGGAGCGGGTTCGGAAGCGTCGCCATGTCGAGGAGCGTACGGGCGGCCACTGACAACCGGTCGCTCGTCGCTCAGGAGCCGATGTGCGCGGCGAAGGCCGACCAGGTGGTGGGGGCGAGGGTGAGCGTGGGGCCTTCGGGGTTCTTGGAGTCGCGGACGTGGATGGCGGCGGGGTGCGCGGCGATCTCGACGCAGGCCCCGCCCTCGCTTCCGCTGTAGCTCGACTTCGTCCAGTCGTAGGCGACTTCGAGGCACTCCCCGCCGTCGCTTCCGCTGTAGCTGGACTTGAACCACTCAAGTGCGGTGCTCATAACTCTCCTAGCAGCCGGTCCAACAGGGCCTTCGTCTCTTCGGTGTTGAGGGCCTGTGTTCGCAGCATGGCATACCTCTGCGCGAGGATGCTGATCTCGTCGGGATCGGAGATGAGCTGGCTGCCGCGTTGGCTTTCCGTGTAGGCGATGCGTTGGTAGTCCGGTGTTTCCAGCAGGATGAACGGGCCGTCGAGACCCGCGTGAGTCGTCTGGGCCAGGGGCATGATCTGGAGCGTGATGCCCGGAGTTTCCGCGTAGACCCGCAGATGCCGCAGTGTCTCGTGGTACGTCTCGTCACCCCCGAGGCGGTCTCGGACGACGGCTTCGGAGACGACGAAGCTGGTCGTGGGCGGCACGTCGCGGCGCAAGATCTCCTGGCGCTCCAGCCGCTTGGTGACATGCACGTCGATTTCATGCCTGCTGAAGGTGGGGACTCGGCTGTCGAACACGGCGCGTGCGTAGCGCTCGGTCTGCAGCAGGCCGGGCAGGACCTGATTGGCGAAGAAGCAAAGAGCGAGCGCGCTCCGCTCCAGGTCCATGTACTCCTCAGCCCACGCCGGGATCAGATCCACCTCGGGCATGTTCTCCACCGCCGTCTCCAACGCCCCCTTGGTGTCCAGGACCGTGTCCATACGGCGGGCCATCGGCAACAGGAGGGCGCGCCGTCCCTGCTCGATCGAGGCGATGGTCTCCGGCTGGGCGCACAGCTGTTCGGCCAGCTGACGCTGGGTCAGCTCCGCCGCGACGCGGAACCGGGCGACCAGCGCGCCCACGAGTTTCATCGCCGACGCGTTCCTGCGCTGCCGCTTCCTGGGTTGCATACAGTCCCCACTTCCCACCCGCGTTCGTGCTTCACGCGCGCCAGGCCCGTACAAGAAATCTGTACGGGTGCGCATACTGCGACAGCCTAGTCACCGAGTGTGACGCTCGTCGCATGAACGAGACGATGCAACTTCCGTTGCTGCGCGAGCGGTTCTTCCGGCGTGAGCGCCGGTCGGTGCGGGCGGCCAGGGAGTTCGTGCGGGAGGCGTTGGCCGACTGGGGTGGCGGTGAGGTGCGGGCGGACGACGTGCTGCTGTGTGTCAGCGAGCTGGCCACCAACGCGCTGGTGCACGGCGTCCCACCGGGGCGTGGGTACCGGTTGATGGTGTGGCTGCGCGACGAGGGGCGGGTACGGGTGGAGGTGCACGACAGCGGTGACGGGGAGCCAGGGGTGCGCGAACCCGAGGGTGAGTCGGGGCGGGGGCTGGTGATCGTCGACGCGTTGGCGGACCGGTGGGGGGTGGGGGAGCGGGCGCCCGGGAAAGTCGTGTGGTGCGAGTTCGGCTGACCCGTCCGGCGGTGACACCGGGCCGGGTCAGGCCGGGGACAGCCGGTCGGTGAGGTCCACGGCTTCGCGTACGTCAGCGTCCGGGTCCTCGGACAGGCGCCGGAGCAGCGCGTCGACGCCGGGGGTCGACCAGCCGGCCACCGTTTCGGCCAGGGCCGTCCGGACGGCGGGGTCGGGGTGGCCGGCGAGGTGGGCCAGTTGGCCGACCGGGCCCCGGCGGCGCATCCCGAGCCAGTGGAGGGCCGCGCCCACCTGGGCCGGGTCGCCCGGGGTCCCGGCTTCGGCGATCCGCCTGAGGAGGACGGGGGTCGCGGGGGCGGGGCCGTCGAAGGGGTGCGGGCGGCGGCGGCGCAGGCGCTGCGAGCCGTATTCGCCGCGCATCCGGCAGCCGTGACAGGTGCAGGGCGGCCTGCCGTTGGAGTCGGGGAAGTAGCGCCAGCCGGTGACCTGGCGGACCGCGCGGACGCGGTGGACCTCGGCGCGGGTGACGGCGCGGGGGAGGAAGACCTCCCAGCCGCGCGGGTCCTCCATCGTGGCCACCCGGTGCACGGCGTCGCCCGCCGTGGTGGGGACGTGGGCCCGGCCCGGACGGTTGCTGTAGTGGCCGACGGTGACGGGTTCGTCGTCCGGCAGCCGGAGATGGACCGCGACGAGGCCACGGGGGCCGCTCCGGCGGGCGAGTTCGCGCAGCCACTGGTGGGTCAGCGTGTAGGAGGGCAGGACCGGGAAGCAGAACAGGCCCTTGTCGTCGTCCCGGCCGTGGCTGACGGCCCGTATCCCGGACTTCCGGATGCGGGCGGCGTTCGCGGCGGGAGTCAGGTGGACGAACATGGCCATGCCGCCGATGGTAGGGGCGCACAGCGGTGGGCTTCCGCGATTTTCGACGTGACGCAGGCGCGGCACCCGGGTGCCCGGACCGCGTGCGTGGTCCGCCGGGGCGTCAGGGGCGAGGGCGACGGGGGCGCGACGGCACAGGCGAACCGGCCCTGCCGCGCGTGGCGGAGGACCGGTTCGGGCGGGGCGGGGCTCAGTAGGCGAGCGCGTCCGCCATGTCGCTCTGCCAGTAGGTGACGAAGCCGTTGTCGTCCCAGGAGGTGCCGGCGGGGAGCGTCAGCTCGGCCGGGGTACCCGTGGAGCCCCCCGGGTTCTTGCCGGAGAAGTGCACCTGAAGGTGGCCGGCCTCGCGCGGGGCCGGTCCGGCGCCGGGCTCGCCGGTCAGACCGATGGCGGCGTACGCGGACTCACCCGGGGCCAGCGTCACGACGGCCTGCGGCCGGCTGCTCTCCAGGGTCGGGAAGACGGCCTGGGCATCGTCGAAGCGGAGCATGGGCGCGTAGTACGCGTAGCAGGGGCGGTCACCCGTGTTGGTCACCGTCAGCAGCAGGTGGTTGAGGGGGCGGCTCACCTTGCTGACGCTCGCCTTGGTGTTCCCGCCGGTGCAGGTGACCGGCGTGCGGTCGGTGGTGCCGCCCGTCCGGTGAGCGGAGCCGGTGGTCTTCTTCCCCTCGCTCCCGGCGGGGGGCGCGATGCGCTTGGGCGCGCTGCCGCCGGCGGTGTCGGTGCCCGTCCCGGCTGCGGCGGCCTCCTTCTCGGGGGCGGCGGCCGGAGACGGGGACTGCTTGGCGGCGGTGTGTGCTGCCGGAGCGGCCGCACCCGCCTTCCCACTGTCGCCGCTCCCGGCGTCGCTGCTGCACGCGGTGAGGGAGAGGGCGGCCAGGAGGGCGCCGGCGGCGAGGGTGGCGGTGCGGATGCGGTTGCTGCGCATGGTGGTACTCCCCGTGAAGTGAGATCAAGTGACGTGGTGTGAAGTGCGGTGGTGCGTGGTGCGGTGCTGTGAAGTGCGGTGCTGTGAAGTGCGGTGCTGTGGAGCGGTGGTCTGTGGGCTCGGTGCTCGGCCGGCCGTCCCCCGGGGCGGCTCAGTACTGGAGCGCGTCGTCCATGCTCGTCTGCCAGTAGGTGACGCTCAGGCTGCTGTCCACGTACACGCTCTTGGCGAGCGGCACCGTGACTGCCGAGCCGGTGCCGTCGGAGTTGCCGGCGCGGTTCTGGAAGCTGACGCTCAGGTCCTTGGTGGAGTAGCCGTTCGAGCCGCTGCCGTCGGCGGCGGAGGTCATGACCCCGGTGTAGACGGACTCACCGGGGTTGATGGTCCGTACCGCCTGGGGCTTGCTGTCCTCCACGGTGTTCGGGACGGACTGCGCCTCACCGAACCGCAGGTAGGGGTAGAAGTAGGCGTTGCACGCCTTCGAGCCGGTGTTGGTCATGGTGAGCAGCATGTGGTTGATGGGCCGCTGCACCTGGGTCATCGTCAACTTGGTGTTCGCTCCGGTGCAGGCCACCTGGACGGCTTCGTCGTCGCCCTGCGGCTTGTCGGTGGACGTGCCGCCGGCGGAGCCCGAACCGGAGCTCGACCCGGAACCTGAACCGGAGTCCGAGCCGGAACCGGCTGAGTCCTTGCCCTTGCCGGTGGACGGGGTGGCGGCGCCCTTGTCGCCCGAGGCGCCGGAGCTCCCGGCCGGCGTCCGGGGGGACGAGCCGGGCGAAGCGGAGGCGAGGGCGTCGTACGGCTCGGGGTCGTCGCCCTGGCAGGCGGTCAGGGACAGAGAGGCGATCAGTGCGACGGCTCCGAGAGCGGAGGTGCGGGCGGCGCGGCGGAAGCGGAGGTTACGCATGAGAGGTCTTTTCCCATCGGAAGGTGTCGTCGAGTGTGGAGCGCCGCTTTGGCGCACCGAGGACTGACGGATGTACTGGACAATGACGTGTGGTCAGAGGTTCCACAGGAGTGCGATGACGGTCGTGACCGAGGCGATCAGAACTGCTGTGGCCACTGCGTCGGTGAGGTCGAGTCGAGGACGAGTACGCACGGCGGCTCCCGGGGACGGGCAAGTTGGTGGGTGTACGAGTCGCGCTGCTCGCCCTTGCCGGGGTGCCGCTGCGGTGTGTTCCACCATCGTGTCCGGTGCTTCGATCCGGTGGCAACGGATGCCGGCCGGTACGGGACGCTGGAACAGAAAAGTGGCCTCTGACCTGCGATGACATCACCTGCCTGGGACGCCGTTCCGGGAGGGTACGAGAGGGGAACGGACAGGGTGGGCACGGAGATCCAGGACTTCGCGGCAATGCTCAGGGGGCTGAAGCAGCGCTCCGGCCTGAGCTACGGAGCGCTTGCCCAGAAGCTGCACATGAGCACGTCCACGCTTCACCGTTACTGCAACGGCGAAGCGGTCCCGCCCGACTACGCGCCGGTCGAACGCTTCGCGCGCGTGTGCCGGGCGCCGTCGGACGAACTGGTCGCGCTGCACCGGCAGTGGATCCTGGCCGACGAGGCGAAGCGGCGCGGGGCACGGAAAGAGGAGGCCGCCGGTGCGGCCCCGGCGGCCGGGCCCGTCGAGCCGGCGGCGGTGACGTCGGGCGCCGCGGCCTCGCCGGCACCGGAGGTGGTGGAGCCGTCGGGTCCGCCGGAGCCGGTGGACCGGCGGGGACCGGAAGCGGAACCGGAAGCGGAGCCGGTTCCGGAGTTCGTACCCGATCCGGCGGCGGCCGAGGATGTGACGCCGGATGCGCGGGACGCGTCCCCCGCGCCCGGCCGGGGCCGGCTGTCCGGCAAGAGGACGCGGGTCCTTCTCGCGGCAGTCGCGGTCGTGGCGCTCACCGTGCCCGCAGCCCTGGCGATCAACAACTTCACGGGCGACCGCACCCGCGAGGAGGGGATGAACGCGCCCCGCAGCGACACCCCGGCCATGCCGAGCCGCAGCCGCAGCGCGTCCGCGTCACCGAGTCCTTCGAAGCCCTCGCCGTCCACGACCAGTACCTCGGCGACACCCTCCGCCACGGCCGCGAAGTCCACCGCCCCCAAGGGGACGGGCCGGAAGGGAGCGGCGGGGGCCGGGTTCCAGGGGGTGCCGGTGGCCGCCACCATCAGCTCGTACAACTGGGATTCGCCCTGCGGGCAGTACTACCTGCTCGACCGGGATCCCCAGGGCATGCCGCCGGTGCCCGAGATCCAGGACCGGCGCAGCTGGGCGGCCCGGCTGGGCGGGGTGGACGGGGGAGACATGCTGCTCGAACTCACCCTGCAGGGAGTGTCCCAGCAGGCGGTCGTGCTGAAGTCGCTCCAGGTGCGGGTGGTGAGCCAGGCTCCGGCCAACGACTGGCCCGCGTACTCGATGGGGGAGGGCTGCGGGGGCGGCATCGTGCCGCAGACGTTCGACATCGACCTGGACGAAGCCCAGCCCGTCTCGCATCCGGTCGCCGGTGAGGACGCCGGCAAGGTCGTCCCGGCCAAGAACTTCCCGTACCAGGTGAGCTCCACCGATGTGGAGGTGTTCCACGTCAACGCGCACACGGAGGCCTCGGACGTCACCTGGTACCTGGAGATGGGCTGGTCCAGCGGGGGCCGGAGCGGGACGATGCGCATCGACGACAACGGCAAGCCGTTCCGTACCGCCTCCATGAGGGACCGGCCCGTGTACTCCTACACCCGCGCCACGGCCGAGTGGGAGGACATCTCGGATTCGCTGGAGGGGCAGGGCGACTGACCGGTCGGGAGGCATGCGGTCCCCCCTCCCGGGGAAGGCGAGCGGGACACGACCATGCGGTGCGCACGGATCTGCGTCCGGGCGCGCCGCCGCGGCGAAGGGAACAGCTCATGAACGAGTCCGTAGGGCTCGCACCGGACTCGACCGCGGTGATCACCGAGCCGGTGCCCGATCTTCAGCTCCAGCTGCTGGTCCAGTTGCTCGACCGGGAGATGCGCTCCGGGCTGCCCCTCACGCTGACCGTCCCCGCCGGTGTGCTGCACGGTGACGTGATCGGGCACGAGGCCTGGAAGGCGGAGTGGTCCAGGAGCCTGCGCCAGGTCGAGGGCGAGGGCGCCAACCTCATCGCCGAGTTCCCCGAGACGGTGGACCAGGGCATCAGGGAACTCGGCGCCGCCGACGGTGCGCAGCTGCCCCGGTGGATCCACCTGAGGGACGCCACCCTCCTCTTCGGGGGCACGGCGCCGCTGCGGCTCCCGCTGTGGCGCGGGCGGCTGTCCGACGTGTCCGGCTGGGCGCTCGGCCGGCCGGAGTGACGCGGACCCGCGGACGGAACAGGGGCGGGGCCCGGCACACACGGTGTGCCGGGCCCCGCCCCTGTTCGTCGGGACGCGCGGTGCTCAGAGGCGCTCGGGGGTCCTGATGCCGAGCAGCGCCATGCCCTGGTGCAGGGTGCGGGCGGTGAGCTCGACGAGGAAGAGCCGGTTCTCGACGACCTCGGCCGGGTTGTCGTCGCTCAGGACCTGGCACTGGTCGTAGAACGTGGTGAGGTGCGAGGCGAGCTGGTAGAGGTACGCGGCCAGCTTGTGCGGCTCGTAGCCCGCCGCCACCTCGGACAGCACCTCGCCGAACTGGTCCAGGTGCAGGCCGAGCGCCCGCTCGGCCGGGGCCAGTTCCAGCTCCGGGTGCGCGACCGGCTTCGCGTCGCCGGCCTTGCGCAGGATCGACCGGATCCGGGCGTACGCGTACTGGAGGTAGACGGACGTGTCGCCGTGCAGCGACACCATCTGGTCCAGGTCGAACTTGTAGTCCCGCACGGCGGAGGTCGACAGGTCCGCGTACTTCACGGCGCCGATGCCGACGTACCGGCCGTTCTCGACGATCTCCTCCTCGGACAGGCCCACCTTCGCGGCCTTCTCCCGGACCACGGCCGTCGCCCGCTCGACCGCCTCGTCCAGCAGGTCCTCCAGCCGGATGGTGACACCCTCACGGGTCTTGAACGGCTTGCCGTCCTTGCCGAGCACGGTGCCGAAGGCCAGCTGGTGCGCCTTGACGTCCTCGTTCAGCCAGCCGGCCCGGCGGGCCGTCTCGAAGACCATCTTGAAGTGCAGGGACTGCCGGGCGTCCACCACGTACAGCAGGGTGTCCGCCTTGAGGTTGCGCACCCGGTCGCGGATCGCGGAGAGGTCGGTCGCCGCGTAGCCGTAGCCGCCGTTCGTCTTCTTCACGATCAGCGGGGTCGGGTTGCCGTCCGGGCCCTTCACGTCGTCGAAGAAGACGCACAGGGCACCCTCGGAGCGGACGGCGACGCCCGTCTCCTCCAGGATCCGGCAGGTCTCCTCCAGCATGTCGTTGTAGCCGGACTCGCCGACGATGTCGGGGTCGCTGATCTCCATGTCGAGCTTGTCGAAGACGGAGTAGAAGTAGATCTTCGACTCGTCGACGAACCGCTGCCACATGGCGAGGGTCTCCGGCTCACCGGCCTGGAGGGCGACCACCCGGTCCCGCGAGCGGGCCTTGAAGTCCTCGTCCGCGTCGAAGAGGACGCGGGACGCCTTGTAGAGCCGGTTGAGGGACGACATGGCGGCCTCGCCGTCGGCCTTGCCGCCCTCGTGGTCCAGCTCGTCCGGGTGCTCGATCAGGTACTGGATGAGCATGCCGAACTGGGTGCCCCAGTCGCCGATGTGGTGGCGCCGGACGACGGACTCGCCGGTGAACTCCAGGATCCGCACCATCGCGTCGCCGATCACGGCGGACCGCAGGTGACCGACGTGCATCTCCTTGGCCACGTTCGGCTGGGCGTAGTCGATGACGGTGGTGCCGGCGGAGCCGTCGTACGGCACGCCGAGGCGGCCCCCGGCGTCCGCCGCACGGGCGGCGAGCGTCTCGACGATCGCCTTGTCCGTGAGCGTGATGTTCAGGAAGCCGGGGCCCGACACCTCGATGTCCCTGATCAGGTCGCTCGCCGGGAGAGCGCCGGTGACCTGGGCGGCCAGCTCGCGCGGGTTGCCCTTGAGCTTCTTGGCGAGCGCCAGGATGCCGTTGGCCTGGAAGTCGGCCCGGTCGCTTCGGCGCAGCAGCGGGTCCGCGGTACCGGCATCGGGCAGAGCTGCCGTCAGGGCGTCCGCCAGCTGCTGCTGGAGCGTGGAAGCGAGGGAAGTGACCGAGGCCATGGGCTGGCTGCCGTTTCCGTAGGGGTACAAGGGATGACCCCAAGTATCCCACGGCCCGTAAAGCCGTTTTCGCGCTGCGGGTGGTACCTGGGAGAATGGGCGGTGCCCCTATGAGTCCTACAAGAGAGAAGGACGTGCCGACCGTGGCTCAGAGTCAGAGCAGCACCGAGACCGACTGGGTCTCCCGCTTCGCGGACGAGGTCATCGCCGAATCGGAGCGTCGTGCGCCTGGCAAACCGGTCGTCGTCGCGTCCGGCCTCTCCCCGTCGGGCCCGATCCACCTGGGCAACCTGCGTGAGGTCATGACCCCGCACCTGGTCGCCGACGAGATCCGCCGCCGCGGGTACACCGTCCGGCACCTGATCTCGTGGGACGACTACGACCGCTACCGCAAGGTGCCGAACGGCGTCGAGGGCGTCGACGCGTCCTGGGCCGAGCACATCGGCAAGCCGCTGACCTCGGTGCCCGCCCCGGCCGGCTCCGCGTACGCGAACTGGGCCGAGCACTTCAAGGCCGCGATGACGGCGGCCCTGGACGAGCTGGGTGTCGAGTACGACGGAATCAGCCAGACGGAGCAGTACCTCGCGGGGACGTACCGCGAGCAGATCCTGCACGCGATGCGCCACCGCGCGGACATCGACGCCGTCCTGGACCGCTACCGGACCAAGAAGGACCCGGCGGCGGGCGGTGCCCAGGGCGGGAAGAAGCCGCAGCAGAAGAAGGTCGACGAGGCGGAGCTGGAGGCCGAGGCGGGCTCCGGTGCGGCGAGCGAGGACGACGGCAGCGGCGGTTCGGCCGGCTACTTCCCGTACAAGCCCTACTGCGGCAACTGCGAGAAGGACCTGACGACGGTCACGTCGTACGACGACGAGAGCACCGAGCTGAACTACACCTGCGCGGCCTGCGGCTTCGCCGAGACGGTCCGGCTGAAGGAGTTCAACCGCGGCAAGCTCGTCTGGAAGGTCGACTGGCCGATGCGCTGGGCGTTCGAGGGCGTGATCTTCGAGCCCAGCGGGGTGGACCACTCCTCGCCCGGCTCGTCGTTCGTCGTCGGCGGCCAGATCGTCCGCGAGGTCTTCGGCGGGGTGCAGCCGATCGGACCGATGTACGCGTTCGTCGGAATCTCGGGCATGGCGAAGATGTCCTCCTCCAGGGGCGGTGTGCCGACCCCGGCCGACGCACTGAAGATCATGGAGGCGCCGCTGCTGCGCTGGCTGTACGCGCGCCGCCGGCCCAACCAGTCCTTCAAGATCGCCTTCGACCAGGAGATCCAGCGTCTCTACGACGAGTGGGACTCGCTGGGGCGCAAGGTCGCCGACGGCTCCGTGCTGCCGGCGGACGCCGCCGCCTACGCCCGGGCGATCGGGACGGCCGCCGGAGAGCTGCCGAGCACGCCGCGCCCGCTGCCGTACCGGACGCTCGCGTCGGTCGCCGACATCACGGCCGGGGCCGAGGACCAGACGCTGCGCATCCTCAGCGAGCTGGACCCGGCGAACCCGCTGACCTCGCTGGACGAGGCCAGGCCGCGGCTCGACCGGGCGGAGAGCTGGATCACCACCCAGGTCCCGGCCGAGGCCCGCACCGTCGTCCGCGACGAGCCGGACAAGGAACTGCTCGGTTCGCTGGACGAGCAGGGGCGCGAGTCGCTGCGGCTGCTCCTGGAGGGGCTGGACGCGCACTGGTCGCTGGACGGGCTGACCACGCTCGTCTACGGCGTGCCGAAGACGCTGGCCGGCCTGGAGGCCGATGCCAAGCCGACGCCCGAGCTGAAGACGGCGCAGCGGTCGTTCTTCGCGCTGCTGTACCGGCTGCTGGTCAGCCGGGACACGGGCCCGCGGCTGCCCACGCTGCTGCTCGCGGTGGGGGCGGACCGGGTGCGCAGGCTGCTCGGCGCGTAGCCCTCGGGCGCGCGTCCCCGCGAACGGCGAAGGGCCGTCACCCGGCGAGGCGGGTGGCGGCCCTTCGCCGTCGTGCGCGGGGGCGGCTCTCGTTCGGTGGCGGGGAGGAGCGGGGCGGCGGCGGGCTGCTCGGGCCGGCCGGTGGTTCAGGCCGCGGGGGCCAGGGACGTCTGCGGGTCGGAGAACGTGTCGCGCGGGACCCGCGGGACGGTGGCCTTGGCGAGACCCGTCAGGGTCCTGCCCGGGCCGATCTCCATGAGGCGGTCGCAGGCCAGCTCCGTGGTGAGCGTGTGCAGGGTGTCCGACCAGAGGACCGGTGCCGTGAGCTGGTGGCGCAGCAGCAGCGCCCAGTGCGGTCCGCCGCGGTGGGCGCGGGCGTCCACGTTGGAGACGACCGCCGAATGGCCCGGCATGAACCGTGCCGTGGCCAGGGCTGCGGCGAACGGCTCGACCGCCTCGGACATCAGCGGGGTGTGGAAGGCGCCGCCGACCGTCAGCTCGACCACCTTCACGGCCCCCGCCCGCTCCGCCGCCCGGGAGCAGCGCTCCACGTCGGCCGCGCGGCCGGCGATCACCGTCTGCTGCGGGGAGTTGAGGTTGGCCACCCACACCTGGCCGCCGTCCGCGTGGATGTCGTCGACCACGAGCTGGGTCCGCGCCGCGTCCAGACCGAGGACCGCGGCCATCGCGCCGTCGGCGCGTTCGCAGGCCGTCCGCATCGCCGCACCGCGTGCCGCGATCAGGCGCACCGCGTCCTGCGGGTCCAGGATCCCGGCGGCGACGAGCGCGGAGTACTCACCCAGGCTGTGTCCGGCGCACGCGCCGGGGAAGGCGGCCAGCGGGTGCTGGCGGCGCAGCTCCGTCAGGGCCACCATGGCCAGGGCGAAAGTGGTCAGCTGGGCGTTGTCGGTGCGCCGCAGCGTCGCCGTGTCGGCGTCCAGCAGCAGGGCCTCCATGTCCCGGCCCGCGGCCTCGGAGATCTCCGCCACCACGGACCAGCCGGGGGTGCGGCGCCAGGGCAGGCCCATGCCCGGACGTTGCGCTCCCTGGCCGGGGAACATGAGCGCCAGTCGGGTGCTCGTCATCGTCTTCCGTCTCCTTCCTGCGGCCGGGAGCGATGCGCTACGGCGCGGTGAGGAACGCGTGTCCGTGCACTGCCACGCGTTTCCCGCCACTGGCAGCGGTGACTTTCCCATTCCCGGATCCCGCCGTCCGGACCGCATTGTTGCGATCCGTTGCTTTCTCCGGTGATGAAACCACCTCAACTGCCCCGGAGAGCACGTGCATTGCACTTGAGTGGTGGGTGAATGCGCCTTTGGGAGGGGGAGTGTTCCTTGTGTTTCCCGGGCCGGGTTCCGCGTGTGGTGGGGATTTCCGGCGCCGGACGGTCTGGTCAGACGACGGCTTGGCCGAGCAGGGCCAGATGCGCGCAGTGCTGCGTGACCATGAAGTAGCGGTACGGCCGTCGCCGCAGGTGGCGGGCGTCGCCGGCGTGGCCCGTGAGCGTCACGACGGCCAGGGCGATCCCGCCGGCCAGGACCACGGCGGCGGTGGGCAGTTGCTCCGGCGCCCAGCGCGACGCTCCGGCGGTGAAGGTGCCGCCGACGGTGCACGCGCCCACCGCGACGAGGACGCGGGTGCGCCGTTCGCCCAGGGTGACGGCCCAGGTCCGGCGGCCCGCGGCGGCGTCGCCCTCGATGTCGGAGAAGTCCTTGGCGACCGCGCCGACGAGCGCCATCCACAGGGACATGGCGAGGGCCGTCAGGAAAAGCGCGGGTGAGCGGGGTGAGACGCCGAGCGCGAGGGGCCCGGCGGCGTAGGTGAGCAGACCGGAGAGGAACACCACGCCCATCGCGGCGGGCGTGCGGTTCTTCCAGGCGGTGCGGGGTGCGGAGTAGGCGTGCCCGAGCAGCAGCATGGCCGCGCACAGCAGCGCGGGGCCGAGCCCGGCGCACGCCGCGGACACCAGTGACGCGACGGCCGCACCGCGTGCGACGAGCAGGGCGGTGCGGCGGGGCAGCCGGCCGCTCGCCAGTGGCCGGGCCGAGCCGTTGACCCGGTCCTCGTGGTAATCCATGCACCCGTTGTAGAGGTAGGTGTAGAAGATGGCGCCGAACCACGCGAGGGAGCCGAAGACCGCCTGGAGGGCCGACCGGGCGCCGAGGGCCGGATCCGCCGAAAGTGCCAGCGCGATACCGGCGAAATAGCGGAGCTGGAAAGCCATCAGAACGGCGGGGCGGGATTCTTCGATGCAGAGCCTCAGAATGCTTGGATTCCGGTACTTCGGGCCACTGGGTGCAGTCACAGGCAGTGGCCGTATCGTCGCCATAGGCATGCCCAGGAGCCTAGGCATCAGCAGGGCTGCCTGACTGTTCTGCAAATGAGCCATGGCTACCTCTAAAGGAACACGCAATACCGGCGGGTCGGATTCCGAATTATTCCTTCCGAGGGTCGCCCGCCCGCCGCTCTGGTACGCCGGACCACCGCCGAAGTGGACCCCCCGCCCGTCCGACACCCGCGCTTCGCTGGTGAGCAGGCGGGCGCCGTCCTTTCCGGCGCTCCCCTTCCCGTAACGGGCCGTTGGCAGCCCTGGTCCGTTTCCGACCCCGGGAAGCCGTCATGCGTACCCTGCTGTCCCCGTCCCTGTCCCTCGCCGGGCCTCCGTCCCTCACCCGGCCCCCCTCCCCTCCTCCGCCCCCGCCGCCGAGGGCCCCGGTTCTCGCGGCCGGGGAGATCCATGTCTGGTCCGTCCCGCTGGACCGTGTCCCGGCCGAGGGGGCGGAGGCGGTCCTCGATCCCTTGGAGCGCGCCCGTGCGGCGCGGATCCGTCACCCCGTCGCGCGGTGGCGCTACCGCCGTGCCCATGTCGCCCTGCGTACGGTGCTCGGCGGCTACCTCGGCGTCGCTCCGGGGGCGCCCCGTTTCACCCGCCGCTGCCCCGAGCCGGAGCTGTGCGGCGACTGCGGCCGCGGCCGGCCCGTGCTCGTGGACGGGCCCTGGCCGGACCTCGGCTTCAGCCTGTCGCACTCCGGGGCGGCCGCCCTGGTGGGTGTGGCCGGGGAGCCGGGCGCGGTCGGCGTGGACGTCGAACGGCTCCGCGCGTCCTTCGACTGGAGCCGGGTGCCCGCGGTCGGCGCACAGAACCGGATTGCTGGATTCCGCACCTGGACCGCGATCGAAGCGGTGGGCAAAGCGGCCGGAACGGGGCTGCGCACCCCCGTCTCGGTCGGGGAGCCGGGAGACGGCGGGCTGCGGCGTGCGCGCCGTTCGGGCGATCCGGCCGAGTGGTACGTCCACGATGTGGGCTGCCCCGATGGATATGTCGGCTGCGTCGCCACCGCGATGCCGCAGGCCGTGGTAAGCGTTTTCGCATGGCCTTCGCGCGGCGCGTCTCAAGACGTGGGACGTGTGGAGGCGTGTTGACATAACGTAACCGTAAGATGATGATCCGAGGGGCGGTATTCGTGAGGGTGGGGGATCCTTTGATGCATTCAGGTTTTATTGAATCCGATACGGCCGAACAACTCCTGGCCCGGACACCTGAATTACTGGCCGACTACCGGAGCCGGCTCGAAAAGATCAAAAGTCCCCTGGTCAATAATGCCGACATCTGGCGTACCTGCGCCCTGCAGGCCGAGCGGATCATCCGGGACTGCGCGGACAGCCTGCGGCACGGCCGGGCCGACGTGCGCGACCGGCTGATCCAGCAGGTCGAGGGCCTGGGGGTGGAGCGGGCGACCAAAGGCATCGACGCCGTGCACTCCATCCGCGCCGGGCTCCTCCTCTTCGACATCGTCTTCGACGCGCTCGGCAGGGCGATGGTGGACTCGCCCGCCGCGTTCGCCGGCTTCCAGGCCGGGGTGCGCACGTTGCAGCGGGGGATCGGCAGACGGCTGGAGGCCGGTGCGATCGGCCACGACACCTACCTGCTCAACACCGTGCGGGAGGTCAACGCGGCCAGCCAGCGGCAGTTGGCCCGTGAGATACACGACCACCTCGGCAACCACGTCAGCCTCGCCCTGCGGCGCATAGAGCTGCACGAACTGACCTGGGAATCCAGCCCGGACGAGGTCGCCGAGCGGATCGGGGCCGTCAAGGACACCCTGACCGAGGCGCTCGGCATCATCCGCGACCTGGTGACCCAGTTGCGGCGGGCCGACCGCGAAGGCACGTTGGAGTCGGCGTTCGCCGCGTTCCTGGAGTCCATGGAGATCACCCCCTCCAAGGTGCGGATCCAGGTCAACGGCAGTGAGGAGTGGGCCCCGCAGGACGTGCTCGACGAGGTGTTCCTGGTGGTGCGGGAGTGCCTGCGCAACTCCCTGGCCCACGCGGAGGCCCAGCACGTGCTCGCGGCGGTGGACATCGCCCCGTACAAGCTGGAGGCGTCGGTCGTGGACGACGGCCGCGGCTTCGACGTCTCGGCGGTCGCCACGGCGGGCCGGGCCAACGGGATCGCCTCGGCCACCGAGCGGGTCGAACTGCTGGGCGGGACCATCCTGTTCACCAGCTCCCCCGAGGACGGCGGCACCCGGGTCGCGATCACGATCCCCCTGATGGACCTCCCAGGTGATTCCGTTGAACCCGCGACCTGAGCTGATCCGCATCCTGGCGGCCGACGACCACACCCTGCTGCGCACCGCCCTGGCCGAACTGCTCAACGCGGAGGACGACCTCCAGGTCGTGGCCCAGGCGAGCAGCGGGCGGGGGCTCGTCGAGCTGGTGGAGCGGCACCAGCCGCACGTCCTGCTGCTCGACGTGGAAATGCCGGACCACCACCCCAGGGCGGCGGTACGCGGGCTGCTGGAGCGCTTTCCCGGTCTGCGGATCATCATCCTGACCATGTACGACGACCAGCCGCTCGTGCACGAGCTGCTGCAGCTGGGCGCCCGCGGCTATCTGCACAAGAGCGTCTCGCGCGCCGCGCTGCTGAGCGCCGTGCGCAACGCCGCGCGGGAGGACGACCAGATCACCATCCTGGTGCCGCGCGCGGGTTACACGGGCGGCGGCGAGCAGGCGCACGAGCAGGACGCCGGACCGGTCTCGCCGCGCGAACGCGAGGTGCTGACGTGTGTCGCGGAAGCCATGAGCAACCGTCAGATCGCGGCCCGGCTCGGCATCACCGAGGGCACCGTCAAGCGCCATCTGCGCAATATCTTCGACAAGTTGGACGCGGTTTCGCGCATCGACGCGGTGAACAAGGCGCTGGCCCAGAAGCTGATCGCCGCGCCCCGGGGCCGCTCGATGCGGTGAGAATCCGCCGTGCGGCCGCACCGGCTCAGCGGCGGCGCGCCTCTTCGTACGACGCGCCGATCGCCGCGACGGCTTCCGCGATGCCCGTCAGGGGCAGCGAGCCGTACCCCAGGAGCAGGCCCGGCTCGCCGGGCGGACCGCCGAACCGGAAAGCCCCTCCGCTGCGCACCAGGACCGAGCGGCGCAGGGCGCCGTGCACCACGGCAGCCTCGTCGGTGCCGGGGGGCAGCACGGCGTAGCTGTGCAGACCGGCCGCGCAGCCGATGATCCGGGCCTCCGGCAGGGACTCGTGGACGGCCGCGGCCAGGGCCTCGCGGCGGGAGCGGTAGCGGGAGCGGACGCGGCGCAGGTGCCGGTCCAGCAGGCCGCTGCGCATCAGCTCGGCGAAGGCCAGCTGGGTGAGGGTGTCGGAGCCCTGGTCCTGGCGGGAGCGCACCCGTTCCATCAGGGGGTACAGCTTCGGGGGTATCGCCAGCCAGCCCAGCCGCAGGCCGGGCACCAGGACCTTGCTCGTGGTGCCCGCGTACACCACCCGTTCCGGGTCGCCCTCCTGCAGCGCGGTGGGCCTGACCCCGCGGTCGAACCAGAACTCGCCGTCGTAGTCGTCCTCGATGATCCAGCCGTCCCGGGCCCGCGCCCAGGCCAGGAGCTGCTGCCGGCGCTCCGGCGACATCATGACCCCGGTCGGGAACTGGTGCGCGGGGGTGACCAGGACCGCGCGGGCGCCCGTGCGGTCCAGCGCCTCGACGACCAGGCCCTCCTCGTCGACCGGCACCGGCAGGGGGGTCAGCCCGGTGTCCAGGATGAACCGGCGCTGTCCGCTGTGCCCCGGCTCCTCGATGGCCAGTTCATGGATGCCGAGCCGCTGGAGG
Organism: Streptomyces sp. NPDC005803; assembly: GCF_040630435.1. Lineage (NCBI taxonomy): Bacteria > Bacillati > Actinomycetota > Actinomycetes > Kitasatosporales > Streptomycetaceae > Streptomyces > Streptomyces sp. NPDC005803. Next base: position 364,750 of record NZ_JBEXXO010000003.1, on the reverse strand, counting down.
GAGTCGGAGAGCAGGGCCAGCCCCTGGGCGAAGCCCGCGGTGACCATCACCTGCGCGGGTTCGGTGTGCACCGAGCGCACCCGGCCCAGATACCCGGAGAGTTCGTTGCGCAGCTCCGCGATGCCGGCGACCGGGGGATAGTCCATGCCTTCGCGGCCGACGTTCTGCAGCACCTTCGTATAGGAGTTGAGCCACTCCTGGCGGGGGAAGTTCGACAGGTTCGCTATGCCGACCCGCAGATCCCAGCGCGCACTCGTCGCCGGACGGGAGTCCAGCAGGGAGGTGTCGCCGGCGCTCTCGGGCAGTTTCCGGGCGACGTGGGTGCCCGATCCGCGGACCGCGTCCAGATACCCCTCGGCGATCAGCTGCTCGTACGCCTCGACCACGACACTGCGGGAAAGCCCCAGGTCCAGGGCGAGTTGGCGGCTGGACGGCAAGCGTGAGCCGGGGTGCAGAACCCGGTCCTCGACCCTGGTCTTGATGGCGTTCTGCAGTTGTGCGGTGAGCGGTACTGCCGAGTCCCGGTCCACTTGGACCGACAGATGCCAGGCCATCTGGTCTGCTCCGTCTCCCCCGCAGTGGTCTGGGTGGTCCCCCTCGCCCACTGGCCTACTTGATCACGCCAACGGCCTTTATTTATAGCACTCAGAGGGAGAACACCATGGCTGAAATGACTGGCGTACTCGCTCCCGTGATCCATGGGCGGGACGGCGCGAGCCTCTTCGACGAGAAGATCGAGCGCCGCACCCTGCGGGTGGGAATCGTCGGCCTCGGATACACCGGTCTGCCCCTCGGGCTCGGGTTCGCCACGGCCGGTCTTCCGGTCCTCGGGCTGGACACCGACGCCGAACGGGTCGACCGGGTGGTGCGCGGCAGTTCCTATCTGCCGGATGTGAGCGATGCCGAACTCGCGGCGGTGAGCGCCCGGTTGAAGGCGACCACCGAGGCCGGCGAGCTGGCCGGCTCGGACGTCCTCATCGTCTGCGTGCCGACCCCGGTCACCGGCGACCAGCAGGCCAACCTGGACTACGTGAAGGCCGCGATGGACTCGGTGGCCCCGCTGCTGCGCCGCGGCACGCTGCTCATCCTGCAGTCCACCGTCCCCCCGGGCACCACGGCGGCGGCGGCGGCCACCCTCGCCCGCGCCACCGGCCTGGAGCCGGGCACCGACTTCCACGTGGCGATGGCCCCGGAACGGGTCGACCCCGCCAACACCAGCGGCTGGAACCTCGCCAACACACCGAAGGTGGTGGGCGGTCTCACCGAGGAGTGCACCCGCCGCGCGGCGGCCCTGTTCGGGCTGGTCTGCGAGACGGTGGTGCCGGTGTCGCGGACGGAGGTCGCCGAGCTGTCGAAGGTCTTCGAGAACACCTTCCGCCTGGTCAACATCAGCCTCACGCTGGAGCTCTCCGACCTGTGCCGGCAGCTGGACATACCGGTCCGCGAGGTGATCGACGCCGCCTCCACCAAGCCCTACGGCTTCCTCCCGCACTACCCGGGACCCGGGGTGGGCGGCGAGTGCATCCCGGTCGATCCGCTGTTCCTGCGCGAGGCCGCGGCGCAGGCCGGCACCGAGATGAAGCTGGTGGCCGCCGCGTTCGAGCGGGTGGAGCAGCGGCCGTGGCAGGTCGTGGAGCGGCTCGCGGAGCTGGTCGAGGCGCGCGGATCCTCGCTGCGCGGCGCCAAGGTGATGGTGGTGGGCGTCAGTTACAAGTCCGGCGTCGCCGACCTGCGCAACGCGCCGGCCCTGGACGTCATCCGCGGCCTGCGGGCCGCCGGGGCCGTCGTCTCGTACCACGACCCGCTCGTCGCGAACCTCTTCGTGGACGGCGAGCCGGTCACCGCGGCCGACTGGGCGGTGGTGGAACTGGCGCAGCTGGACGCGGCGGTGATGGTCACCTCCGTGCCCGGCCTGGAGCAGGACCTGCTGTGGGGCATCCCGCCGGTCGTCCTGGACACCCACAACAAGCTCGCGGCGGCCAGCAATGTGGCGGTGCTGTGATGGCGGCCACCCTGCTCGCCGGCCGTGCGCTCCCCGCCGTCACCCGGGACGCGGTCGCGGGCCGTACGGTGTCGGCCGAGGCGGCCCGGGCGGCGGTGGCGGAGCTGCTGGACGAGACCACGGACGAGGTGGACGCCGCTGCCTTCCTGACCGCCGTGGCGGTGGGCGGCGCGACACCGGTCCTGGTGGCGTCCGCGGTGGAGGCGGTGCTGGCGGTGGCCCGGCCGGTCGGCTGGACGGGCCCGGCGGTCGATGTGGTCGGCACCGGCGGTGACGGCAGCGACTCGGTCAACATCTCCACGCTGGCCGCCCTCGTCGCGGCCTCGGCCGGGGCGACGGTCGCCAAGGCCGGTAACCGGGCGGCGACTTCGCAGTGCGGGAGCGCCGACCTGCTGGAGGCCCTCGGGATCGACATCGACCCCGGGGAGCGGATCACGGAACTGCTGGCCGCGCACCGGTTCGCGTTCCTCTTCGCCCCCGCGCTCCACCCGGCGCTGCGCAGGCTGGCCCCGGTCCGCCGGCGGCTCGGCTTCCGCACCCTGTTCAACCTGTCCGGCCCGCTCGCCAACCCGGTCCCGCTGACGGGCCGGCTCATCGGCACGGCGACCCTGCAGGACCAGGAAGTCCTGGCGCAGGCCGCCCTGCTGCTCGGCCACCGCCGGACCTGGGTCGTCCAGGGTTTCGACGGAATGGACGAACTGACCACGGCGGGCCCCGCGCGGGTGCTCCAGGTGGACGGCGGCACACTCACCGCGTTCACCATCGACCCGGCCGGGCTCCCGCTGCGGCCGGCGGGCCGCGCCGAACTGGCGGGCGGTGACGCGGCACGCAACGCGGTCCTCGCCCGCCAGGTCCTCACCGGGACGGCCCCCGCCCCGCTGCTCGACACCGTGCTGCTGAACGCGGCGGCCGCGCTCCACCTGGCCGGGCGCGCCGACGACATGGCGTCCGCGCTGACCCTCGCCCGGAACGCCGTGGAGCGGGGAGCCGCGGCCGCCCTCGCCGACCGGCTCGCCCGGGCCTCGGACACCGGTCGGCCCGCCCGCACCACGATCACCGACCGGCTCGCCCGGACCCCGATCCACCCGACCGCCCCGATCACCCCGGAGACCACCTGATGGCCACGCACCTCGACGACATCGTCGCCGCGAAACGCGCCGCCTGGAGCGGCCCGGCGGCAGCCGACGCCGCAGCCCGCGGCCGCAAGGCGGCCGCCGTCCCCGGCCGGTTCGCCGCCGCGCTCGGCGGGGACGAGGTCTCGGTCATCGCCGAGATCAAGCCCAAGTCGCCCTCCAAGGGCCAACTGCTCGACCCCGCCATGGCCGTTCCCACCGCGAGGAGTTACCTCGCGGGCGGCGCCTCGGCCATCTCGGTGCTCGCCGACACGCCCTACTTCGGCGGCTCGCCCGAGCTGGTCCGCACCGTCGCGGAACACCCGGACGTCACCGTCCCCGTCCTCTTCAAGGACTTCCTGGTCGACATCCGCCAGGTGACGCTCGCCCACGACAGCGGCGCCGACGGCATCCTGATCATCGCCCGCGCCGTCGGCGACGCCCTGCTGACCGACCTGGTGCAGACCGCGCACGGCCTCGGCCTGGACGCCCTGGTGGAGACCTTCACCCAGGACGAGGTGGACCGGGCGCTGAATGCCGGAGCCCGCATCGTCGGCATCAACAACCGTGACCTGCAGACCTTCTCGGTCGATCTGGACAACTCGGCCAGGCTGCGCCGCGACATCCCGCGCGGCGTGCTGACCGTCAGCGAGAGCGGCCTGTCCGGCCGCCCCGCCATCGAACGCATCGCCGCGCACGGCTTCGACGCCGCGCTGATCGGCGAGTCCCTGCTCAGCAGCCCCGACCCCGCCGCCCAGCTGCGGTCCTACACCGGGGTCCCGATTCTGGAGGTGGCCTCGTGAACGGCCGATTCGGCGAGTACGGCGGACAGTTCGTCGCGGAGACCCTGGTGGGCCCGCTGCAGGAACTGGAGGCGGAGTACCAGAAGACGCTGCTCGACCCGGAGTTCACCGCGGAGCTCGACAAGCTGCTCAAGATGTTCGTCGGCCGGCCCACGCCGATCACCGAACTGCACCGGCTCGGCGCCACGGAGAACGGCGTCAAGCTCTGGCTCAAGCGCGAGGACCTCACCCACACCGGCGCCCACAAGATCAACAACTCGATCGGGCAGGCGCTGCTCGCCCGCCGCCTCGGCAAGAAGCAGATCATCGCCGAGACGGGCGCCGGCCAGCACGGTGTGGCCGTGGCCGCGGCCTGTGCCTACCTCGGCCTCGACGCCACCGTCTACATGGGCCGGGTCGACGCCGAGCGCCAGGCCCCCAACGTGCAGCGGATGAAGCTGCTCGGCGCCCGCGTCGAGCTGGTCGACCTGGGCACGGCGACGCTGAAGGACGCCATCAACGCGGCGATCCGCGAGTGGATCGCGCGGCCCGACACCACGCACTACCTGCTCGGTTCGGTCGTCGGCCCGCACCCCTTCCCGACGATCGTGCGCAACTTCCAGTCGGTCATCGGCCGGGAGGCCCGCGCCCAGTTCCTGGCGGAGAACGACCGGCTGCCCGACGCGGTCGTGGCGTGCGTCGGCGGCGGCTCCAACGCGGCGGGGATGTTCAGCGCCTTCCTCGACGACCCGGTCCGGCTCGTCGGCGTACAGGCCGCCGGTGAGGGCAAGGGCGGGCAGGGCGGTCACGCGGCTCCGCTGCTCTACGGCGACCCCGGCGTGCTGCAGGGCACCCGCACCTACCTGCTGCAGGACGACGACGGGCAGATCCAGCTCACCCACTCCATCGCCCCCGGCCTGGACTACGCGGGCGTCGGCCCCGAGCACTCGCACTACAAGGACACCGGGAAGGTCGAGTACATCTCCGCCTCCGACAACGAGGCCCTGGACGCGTTCGTCGCCCTGAGCTCCCAGGAGGGCATCCTCCCGGCCCTGGAGTCCGCGCACGCGGTGGCCGGCGCCCTGAAGGTGGCCCGCCAGTGCGCGCCCGGCAGCACCGTCCTCGTCAATCTCTCCGGCCGCGGTGACAAGGACCTCACCTCCGCCATGGCCGCCCTGAAGCAGCGTGAGGAGACCTCCCGATGAAGCGCCTCGAACAGACCTTCACCGACAACCGGACCAAGGACGAGACCACCCTGGTCGCCTACATCACCTCCGGCTACCCGCTGCTCGGCGAGACCGTCGGCCTCATCTCGGCCGCGGTGGAGGCCGGCGCCGATGTGATCGAGCTCGGTGTGCCGTTCTCCGACCCGCTGGGCGACGGCCCGGTCATCCAGGCCACCGGACAGGCCGCCCTGGACACCGGCACCACCGCCGCCGCCACCCTCGACGTCGTCGCCGAGGCGCGTGCCGCCGGGGTGGAGGCGCCGATCGTGCTGATGGGCTACTGCAACCCGTTCCTGCGCTACGGCCTCACCCAGCTGTACGACGACGCGAGGTCGGCCGGGGTCGACGGGTTCGTCGTCCCCGACCTGCCGGTCAGCGAGGGCGCCGAGTGGCTGGCGCAGGCCGAGGCCACCGAGCTGGGCCAGACGTTCTTCACCGCCCCCGGCAGCTCGGCCGAGCGCATCGCGGCCTCCGCCGCCGCCTCCCGGGGCTTCCTGTACGTCCTCGCGGCGAACGGCGTCACCGGCGTACGCAAGGACCTCGACCCGGGCATCGACGCCTACCTGGAGCGGGTGCGCGCGGCCGGCGACACCCCGATGGCCGTCGGGTTCGGCATCTCCCGCCCGGAGCACGTGGCGGCGCTGCACGGCAAGACGGACGGCGTGATCGTGGGCAGCGCGCTGCTGCAGGCCGTCGGCGCCGCCCGGGACGCGGCCGGCCGCCGCCAGGCCGTCACCGGGCTGATCTCCTCCCTCAAGGCGGCCACGCGATGAGTGAGGCCACCGCCATCCCGTTCTTCAGCGGCGCCGCCTCCGCCCGCCGCGACCGCTCCCGGCTGGAGGCCATGGTCCGCCAGGTGGCCGCCTCCGGCCGGTTCACCTCGGGCCCGGTCACCGCCGAACTGGAGGCCGCGATCGCCGCCCGCACCGGCGCCCGGCACGCGGTGGCCGTGGCCAACGGAACCGACGCCCTCGTCATCCTGCTCCGGTCGGCGGGCATCGGCCCCGGCGACGAGGTGATCGTCCCCGCGTACACCTTCTTCGCCACCGCCTCGTCCGTCCTGCACGTGGGCGCCGATCCGGTGCTGGTGGACGTCCTCCCCGGCAGTTACGCGATGGACCCGAAGCGCGCCGAGGCCGCGATCACCGCGCGCACCAAGGCGATCATGCCGGTGCACCTGTTCTCGCAGATGGCCGACATGGAGGTGCTGAAGGACCTGGCCGACCGGCACGGGCTCCTCCTGCTGGAGGACAGCGCCGAGGGCATCGACATGCGGGCGGGCGGGGTGCACGCGGGCCTGTGGGGGAGCGGCGGGGTGCTCTCCTTCTTCCCCACCAAGACCCTCGGCTCGCTCGGTGACGCGGGCATGCTGCTCACGGACGACGACGAGATCGCGGCCCGCGCCCGGCGGCTGCGCCTGCATGGCCAGGGCACGGACGGCGCGTACGACACCGACGGTGCGTACGTCTACCAGGAGCTCGGCTACAACAGCCGGTGCGACGAGCTGCACTCGGCGTTCCTGCTGCACCGCCTGGAGCGGCTCGGCGAGGAGATCGGGCGGCGCGCCGAGCTGGCCGCCCGCTACGACCGGCTGCTGGCCCCGCTGGCCGACACCGTGACGACCCCGTGGATGGCGCCCGCCAAGACGCCGAGCAACCAGGTCTATTACGTGTACCTCATCGAGTGCGACCGGCGGGACGAGCTGGCCGCGTACCTGGAGGCCCACGGGGTCGGCACCGAGGCGTACTACCCGCGCCCGCTCACCGACCAGCCGCTGCTCGCTCCGCTGCCCGGCTCCCGCCACCCCGTCCCGGTGTCCGACGCGGCCGCGCGGCGCGCCCTGGCGCTCCCCCTCTACCCCGACCTCACCGACCAGCAGGCCGACCGCGTCGCCGCTCTGGTCCACGCCTTCTACGGAGCCGCATCGTGACCACCGTCATCCCGTACTTCGACTGGCCCGCCCGCTCGGCCGACTGGGCCGACGACCTCGTGGAGGTCTTCCAGGAGGTCGCCGAGAGCGACGAGTTCATCCTCAAGTCGCGGGTCGAACGCCTGGAGGCGGAGATCGCCGGGCGCACCGGCGCGGCGCACGCGGTGGCCGTGGCCAGCGGCACCGGAGCGCTGACGGTGGTCCTGGCCGCGCTCGGTCTCGGTGACGGGGACGAGGTGGTCACGCCCGCCTTCTCGTTCGTCTCCACCGCCTCCACCGTCGCCCTGCGCGGGGCCCGCCCGGTCTTCGCCGACGTCGAGTACGAGACGGGCCTGCTCGACCCGGCCGCCGCCGAGGCCGCCGTCACCGACCGCACCCGGGCGCTGCTGCCGGCCTATCTGTTCAGCGGCTCCCCGAAGATGGGCGCCTTCGCCGACATCGCCGCCCGGCACTCCCTGCACCTGGTCGAGGACAGCGCGATCGCCCTCGGCGCGGAGGCCGACGGCAAGCCCGCCGGCCGGCACGGGCACGCCGGGGTGTACTCCTTCTTCCCGGCGAAGCCCGCCGGCGGCATCGGCGACGCGGGGATGATCGTCACGGACGACCCCGAGCTCGCCCGTACCGCCCGGATGCTGCGCAACCACGGCCAGCCCGCCGGCAAGCGCTTCTACCACGAGCTGCTCGGCTTCAACTGCCGGATGGACGAGCTGACCGCCGGCTTCCTGCTGCGCAAACTGCCCCATCTGGACCGGCTGCTGGAGCGGCGCCGCGAGATCGCCGCGGTCTACGAGGAGGGCCTGCGTCCGCTGGCCCCGGCGCTGCTGCCCCCGCCGGCCGGTTTCGAGGGGCGTTCCGTCTACACCTACGTGGTGCGGGCCCAGCAGCGCGAGGAGCTGCGCCGCCACCTGGCCGGCCAGGGCATCGAGACGGCCGTCTACTATCCGCGCCCGCTCCACCTGCAGCCCGCGTTCGCCCACCTCGGCCACCGCCCCGGTGACTTCCCCGTGGCCGAGCAGCTCTCCCGCGAAGCGCTCGCACTGCCCCTGCACCCGGACATGGCGCCGGGGGCGGCCGAACGGGTCGTGGCCGCGGTCAACGACTTCTACGCGGCGGGGAGGTGACCGCGGTGACTGTGCGAGACGTCCGGGGCATCGGCGCGGACCGGCTGTGCGGCATCGGTGACGAGGCGGCCTCCGACCTGGCCGGCCAGCTGGCCATCCACCGCGAACTGGGCATGGACGCGATCGAGCTGCGTACCGTCGACGGCCTCGGCCTGCACGAGCTGTCCGCGGGCGACGCGGCCGACCTGGCGCGGCGCACCATCGTCGCGGGTCTGAGGGTGCCGGTCGTGGACACCCCGGTGGGCTCCTGGTCCACCACGGTCGCCACCGGCATGGACGACGAGCTGGCGGTGCTGGAGCGCTCCGCCAAGGCGGCGGCGCTGCTCGGCTGCGACCGGCTGCGGGTCATGTCGTACCCCAACGACGGCCGCCCGGAGCGTGAGTGGCGCACCGAGTCGCTGCGCCGCATGCGGATGCTGGCCCGCGAGGCGGAGCGGCTGGGCGTGACCCTGCTGCACGAGAACTGTCAGGGCTGGGCCGGGCAGAGCGCGGCGCACACCGTGCGCATGCTGGAGGAGGTCGCCAGTCCCCGCCTGCGGCTGCTGTTCGACACCGGCAACGGCCTCGCCTACGGCTACGACTCCCTCGGCTTCCTGCGGCGGGTGCTGCCGTGGGTGGACCACGTGCACATCAAGGACGGGATCCGCTCCGGCGGTACGGCCGCGTTCACGATGCCCGGCGAGGGCACCGCCCGCGTCGCGCAGTGCGTGCGGCTGCTGGAGGAGCACGGCTACAGCGGCCACTACAGCCTGGAGCCCCACCTGGCCCATATCCCGCACCTCGGTCTGTCGGGCGATCCGGCCGCACTGGCCGACGGCTACCGGGAGTACACCCGTCGCTGCGCCGGGCTGCTCGGCATCGACACCACGGACAGCCGTACGTACTGGGAGGAGAGCCACCATGGCTGAGACGGCCCGCACCACCCGCACCGGCGGCGGCCTCGCCGCCGCCGACCTGGAGTGGCTGACCGAGCTGATGGCCGTCGACTCGGTCTCGCCGCTGGAAGGCGGCCCCATGGACGGGGCGGCCCGCGCGCAGCGCGTCTTCCTGGCCGGCGCCGCCGCGCGCGGCTTCCGCACCGCACTGCACCGGCCGCCCGCGGCCGAACTCCTCGACCGCCCCGAGGTGCCGGCCACGGTGCGGGAGGCGGCCGACCGGGACCTTGCCGCGTTCCTGGCCGGGCAGCCCTCCGTGGTGGTCGCGCAGGGGGCCCCGCAGCCGCAGGAGCGGCGGATGGTCGTCAACTTCCACATGGACACGGTGGGTCCGCACGTCCCGCCGCGCCTGGAGGGGCGCGTCCTGCACGGCCGGGGCGCCGTCGACGACAAGGGCCCGGGCATCGCCGCCGCGGCCGGGATCGCCGCCGCCTTCGCCGAGGACCCGGGTCTCGACGGCCGGATCGAGGTGCAGCTCGCGTCCGTGCCCGGCGAGGAGGGCGGCGCGATGGGCACGTACGGCACGCGTGCGCTGATCGACGCGGGGTTCACCGGCCGTCTGATGGTGTTCGCCGAACCCACCGGCAACACCTTCATGGACGGCTGCACCGCCGCGATGACCCCGCGGATCACGGTGCTCGGCCAGGACTCCACCGACGACCACCCCGCGGACGGCCACAACGCCACCGTGCTGCTGGGCTTCCTCGCCGACTTCCTCGCCCGCAGGCTCGGCCCGCTCGCCCACGGCATGGGAGCCAAGCTCTGCGTCGCGGGCCTGCACACCGGGACCGCCCACAACCGGGTGTACGGGGACGGGCAGTTGCTGCTGAACATCGCCTACCCGGCGACCGAGCAGGCCGAACTGCTGGCCGCCTCCCTCGAAGTGCTGATCGAGGAGGCCCGTACCGAGTTCGCCCACCTGCACGCCCACGACCCGTTCAGCCGCCGCACGGTGAAGGACTGGCGCCGGATCGTCCGCCTCGACTGGCTGAAGCAGGGCCTGCCCACCCTGAACAACCGCGACGCCGAAGCCGAACTCCTGTTGAACGAGGCCGGGTTCGTCCGCCACGACGGCCTCGCCGACGGTTCCGCGTTCACCTGCGACGCGATCTGGGCCCCGGGCCCCGGCCGCTACGTCGTGGCCTGCGGACCCGGCCGCCTCGACGCCAACGGGGCGCACACCGACAACGAGTTCGTGCACCTGGACGACCTGGACACGTACGCCCTGCGCATCAAGGAACTGGTGCACGCGTTCGCCGCCCGCACCGCCTGACCGACCGACCCGCGATCAAACAGAGGACTTGTCATGACCGTCCGCGTTCCCCTCGCCGAGCTCACCGCCTTCGTCCGCAACGTCCTCACGGAGTGCGGTCTGGACCCCGAGTCGGCGAGCACCGCCGCCGACGTCATCACGTACGCCGACGCGAACGGCTTCACCACCCACGGCACCAACGGCCTGGTGAACATCTACGCCCCCCGCCTGCTCGACGGCCGGATCGCCGCCGGCGCCGCACCGCGCGTCGTCCAGGAGACCGCCGGGGCCGCCCTGCTCGACGGGGACCGCGGGCTCGGCCTGGTCACCATGGACCTGGCCATGGACCTCGCCATGGCCAAGGCGCGGCAGACCGGCATCGGCATGGTCGCCGTACGCAACAGCACCCACTTCGGCAGCGCCGGCTACTACACGCAGAAGGCGGCGGCCGCCGGTCTGATCGGCCTGGCGATGACGAACTGCGGCGCCCAGGGCGTCGCCCCGCCGCTGGGCGGCACCGTGCGGATGCTCGGCACCAACCCGCTCAGCGCGGCCGTCCCGGTGACCGAGGGCGCCCCCTTCGTCCTCGACATGAGCACCACGGTCGTCGCCACCGGGAAGATCAAGGCCGCCCACCGGGAGGGCCAGGAGGTCCCGCAGGAGTGGCTGATCCGCCACGACGGCACCCCGACCTCGGACCCGGCCGACTTCATGGCCGAGGAGGCGGACGTCGCCTGGCTCGGCGGGCCCGCCGCGACCGGTGGCGCCAAGGGCTTCGGGCTCGCGCTGCTGGTGGACCTGCTGTGCGGCCCGCTCGCCGGCGCCGCCTACGGCCCCCGGCCCGGTGTGCTGAAGGGCGAGCCGGCGGGCGACGACAACGTCGGCCACACCGCGATCGTGATCGACCCCTCCGCGTTCGGCTCCGCCCGGGCGATCGCCGCCGAGAACCGCATCCTGCTCGACACGGTCGCGAACTCCCCGGCCGCCGCGTACGCCACGCGCGGCGTCACCTATCCGGGAGCCCCCGAGGCCCAGCGGTACGCGCGGTCGCAGCGCGACGGCGTCGAGCTTCCGGGACCGGTGGCCGCAGGCCTGGCCGCGCTCGCCGAGCAGCTGACAGTGCAGGCACCCGCCGCGCTGACCGGGCGGACCCTTCAGCCGGCCGCCTGACGTTCGAGGCACGCCACCATCCACCATCCACGCGTCACGGAAGGGACCGAACCATCATGCGTATCGGAGTGATCGGAGTGGGCGTCATCGCCCCCTTCTTCCTGCAGGCCATCGAGGACGACCCGGAGCTGCGACTGACCGCCGTCTGCGACCTCGACCAGGGGAAGCTGACCGGATTCGCGCCGGGGACCGTCATGTTCACCGACCACCGTGACCTCCTGGCCTCCGGGCTGGTGGACGGTGTGGTCGTCACCCTGCCCAACCACGCGCACGCCCCGGTCGTGGCCGACGCCCTGCGGGCCGGCGTCCACGTCTGCTGCGAGAAGCCGCTGACCGTCTCCGCCGCGGACGCGCACCGCCTGATACGGCTGGCCGACGAGCACGGCACGACCCTGTTCACCGCCTTCCACCGCCGCTACAACACCCATGTGCGGGACCTGGCGGCGCGGCTGCCGGACCCCCGGCTCATCTCCCACGTCACCAGCCGGTACCAGGAGAAGATCGAGGAGCACACCGGCGCCGACCGCTGGTACCAGGACCTCGACCGCTGCGGCGGCGGCTGCGTCATCGACAACGGCCCCAACGCGCTGGACGCCCTGGAGACGGTGCTCGGCCCGCTCACGCTGACCGACGCCACGATCGGGGACGTCCGCTCCGGCGTCGAGTTCTGCGCCGAACTCCACCTGGCCACCGCCGGCGGCATCCCGGTCCATGTGGACCTGGACTGGGCCCTGGAGACCGGTGAGCGCAAGGACATCACCGTGCACCTCAAGGACGGCCGGGAGCTGCACGCCGACATGCTGGACGGCTTCGAGGCGTTCAAGTCCTCCCTCGACCACGAGTACGCGGGGATCATGGCGGACTTCCACCGGGCGGTGCGGGACGGCCGGACCGCGCCGGACCGCGGACCGCACATCGTCGATCTGGTCGAGGAGGCGTACGGCATCGGACGGACGAAGGAGCAGCGCCTGCGGATGAGCTCCAAGGAACCGTTTTCGGCCCATCTGGTGAAGCTGCTGTTCCACCGGCGCTCGGACCGGGGCATGCGGCTGTCGCCCTGGCAGTCGCGCTGTGTCCGGGCGGGGGACGTGCACGAGCTGGTCACCACGACCGACCGGCCCTCCGCCACCGGGGACCGCGTCGACCACGTGGGGTTCCTGGGCTTCGCCGAGTTCCCCGCGGGCACGGTGATCGACCGGGGCGACGTGGTCGCGGGCCCGGGCGGGCCGATCGGGCGGGTGGCCGGATTCGACGAGTGCCACGCGCCGAACCACTACAACATCCTGATCGACACCGAACGCGTCCTCACCGCCGAGGACTTGAACCTGCACACCCTGGACACCCTCACCTTCTCCGGAGGAAGCCGATGACCACCCCCACCTTCCGCAAGGTCGCCGTGACCCCCGAGGCCCGCGCGCTCGTGCCCGGCGTCCACGTCCTGACCCTGGAGGCGGAGGTCGCCGCCGCCGGCCCCGCGCCGGCCGACGAGGTCTGGGCCGAGGCCCACGCCCAGTGGTCCGGGGCCAGCCGCTCCGAGGTGCGCGCGGCCCCGAACGTCGCCGCCTACCGGGAGCTGAGCCGCCTGCTCGGCAGCCACCCCGACAAGCGGCCGCCCTCCGTGCAGGCCCTCGTCGACCGGGGGCTGCGGGCCAAGCCGCTCGGCGCCTGGCCGCGGATCAACCCGGCCGTCGACGCGGTCAACGCGGTGGCGGTGCGCAGCCTCGTCGCGCTCGGGCTGTTCGACCGGGACAAGCTGGAGGGCGAGGTGGCGCTGCGGCTGACCGACGGCACCGAGGAGTTCACCGCACTGGGCGCGGACGGACCGGTGACCCTGGAGGCGGGCGGGCTGGTCCTCGCCGACGAGAAGCGGGTGCTGTCGCAGTTCGCCCACCGGGACGGTGTGCACCAGGCGGTGACCGAGGAGACCCGCCGGGTGCTGCTGCTGGCCTGCGCCGTCCCCGGCGTCGGCGAGGACACCTGCCGGGACGCCCTGCTGGAGGCCGCCGCACTGCTGCGCGGGACAGCGCGGTAGCGGCCCCCGGGGTCCCCCGGGCGAGGCGGCCAAGTGGTCCGCCGCCGCCCCGGAACAGTGGACTGCCGGGCCGGTACGCGCTGTTGGTTGGCTGGACTCACGTCGCTGACCGACCCACGTACCGAAAAGAGACCGCCCACGATGACCATGACCGCCGTCGAGCCCGCCGCAGCACCTCCCCGGGCGGTCGCCGCACCCCTGCGGGTGACCGTGGCGCGGACCGCCCTGCCCCCGCACGCCCCGCTCGCCCTGGGCGCCGAGCTGCGCCGGCTGCTCGGCGAGGACCAGGTGTTCCTCTTCGAGAGCCTGGCCGGCCCCGACGAGGACTGCCGCTTCGCCGCGGTCGGCGCCGAGGCGCTGGCCCGGATCACGGTGCGGGACGGGCAGGCCGTCCTGGACGGGGCGCCGGAACTGGTGGACCGGCTGCGCCCGCTCGCCGACCGCGCCCGTGACGGCGTCCGGCACCTGCTGGAGGCGGTGAACGGGGCCTTCGCCGTGGAGACGGACGTACCGCTCGACACCTACGCCTTCGGGTTCCTCGCCGTGTTCGGCTACGAGGCCGCCTGGCACCTGGAGAAGCTGCCGCCGCGCGCCCCCGGCCATGACCCGGAGATCACCCTCACGCTCTTCCGGCACGTCGTCACCTACGACCTGGCGACCGGCGAGAACCACCAGCTGTACGCGCAGGCACCCGAGTTCGGCGGCCCCGGGGTGCTCGGCGCCGACCTCTCCGCGCTGGTGCGCACCCTGCCCGGCGAGGACGAGGCCCCCGAGCCGCCCGCCCCCCAGCCGTACTCGGTCCGCCGCACCGTCGGCCGCGAGGAGTTCACCGACCGGGTGCGCCGCTGTCTGGAGCACATCAGGGCGGGCGACGTCTACCAGATCCAGATCGGCCACCGCATCGAGGTGACGACGCCGCTGCCGGCCATCGACGCCTACCGCAGGCTGCGCCGGAGCAACCCGTCGCCGTACATGTACCTGGTGCCGTGGGCGGGACGCACCCTGGTCGGGGCCAGCCCCGAGCTGCTGCTGCGGATCGAGGGCCGGACCCTGGCGATGCGGCCCATCGCCGGCACCGTCGCCCGGGCCGCCGACCCCGCCGAGGACGCCCGCCGGGTCGCCGCGCTGCTCGCCGACGAGAAGGAGCGGGCCGAGCACATCATGCTGGTCGACCTGTGCCGCAACGACGTGGCCCGGGTGTCCGTGCCGGGCACCCTCGCGGTCGAGCGGATGCTGGCCGTCGAGCACTTCGCCCAGGTCCACCACCTCGTCTCCACGGTCAGCGGAGAGCTGGCCGGCGGCGCCGACGTGTGGTCCGCCCTGCGCGCCACCTTCCCCGCGGGCACCATGACCGGGGCGCCCAAGGTCCGCGCCATGGAGCTGATCCAGGAGATCGAGGGCCGGCCGCGCGGCGCCTACGCGGGCGCGCTGGGCCTGATCGACGTGCGCGGGCACGCGGCGACGCTCGCCCTGTGCATCCGTACCGCCGTCCACGACCCCGGCACGGGAACGTACGCACTGCAGGCTTCGGCCGGTGTCGTCGCCGACTCGTCGGCCGAGGGCGAGTGGCGCGAGACGCTGATCAAGATGAGCGCGGTGTACGCCGCCCTGACGGGCGAGGGGCTGACGGCATGAGGATCCTGCTCGTCGACGCACGCGACAGCTTCGTCCACATCATCGACCACTACCTGCGGGAACAGGGCGCCCGCACGGACGTCGTCACCGCACACGCGCACACCCCGGCCGAGCTGGCGGCCCGCCGCCCGGACGCGGTGGTGCTCGGCCCCGGCCCCGGGCACCCGGCCGATTCCGGCCATCCGGAGCTCGTACGCCATTTCGCGGGCCGGGTCCCGCTGCTCGGGATCTGCCTGGGCCACCAGGCCATCGGGCTCGCCTACGGCGGCCGGATCGAGCGGGCGGCGCGCACCGTGCACGGCAAGACCAGCCGCCTCGCTCACGACGGCTCGGGCGTCTTCGCGGGACTCGCGGACCGTACCGAGGTCACCCGCTACCACTCGCTGGCCGTGGCCGACCCGGTGCCCGACGCGCTCGTGGTGACGGCACGGGCCCGCGAGGACGGCTGCGTGATGGGGCTGCGCCACCGCCGGCTCGCCGTCGAGGGCGTGCAGTTCCACCCGGAGAGCATCACCACGCAGACCGGATCAGCGTTCATCGCCAACTTCCTCGAAGGGATACAGCCATGGCCGACCACGGTCCCTGGGCGTCGATAGCCGCTCTCAACGGCTCCGAACGGCCCGACGGCCTCACCGGACGGGTGCTGCGCATGCTGGCCGCGCAGGCCGCCGAGCACGGCGTGCACCTCGATGTGATCCCGCTCGCCGAGTACGACATCACGCCCTGCGGGCCGTGCGGCGACTGCAACGTGCGGCCGTTGCCGTGCTCGCTGGACGACGACGTGCCGGCCCTGGTGGACCGGCTGATCCGGGCCGACGGGGTGCTGTACGCGGCGCCGGTGCACGGCTTCGGGCTCGCGGGCGTGATGCAGAACTTCATCGAGCGGGCCGGGGTCGGGCACCTGCGGTTCGACCGCCCGCTCGCCAACAAGGTGGCCGGAGTGGTGGTCACCGGCCGTCGCTACAGCCACGACCGGGTGTACGGGCAGCTCATCGACAACGTCCTGCTCAACCGGATGATCGTGCCGGGCAGCGGCTTCCCCGCCTTCGTGCACGACCAGTTCGCGCCGGCCGAGGACCAGGAGGGCCTGGCCGCCGCGCGCGGACTGATCGAGCGCATGATCGACCTGTTGCGGATCCTGCTGCTGCCGCACGGCGGCCGCGGGGACACCGCACGGCTGCTGTCGCTGCCCCGCAACGAAAGGGCCGGGCTGCTCAGCCCCACGGGGTGAACAGCCCGGCCCGGACGGCCGCTTCAGACGGCGGGCGGTGCCTCCGGTCCCGCCGCGTGCCGCCCGCCGATCAGGACCGACCGCAACGCGCCCTTGTCCTGGAGGACGGTCATGTCGGCCGCCGGGTCGCGGTCCCACACCACCAGGTCGGCGAGCCGGCCCGGCGCCACCACCCCGGCGTCCGCGCCGCGCCCGGCCAGCTCCGCGCCGTTGCCGCAGGCCCACTTGATGACCGTCTCGGGCGCGATCCCGGCCCGCTCCACGTACATCACCAGCTCGTCCGCGTAGGTGCCGTGCGGGGTCCACGCGAAACCGAAGTCGTCGCCCGGCACGATCTTCAGGCCGAGGCCCTCCGCCAGGGGCAGGAAGCGCAGGGTGTTCTCGATCTCGTCCCGGAAGTCCAGGGACTCCAGGTAGTCGGGGGCCTTGCCGAACCGCTCCCCGAGGGCGAGCAGGCGGTCGGGCTGGAACAGGCTCGGCACCACGAACACGCCCCGCTCGGCGATCTGGTCGAGCGCCCTGTCGTCGGCGTAGGTGGCGTGGTCGATGACGTCGACACCGGCGGCCAGCGCGTTGCGGATGCCGGCCAGGCCCCGGGAGTGGGCCCGCACCCGGGCGCCGCGCCGGTGCGCGGTCTCCACGACCGTGGACAACTCCTCGCGGGTGAACAGAAGTTCGTCGGAGCGCGCGTTGGGGAAGGTGTCGTCACCGGAGGAGAACACCTTGATGATCTCGGCGCCCTCGTCGATCTCCTCCTCGGTGTACTTCACCAGGTCACCGAGGACGTCCACCACCGGCATCAGTTCGCGAGGCATCCGCTCCTTGAGCTCGGGTGAGCGCCGTCCCGGCGGACCCGACACCATCAGATCGCGGCTGCACGGGGTGATGCGCGGGCCGGCCAGGACACCGGCCTCGATGGCGTTCTTGAGCGCCATGTCGATCCCGGCGACCGATCCGGCCCCGACGAACGCGGTGTATCCGCAGCTCAGCAGGTCCGTCGCGTGCCGCGCGGCGTGCAGTGCGACCTCGGGCACCCGGTACTTGAACAGGGTCTCGCGGCCGGTGGTGACGTTGACGTACGCGATGTGGGTGTGCCCCAGGGTCATGCCGGGCAGCACGGTGGCCCCGGCCAGGTCCCAGCGGAGGAAGTCACCCTCGGCGGGGACCTGTGAGGCCGGCAGCACGGCCTCGACGCGCTCGCCCGCCACCAGGACGGATCGGGCGGGCACCGAGGCGCGTCCCAGGCCCTCCTGGACGGTGACGTCGTGCAGCAGCAGTCGGCGGTCGGTGGTCACGGTCAACTCCCCAGGGACGGGCGGACGCCTTCGGAACGGATGAGCACCGCGGGCCCGAACACCATCCACACCATGGGGACGCCCGGCCGTGAGACCTGGAACTCCAGTCGGTGCGCGGCGCGGCCCGGTTCGTTGGTGACGGCGGCGTCCGCGCGTCCCTCGGCGACCAGCTGGGCCGCGTGGATGGTGGACTCGGCGGGCACCCAGGCGATGTCGTAACCGCCCCGGCCACCCTCGGCCCCGTCGAGCAGCTCCACCAGACGGCGGGTCTCGTGCAGGGTCGCCAGCCGCAGGACCCCCTCGTGCAGACCCGGTGGCGGGGTCGCGATGCCGTACTCGGGGGTCGGCGTGGAGAAAGTGGCGTCCAGCCGCAGCCGGGGCGACCAGAAGAAGCGGGTCGCGCACTCGGCGGCCGCCGGCACCAGCGCGTAGGCGGGGCCGCCCCGGCCGCCGACGGCGGCGAGCAGTTCCTCGAAGGAGTCGTACGGCACGGGCTCCACGACGGGTCCGCCGAGGTGGGCGAGCCGGTACCCGAGGCGGGCGAGGGCGACCATCGAGGTGGTGCCGTCCGGGCCGAGGGTGCCGACCCGCAGGGTGCCGGGCCGCAGCAGGGGCGAGTGGGGTATGCGGGCGGGCTCCCACAGGATGGGGAACGGCGTCGCGTCGGAGTCGGCGTCGGTGTCGTCGTCGCGGATGCCGAGGCCGCGGAACAGGGACTCGGTCATGCGCGGTGCCCCCGGGCTCCGGCGAGCCGGCGGGCGGCGGCCGTCTCGTGGTCGACGGCGGTGCGCCGGTCGTGGATGCGCGCCGCCTTCCAGCTGACGAAGGCGCCGGTCGTGGTGACCGGGTCCAGCTCGTCGGGCACCTCCACCCGGCAGCGCACCCCGAGCGCGTCGGCGACCCGCGCCGCGTGCGCGGCCCCCATCCCGGGCTCGGGCCCGTCGGGCAGGTCGAGCCGGACGGTGATCAGGTCCTCGCCGTGCGCGTCCCGGTCGATGACGACCTGGTAGCCGTAACTGTGGTCGATCCGCCCCAGGACGGCCTGCTCGATCTGCCAGGCCTGGAAGCTGTGCCCGCCGAGGACGATCCGGTCGCGCGTGCGGCCGACGACCCGGATGACGGGGCCCTGGATGCCGCAGCCGCAGGTGTTGGCGGAGAGCTCGACCAGGTCGCCGGTGCGGTAGCGGATCAGCGGCTTGATCCCGTCGATCAGCATGGTGACGACCAGCTCTCCGGTGCCCCGGTCGCCGAGTGCGGCGCCGGTGTCCGGATCGACCAGCTCGGCGATGTAGTTGGGCCGCGCCAGGTGGAGCCGGCCGTGTGCGCAGGCCGAGGCGACGACCAGGGTCTCCTGGGAGCCGTAGAGGGCGTTGTAGGTGCGGGCGCCCCACGCCTGGTCGATCTGGCGGGCCAGGTCGGGGGTGCACATCTCGCCCGTGACCAGGAAGACCTTGACGGCGAAGTCGCGGCGCGGGTCCAGCCCCTGGTCGCGGGCGGCCCGGGCCAGCGAGAGCGCCACGTTCGGGGTGCAGAACACCACGTCCAGGGCCAGGTCCCGCATGAGCTGCAGCGCCTTGGGGAAGCCGATGACGGGGGAGTACGGCCAGATCTTGGCGACGGCCGAGCCCACGTTGCGGGCCACGTCGCCGAGGGTGTCGCCGAGCGAGTGCACCTCGGTGGGGCCCATCACGCCGACGCGGGGGGCCCGGTCGCCGAAGACGTCCGCGAAGATGTTCCGCCAGCTCTCCGTCACATGGGCGTTGGAGGCGATCACCTCGCGCGGGTCACGGGGGCAGGGGGTGGCCGGGCCGGTGGTGCCGGTGGTCTCGTAGTAGAAGCAGGCCTCGTCGAGATCACGGCTGAGGACGTCGGACATGGCCGTGCGCAGATCGTCCTTCGTGGTGAAGGGCAGCGCGCTCAGGCCCTCCAGGGTGAGCCCGGCGGCCGGTACGCCGGCCAGGTGCCGGGCGTAGAAGGGGGACCCGTCCTGCGCGAGCGCGACGACCGCGCGCAGCTGCTGCCGCGCCCACGCGCTCCACTCGTCCTCGCCGAGTTCACCCGCGGTGTACCGGTCGTGCAGGGTCAGATAGCGCTCGATGAAGTCGCGGTGCTTCCCGGATGTGGGCAGCCACATGGATCCCCCAGGTGATTCGGCGGGTGCGGTGGACGTCAGTGCCGTGCACCAGGTGCGTGCCTGGGTGCGCCCGTACGCGTCCGGGAAGCGGCTATCCGATAGTGCGGGCCGCACCGACCAGCCCTCAATCCGCCTTAGGAGGCACTCCGTTCGCTCTTGGTGGCATGGCGGTGGCGGGCGTGGGCGATCACGCCGCCGCCGCGGCCGTGGTCACGAACCGCCGGATCAGGTCCGGGTCCTTGACGCCCCGGGAGCGTTCGACCCCGCTGGAGACGTCCACCCCCCAGGGCCGCAGGCCGGTGACCGCCCCGGCGACGTTGTCCGGGGTCAGCCCCCCGGCGAGGAGCCACGGACCGGTGGGGGAGGCGCCGAGCGCGGCCGGGTCCCACCGCTCGCCGGAGCCGGGCCGGGGCGAGTCGATGATCAGCAGGTCCTCGCCGAACGCGCCGGTCTCCAGCGGCGCCCCGCTGCCCGGGGAGGTGGCCCGGATCAGCCGGAAGCCGTCGGCGCGCAGCGCGGCGAACGCCTCGGGGGGCTCCGCCCCGTGCAGCTGAACGGTGTCGACGCCCGCCTCGGCGGCGGCACGGCGCACCTCGTCGAGCGGTTCCCCTCGGAACACGGCGACCGTGGCGGTCCCCTCGGGCACCTGGGCGGTCAGGGCGCGTACGGCGGACGGGGCGACCTGGCGGGGGCTCGGCGTGAGGACGAAGCCGATCGCGTCGGCCCCGGCCTCGACCGCGGCCGCCACGTCCTGCGGGCGGCTCAGGCCGCACACCTTGATGTACATGTCTTCTCCTGGGTCCGGGACGGGAACGGGACGTTCATGGTGTCAGGGCCGTCGGTGCTCACGACCGGACGGCGGTACGCGAGCACAGGAAGGCCAGCGCCCCCGCGGTCAGCCCGCCCGCCGTCAGGGCCAGCGCCGCCCGCGGTCCGGCCGCGGACGCGAGCAGCCCGCCGAGCAGCCCGCCCACCGGGATGACCGCCCAGGTGAGGAAGCGGAAGGTGGCGCTGACCCGGCCGATGAGCTCGGGGGGCACGGTCGCCTGGCGCAGCGTGATCGAGTGGATGTTGAAGACCGCGATGCCGAAGCCGTTGAGGACGTAGCTGATGCCGAGGAGCGCGTATCCGAGTCCGCTGCCGGAGCCGGGTGCGAGCGGCAGCAGCAGGGTCGCGGTGGAGGCGACCACCATGCCGAACACCATGGCGCGTCCCACGCCGAGCCGTTGTCCGAGGCGGCCGGCGGACAGGGCGCCGCCGAACGCGCCGATGCTGCCGGCCGCGATGATCATGCCGAGACCGGCCGGGCCGAGCCGCAGGACCCGGATGCCGTAGAGCGGGAAGACGACCAGGACGACGTCCCAGAGCAGGTTGTACAGGGAGGCGTGCAGCATGATCACGCGCAGCAGCCTGCTGTCGAGCGTCATGCGCAGCCCGGCGGCGATGTCCTTGCGTACGGAGGAGCGGGCGCCGTCCGGGCGGGCCGGCCGGGTCTCCGGGGTGCGGATGCGCAGCAGCATGGCGGCCGCGAAGAGGTAGCCCAGGCAGTCGACGAGGATGGCCACGGGCGCGGTGAGCACCTGGATCAGCGTCCCGCCGAGCCCCTGCCCCGCGGTCTCCGCGACCGAACGGCTGGCCTGCAGCTTGCTGTTGCCCTCGACCAGTTGCTCCTTGGCCACCAGGGAGGGCACGTACGCCTGGTACGCCACGTCGAACAGGGCGGTGAGCACCCCGGTCGCGAAGGCCACGGCGCACAGGGCCCAGACGCCGAGCCCGCCCAGCCAGGCGAGCAGCGGCACGGCGGTGAGGATCGCGGCCCGCCCGAGATTGGCGGCGATCATCAGCGGGCGGCGGCGCACCCGGTCGGCCAGCACCCCGGCGAACAGGGTGACGCACAGCACCGGCAGGTACTGGGCGCTGTTCAGCAGCCCCAGCTGGGCGGGGCTCGCGTCGAGCAGCACGATGGCGGTGACCGGCAGGGCCAGCTCGGTGACCCGGGAGCCGAGCAGGGAGACCGTCTGTCCGGCCCACAGCCGGCGGAAGTCCCGGTGGTGCCAGAGCCCGCGGGGCGGCTCCGGGGCCTGCCGCCCGGCCCGGTCGAGGAGCTCAGCCGACGACATGGGCTGCCTCCCGGACGGACGGTTCCCCGGTGGCGGCGGGCTGCTCGTCGAGCGGGTGCCAGTCGAGCCGGTAGGAGGCGAGTGTCTGGCGGATGGCCGCTTCGACCTCCGTCGAGCGGCCGGCCCGGTAGCGGAACGTGCCGGCGGTGTGCACGGCGCCGCCGTTGCCGCTGAGCACCGTGCCGGGGGGCGGCAGTGTCTCGGCGTAGAGCGCGGGCACCCGGCCCACCAGTGAGGTCACGGCGTCCACGACGGCCGGGCGCACGGGCGGTTCGGGCATCATCAGATACCCGGCGACCGGGCCGTTCAGGTCCATCGGCCGCGTCGTGACGTCCTCGCCCAGCTGCACCAGCGCGGAGGCGGCGACCAGGTCGAGTCCGTAAACCTCCTCCCAGATGACCCGGACCTGACCGCCTCCGGCCCGGGCGCCGATCTCCAGGAACACCAGGTCGTCGCCCTCGCCCGAGGGCCCGGTGGTGCGGAAGACCTCCAGGTGGAAGACGTCGTCGGTGAGGGCGAGGGCGGCGCACACCCGCTCGGCGAAGTCCGTCACCCGGCTCTCGAAGTCCGGGTCGTCGTTGGCGACCGAGCTGAAGGCCGTGCCGGTGGCGAAGTCGAGGCAGTTGCCGCCACAGCGCCAGGCCCGCGAGGTCAGCAGCCGGCCGCCCCGCACCACCCCGTCGATCTGGTAGAGCACCCCGTCGATGAACTCCTCGCACTGGGCGTCGGCGAGGCCGGCGCCGTCCAGCAGGGCGTCCAGCTGTTCGTCGGAGCGGACCACGTGCACGCCCTGGCTGTCGGCGCCCGCACGCGGTTTGAGGACGAACGGATAGCCGTGCCGCGCGGCGAACTCCCGCACCAGGCCGGCCGTGGGCGTCTCCTGGAAGGCGGGCACCCGGAGCCCCGCCGCCGCGACCAGACCCTTCATCACGACCTTGTCCCGCACGGCGGCGACCTCCGCGGGGCCGCGCCCCGGGATGCCGAAGCGCCGGCGGATCTCGCCCGCGGGCTCCAGGTCGAACTCGGAGAGCGCGAGGACGTGGGTGAACGGTCCGTACAGCTCGACGAGTTCCGCGGTCTGTGCCAGGACCTCGCCGGTGTCGGAGAGGTCGGACAGCACCCGGATGTCCTCGGCCAGCTCCTCGTCCAGCGGCGGGCGGCCCGCGGCGGTGGTGAGGTAGGCGACGCGGTCGGCGGTGTGGTCGATGTAGCGGTGGTACTCCGCGAAGGAGTTGGTCCAGCGGTTGATGATGAGGACATGGCGGTTCATCGGGTCTCCGGATGGTTCGTGGACGGTCCTGCGGATGGCTCAGCTGAAGGTCACGGCACTTTCGGCGCGTTGCAGCACCCGGGCCGTCTCCCGGTACGAGGCGCCCGCGGCGAGCACGTAGCCGAGCCGGCCCGCCGAGCTGCCGGGGTCCGGCAGCGCACTGCCCGGGGGCAGGAGGACGCCTATCTCCCGCACCCGCGGATCGGACTCGATGACCGGGTCGACGCGGAACTCGCGGTAGGTGTCGAGGCCGGGCCGCAGGAAGTAGCGGATGCCGGCCCGGGCGCCCGACCGGCGGGCGGCCGGCTGAGGATTGGACAGGCCCAGGTAGCAGCGCAGCATGATCTCGTAGAGGTCGTGGCCGCAGGCCAGGCGCAGCAGGTCGGGGATGCGGTCGCCGGGCAGCCGGGCCGCCACCTCCATCAGCAGCGGGCCGCGGGCCGACATCCGCAGCTCGGCGTGGAACGGGCCGATGCCCAGGGCGACGGAGTCGAGGACGCGGGTGATGTAGGTCCTGATCTCCTTGGCCGACGACGTCTTCAGCTGGGCCGGCACGATGTGCCCGACCTCGACGAAGTGCGGTTCGGCCCCGAGGATCTTCTCGGTGATGCCGAGGATGTGCACCCGGCCGTCCTCGACGTACCCCTCGACGCTGTACTCCGGCCCCTGGACGTACTCCTCGACCAGCACCAGACCGAGGCCGCCGCGCGACCCGTCGGGCCGCCCGGAGCGCAGCGCCCTGCGGAACGCGCCGACGGCCTGTGCCGGTGAGCCGGCCCTGCGGACGTCGAGGCTCCCCGACTGGTCGACCGGCTTGACCACGCACACCGGCCCGAGCTCCGCGTACGCGGCGGCGGCCGCACGCGCGTGGGAGACGATGCGGTACCGGGGCTGGTCGAGACCCGCCGCGTCCAGGGCCCGGCGCATCCGGTGCTTGTGGCGCAGCGGTTCCACGCCCGCCGGGTCGATGCCGGGCAGGCCGAGCGCGGCGGCGGCGTGGGCGGCGAGCGAGACGAAGTGTTCGAAGCCGGGCAGGACGGCGTCGAGCGGGGTCTCGGCGTGCAGGGTGCGGACGAGGTCGAGTACGGCGGCCTGGTCGGAGGTGTCGGCGTTGATCACCCGGTCGGCCTTCGACGGGTCGTCGCCGGGCCCGGCGAGGGAGCTCAGGACGAGGACGGTGTGGCCGAGTTCGTGGGCCCGGGTCACCAGCTCGAGACCGGAGGAGCGGGGCTCGATGATCAGGACGGTACTCATGCTGCTTCCTGCGGGGCCGGGGCGCCGGTGCCCGCGAACGCGGCGGCGCGGGCGGTGTCGAGGAGTTCCATGGACTCCAGGTGCAGGGCGAGGTCGCTGCGCGGGGCCGCGCGCTCGCCGCGGAAGTGGGCGTACGCCTGCTCGATGAACCGGGTCAGGGGGGCGTCCTGGACGACCCTGCGGACCGGGCGGCCGGCGATGCGGACCTGGCCGAAGTCGTCGTCGCCGGAGACGGGGTAGTCCGCCACGAGCGTTCCCTCGGTGCCGTGGATGTGCAGCCGGCGGCGGCGTACCGGCGAGGCGAGATCGGTGTACAGCGTGGTCCGCGCGCCGGAGGTGTGCCGCAGCGTGACCTCGGCGCCGCCCAGCCGGGAGAGCCGTCCCGAGGGCAGTGGCAGGTCCCAGCCGCGTGACGCGGTGACCTCCGCGACGGGCCCCGCGAGGTGCAGGGCGAGCAGCAGCTGGTGCGGCAGCTCCACCTCGAAGGCGCTGCCGTGGCCCTGGGTCTGCAGCGAACGGCGGAAGCGCGGCTTGCTCTGCTCCATGTGGTACGAGACCGGCTCACCGATCGTCCCCGAGGCGACGAGCTCCTCGGCGGCCTCGGTGACCTTGCTGGCGGGCCAGACGCTCATCGGCAGCACCACGGCCCCGGTGGCCTCCGCGAGGTCCACCAGGTGGGCGGCCTCCTGCACGGTGTGGGCGATCGGCTTCTCCAGGATGAAGCGCTGGGCCCCGACGCGCAGGAGCTGCTCCAGGCAGTCCCGGTGGGCGTCGGGCGGGACCGCCACGTGGAAGACGGCGTCGGCGACCCGGTGCCCCGCCGCCCACAGCGCCGTCACGGCGCTGCGGACGTCGGGCACCCACTGGCCTCCCGACACATCGGCGGGGCGTGGATCGACGGCGATCACCGTCGACCGGCCGCCGGTGATGTCCCGCAGTGCGCGATGGTGCAGATCGCGGCCCGCGTGTCCGTATCCGACGATGACGGAAGGTGAATTGCCTTTCTTCCTCATCTGTTTACCGCCCTTCGCTGTCGTAGTGACTGGAGCTTCGCAGCGGGCCGGGCGGTGCTGCCAGGCCAATTCTCCTGACCCCTGGCGGACCACTTGGAACGGCCGGTGATGCCTCGAAAGGAACATGGCCGGCCGCCGAGGTGGTAGCGGCCACAACACATTCTCGACAGGGGCCGTGGATAGGCTTGTCCGGCGTATTCGGAATTGCCGTGCCATTCAATTCACCTGAAGAAGGAGACAATTGATGAGCCTCGAAGGCCGGGCCGCCCTGGTCACCGGTGGTTCCCGCGGCATCGGGCGGGCCATCGCGCTCCGTCTCGCGGCCGACGGCGCCGCGGTCGCCGTGAACTACCGCTCCCGAAAGGACGAGGCCGAGCGCACGGTCGAGGAGATCACCGCCCGCGGAGGGCGGGCGATAGCCCTGCGGGCCGACGTGTCGGAGCCGGACGCCGCCCAGCAGTTGGTGGACGAGGCCATGGCCGGCCTCGGCGGACTTCACATCCTGGTGAACAACGCCGGGGTGGCGCGCGACGGTCTGCTCTTCGACCAGGCGCCCGAGGACTGGTGGGAGGTGCTCAGGGTCAACGTCGGCGGCGTCTACCACTGCACGCGGGCGGTCGCCGGTCACTTCATGTCCCAGCGCGAGGGCAACGTCATCAACATCTCCTCGGTCATGGGCGAGGGCGGCTGGGTCGGGCAGTCCAATTACTCCGCCTCCAAGGGGGCGGTCAACGCCTTCACCCGGGCCGCCGCCGTCGAACTGGCCCGCTTCGAGGTCCGGGTCAACGCGGTCCTCGCCGGGTTCACCGCCACCGACCTGATCGGCGGGCTGCTGGAGAAGGACGGCGGCCGGGCCATCAAGCGGCAGCTGCCCCTGCGCGACTTCGCGACCCCCGAGCAGGTGGCCGGCGCGGTCTCCTTCCTGGCCGGCGAGGACTCCACGTACATCACCGGCGAACTGCTGCGCGTGGACGGCGGCTGGGCGGGACAGCTCGGCCTGGGCCGCGCCAAGTAGCGGAGCGGCGCCGCGCGTCGCGGCGAACCGAAGGGGCCCCGGGGGAATGTCTCCCCCGGGGCCCCTTCGGTCGCCCGGTTCAGCCGATCCGGGCCAGTCCGCGGGCATTGCGCCGGCCGCTGCCCCGGGAGACGGCCAGCGGGTCCCAGTCCTCCGCGCGCTCCGGGAGCAGGTCCGGGTCGCCCAGGAGCGCGCCCCGGTGGACCTCGGCCATGAGGCCGCGGCCCAGGATCTGTCCGGCCAGGGCCATGCCGCCGGCCGCGGAGCCGGTGATGCCGGTGCCGTGGCGGGTGTTGGTGCCCACCATGTGGAGGCCCTCGATGGTGGTGCGGGTGTCGGGGCGGCTGCCCGTACCACCCCACTGGGCCAGTCCGTAGGGCGTGCCGCCGGTGGCCAGGGTGTAGCGCTCGTGGGTGATGGGCGTCGCCGTCTCCAGGTGCACGATGTGGTCGCGGAACGGACCGATCGCCTCCTCCGCCGCGCTCAGCATCGACTCGGTCAGCTCGGCCTTGCGCCGCTGGTAGCCCTCGTTGCGCCGGTACCGCTCCCCGGCCGCCGGCCCCTTGCCCACCCCCCAGTAGTCGTAGGACGGCGGACACAGCGTCATCACCTGGAAGTTGCTGTGCCCCGGCGGGCAGACGGCCGTGGTGCCCGGGTCCTTCAGCGAGGCGAACGAGACGAACAGGAAGGGCACCGGACTGATGGTCTCCCGTGCCAGCTGTTCGTAGTAGCCCTCGATGTCGTCGTCCCGGTACCACCACAGGTTGGCGTTCGGGCGGGCCGGGAGCTCCTTGTCGATCGCGACGTAGAGCGTGGCCAGCGGCAGCGCCATCTTCGCCTGCCGGGTCCTCGACACCACCCTGCGGCCGAAGTGCTCCTCGCCCACGAGGTCGAACACCGTCCGGGAGTAGTCCGCGTTCGACACCACCAGGGCGGAGCGGTGGACGTCGCCGTCCGTCATCCCCACCCCGGTGACCTTGCCGTCCTCGACGAGGATGCGCTCCACCCGGCTCCTGGTCCGCAGTTCCCCGCCGTGCGCCTCCAGCGCCTCGACCAGCGCCGCGGCGAGCACCTGGCCGCCGCCCTCCGGGTAGTAGGCGCCCCGCAGGTAGTGGTCGGTGACCGCCGCGTGGGTGGAGACGGTGGCCTGGCGCGGCCCCATCCCGTAGTTGGGCGACTGCGCGGCGAGCACGGTACGGGCCCGGGGGGTCAGCCCGCAGTGGTCGAAGAGCTCGGTGAGGGTCCGGCGCCCCCACTCGGCGGTCACCGGCGTGCGCGCCAGCAGATCGGCCAGGGACGGCTCACCGTCCGACAGCATCATCGAGCGGGTCTCCGCGGCGACGGCCGCGCAGATCCGGGTGAACCGCTCGATGCCGGCGCTCTGTCCCGGCAGCGCCGCCGTCAGCCGCTTCGTGTAGGCCTCCCAGCCCACGGGCACGTCCACCGTGAGGTTCGGCAGGACGATCCGGTCGAAGCCGCCCCGGTCCATCTCCCGGTAGGTCACCCGTCCGTCGAGCCCCAGACCGGAGAAGATCGCCGGCAGCACCCCGCCCGGCCCGCAGTCGCCCAGGTAGTGGACGCCCACGTCGAACTCGTAGGCCCGGCGGCGGCGGAAGACATGGCTGTTGCCCCCCGCCACGTCGTGCTGCTCCAGCACGAGGACGCGGCGGCCGCTCACGGCCAGGTACGCCGCACACACCAGGCCGCCCATGCCGCTCCCGACGACGATGGCGTCCCACTCATCCCGCTTCACCATGCAGCTCAACCGTCCTGTTCTTGTAGGCGGGACTCAGGTTCTTCCCGGCTTCTCCCCGACGGGGCTCAGACCCGCTCGCGTACGACCAGCGCACCGGCGTTGCCGTCGTGGCCCACCGAGGTGATCAGCCCGACGCGGGGGGTCCGGCTGCCTGGCGTGCTCTGCCAGCGGGCGAGCAGCGCCGCGAGCTGGAGGGCGCCCGAGGCGCTGTACGTCTCGCCCAGCACCTCGGTGACGCGCACCGGCTCCGGCAGCCGGCCGAGGGCGAGGCGCACCGCGCGCTCCTCCAGCCGGCCGAGTCCGACGTGGTCGCCGGCGCCCAGGGACACGTCGGCCACGTCCTCGGCCGTCACCCCACTGCGCTGGAGGGCCCGGTCGATGGCGGCGCTCAGGCCCGACGTCAGGCCGCGGCGCACCCCGCCCCGTCTGCCGGCCCCGGTCCAGCCGTAGAAGCCGGCCTCGCAGGCGAGGAGGTCCGCGAGGACCGGTTCCCCGGCGGACTCCTCGGCCCGTACGACGAAGACGGCGCTGCCCTCGCCGACGGGAGCGGACTCCCGCAGCGTCCCGGCGTGGTGCCAGGCCCAGGCGGTCGGGGCGCTGAGTTCCTCGGCGCCGCCGACGAGCAGTTCCTCGGCGCGCCCCGCCGCCATGGCCAGCCGGGCGTGGCGGAAGGCGTAGAGACTGGCGGTGCGGCCGCCGGCCACCGTGGCGTTCAGGCCCTTGAGCCCGTGCCGGATGGCCATCTGGCCGGCGCTGCAGTTCATGACGCTGCCCGCGAACTTGCCCGGGTTGATCAGGTAGGGCTTGTCCAGGGTGAGCGTCTCGTACAGCAGGTCGGAGTAGCCCGCGATGCTGCCGGTGTTGGTGGCCAGCACCACGCCGGTCCTGGCCGGGTCCGTGCCGGCCGCGGCGGGTCCGGCCGCTTCGAGCGCCTGCTTGCAGGCGACCAGGCTCAGGCCGGCGAGCCGGTCCAGGTTCTTCGTCCCCTTGCGTCCCAGGTGGTCGGCGGCCTTGAAACCGGCGACCGGCCGGACCGGACGCGGCGGGTACGCCGCGTCCGCGCCGGCTACGGCCTGGGGCACGGGGCCCCGGTCCAGCGCTCCGGCCAGGGGCGCCAGCCCGTAGCCCGCGCTGGAGACCACTCCGACGCCGACGACCGGCAGGGGCTGCACGGGCGCGGCCGTGGTCACAGGTACCTCCCGAGGATGGTGATGACGTTGTTGCCGCCGAACGCGAAGCCGTGGTTCTGGACGATCTCCACCCGCGCGTCCCTGCCCCGGCCGGGGACGCAGTCCACGCCGGGCCCCAGCTCCGGGTCGGTCTCGACCAGGTTCGCGGTGGGCGGCAGGAACCCCTGTTCCAGGGCGGTGCAGCAGGCGATGGCGCCGAAGCCGCTGGCCGCGCCCATGGTGTGGCCGAGCATCGACTTGATCGAGCTGATCGGCGGCAGCCGGTCGCCGAAGACCTGGCGGACCGCCCGGACCTCGGTCGCGTCGTTGGTCGGCGTGCCGGTGCCGTGGGCGCAGATGTAGTCGATCTGGTCGGGGACGACCCCGGCGTTATGGTGTGCGGCCCTGATGCAGTCCGCGATGCTGGTGGCGTCCGGGTGCACCATGTGGGAGGCGTCGCAGTTGGCGGCGTACCCGAGCACCTCGGCGTAGATGCGGGCCCCGCGGGCCAGCGCGTGGTCGAGCGGTTCGAGCAGCAGCGCCGCCCCGCCCTCGCCCGTGATGATGCCCGAACGGTTGGCGTCGAACGGCTGCGGCAGGTCCTCGGCCATCGCGCCCAGGGCGTAGAACCCGGCATGGGTCAGCCGGTTCACCGAGTCGGCGCCGCCGGCCAGCATGAAGTCGGCCTCGCCCAGGCGCACCATGTCGAAGGCGTACCCCAGCGCGTAGTTGCTGGCCGAGCAGGCGGTGGGGATGGTCTGGGCGTCGCCGCTCAGGCCGAGTTCGGCGTTGACGGCGCCCGCTATCTGGCCGGCCGGCAACTGGCCGACCAGGCGCGGCTCCAGGCCCTTGAGGCCCTGGGTGACCCACTGGCCGCCCAGGCTCTGGGCGACCGCGGACTCGCCGCTGGTGGTGCCCATGAT
The DNA here is from genome assembly GCF_040630435.1 of Streptomyces sp. NPDC005803. Lineage (NCBI taxonomy): Bacteria > Bacillati > Actinomycetota > Actinomycetes > Kitasatosporales > Streptomycetaceae > Streptomyces > Streptomyces sp. NPDC005803. Next base: position 334,373 of record NZ_JBEXXO010000003.1, on the reverse strand, counting down.
CGAGCCGGACCGGCCGGCCGAGAGCAGCAGGGGGTCGATGCCGGAGTCCTCGACGGCCAGCCGGGAGGCGGCGGCGGCCAGGAGCGCGCTGCGGCCCCACCGGTCGGGGTCGAGGTGGTGCAGGAGGGCGGCGGGGTCGAAGTCGTCGACCTCGGCTGCCTTGCGGCTGGGGAACGGGGTGGCGTCGAAGCTACGGGCCGGTCCGATGCCGACCCGGCCCGCCCGGAGGGAATCGGCGAAGTCACGCACGCCGATTCCGACCGGGCTGACCGCTCCGAGTCCCGTGATGACGACTCGGCGCAGGGTCGACTCAGGCATTACGTGCGCATCCCTCGACGGCGAGCAGCAGCGCTCTGAGCGTGGTCAGGGACTCGAGGTCCTCCTTGGGCAGGACGTAGCCGAGTTCCTTCTCTATTCGGGAGACCACGGTTATCAGCGTGAGCGAGTCGCTGTCGTAGTCGTCGATGAACAGACCGTCCTCGGTGAGCTCACCGTCTTCCAGTTCCAGTTCCTCGTTGACGATGTCGATGACGCGGTTTTGCAGTTCGGCATCCAGTTCCACGGTCTGCACGGTCATGATGGATCCTTTCGTAAGGAGAGAACGTGAAGGGGTTTCGCGCCGGATCTCAGGAGACGGGCCGGACGGGCCGAAGTGGTCAGGCGGCGGCCGGGGTCGGCGGCGTGAGGGTGAGGGCGCCGATCTGCGTCAGCAGCAGCAGGTCCTGGCGGAAGCCCCAGTGCTCGACGACCTTGCCGTCCTCGATGCGGTAGATGTGGGACTGCTCGACGTCCACGTCGCGCCCGGTCGGCGCGATGCCCAGGAAGTCGCCGGTGTGCTTGCCGGTGAAGCGCAGCCGCAGGACGGCGCGGTCCCCCTCGGAGAAGCTGTCCAGGTGCTCCCACGTGGCGCCCTCGAACGCGCTGTGGACCCAGCGCGCGGTGCCGAGGTAGCCGTAGGGGCCGTTCGGGACGCCGGCCTGGGCCTCGTGGTCGACGAACTCGTCGGCCACGTACTTCAGGGCGGCCTCCTCGCTCAGGTCGTTGAAGATCAGGCCCATGTTGATGGAGAGGTCGAGTGCTTCGGTGCTCATCTGATTACTCCTCGAACGGTGGGAGGGAACCCGGGGAGGTACCCCGGAAATCTGTCGGTCGCGGACCCGGCGGGGCGGCTCAGTGCCCGGCGCCCAGGCCGCCGGTGACCGGGATGACCCCTGCGGTCACGTACGAGGCGTCCTCGCCGGCGAGGAAGCGCACGGCCGCGGCCACCTCCTCGGGGGTGCCGGTGCGGGCCAGCGCCGTCCTGGCCAGGGCCGCCTGGCGGCGCGCGTCGGTGACGTGCTCGACCATGTCGGTCTCGATCATTCCGGGGGCGACCACGTTGACGGTGACGTTGCGCCGGCCCAGTTCGATGGCGAGCGACCGGGCGAAGCCGATCAACGCCGCCTTGGCGGACGCGTAGTTGGTCTGCCCCGGCGCGCCGGACATGCTGTTGATGGACGACATGTAGATCAGCCGGCCCCAGCGGGCCTTGATCATCGCCGGGACGACCTCGCGGGTGACGCTGACCGCCGCCTGGAAGTTGGTCTCCATCACGGCCCGGAAGTCCTCCTCCGGCATGCCGATCAGCAACTGGTCGCGGGTGATGCCCGCGTTGGAGACCAGGATCTCGACGGCGCCCTGCTGGACGGACACCTCCTCGACCGCGGCCTTGACCTGGGCGGCGTCGGTCACGTCGCACCGTACGGCGAAGAAGCCGGGCGGGGGCTCACTGGAGTGGTAGGTGATGGCGACCTTGTGGCCCTCGGCCGCCAGGGCGCGCGCGGTGGCGAGCCCGATGCCCCGGTTTCCGCCGGTGACGAGTACGGAGCGGCTCATGTGCACTTCCTCCTGGTGGGGCGCCGCGGGCCTTGCGGCCGGGGCCGGATCGCGTTCGGGGTCGGGCAGGGGCGCCTCATGCGACGCCGTCCCACAGGGAGGCGAGCTGGGCGCCGGCGCTCTCGGCGTCGAGGAAGAGCACCGACTGCCAGCCGGCCGCCTCGGCGCCGGCGCAGTTCTGCGGGAGGTCGTCCACGAGGACGCAGAGCTCCGCGGGTACGCCCGCCCGCCGTGCGGCGAGTTCGAACATGCCGGGGGACGGTTTGCGGTGCCCCACCTCGAAGGAGAGGAGCACGTCGTCCCAGAGCCCGGAGGGCTCGATCATGCGCCGCCAGTACGGGTCCCAGGCGGGCACCATGTTGGACAGCATCCCGACGAACGCCCCGCGGTCCCGCATCTTGCGCAGCTGGGCGATCCAGGCGTGGTTGGTCTCCCGCCCGTCGAACCAGGCGTCCGCCATCGTGGTGAGGCGGAGCGTGACGCCGTGCTCGGCCTCCAGCACGTCGCCGATCTCCTGGAGCCACTCCTCCTCGGTCACCACCGGGGTGTCGATCGGCTCCATGATGTCGCTGGTGCCGTACCGCGCGGTGACCGTGGCCAGGGCGCGGCCGAGGATCTCCTGGTCCAGGCCCATCGACGCGCAGAACGTCTTCATGGTGTGGGCGAGCGGAGGGGTGAGGACCCCGCCGAAGTCCGACCAGACTGCCAGCCGGGGTGGTGTGGTGTCAGACATGCCAGGTCCTCAGGATCCGTGGAGGTGGGAGACGTCGGCGACGGTGACCGTGAGTTCCGCGATCTCCTGGGCGTCCTGGCGGAAGCCGACCCGTATCGCGTGCAGGCCGCCGGCCCCCTCGGGGTCCGGGGTCGCGGTCGCGGTCAGCGGGGCGTCCAGTTCGGCGAAGCGCTGGAACCCGCCCTCGTAGCCGACGGCGCAGAGGGCGGCGGAGCGGTCCGTGGACCTCGCGGCCTCCGCGGCCCCCGAGGCTCCGGCGGTGAACAGCGCCAGCTGACGGGCCGCCTCCACCAGGGTCATGGCCGGCAGATGGTCGTAGGAGTGGTCGAACAGCGCCGGGTTGTCGAAGCGCGGGGCGACCTGGGCCGTGACGGCGCCCGCGGTGAACTCCGGCTCGGTGAGGACGACGTTCAACGGGTTGTCGCGGCCCACCAGTTCCGGCGCCACACGCCGCACGCCGCCCGGCACTTCGGTGAAGTCCGAGCTGAGCGGCGCGGGCGTGCCGCGCTGGGCGTGGCGCAGGATCTCGTTCTCGTCCCCCTTGAGGAAGAGCACGTCCATGGAGTGGTCGCCCACGTGCACGTCACCCATGTAGATCCGCTGCTCCAGCCGGCCCTTGCGGTACCGGCCGTTGTGCCGGGCGGTCTTGCCGTAGAAGTCGGTGTCGACCCGCGGCGGCCCGGCCTCGCCGCCGATGCGCAGCGCGTGCAGATTACGCAGGGAGAACTGGAAGGCGTGCACGATGGCCAGGGTCCCGGCCGGGACGCCGGCGTTGGTGTGGGAACCGGCGATCGCCGCCTGCCGGCCCGCCTCCAGCAGCAGCAGGGAGTCGTGCAGCTTCGGCTGCTGCCGGTGGTCGCTGTAGTAGAGGTGGGTGAGCGGCAGGTGGATGCCCGCGGTCACCGCCATCGGCCGCACACTCCTGACGTCCGTGACGAAGACCTCGGAGATCGCGGAGCGGTGGGCGAGGGAACGCTCGATCGTGCGGCCGTACTCGATGGCAGGGGCCACGGACGTCGTGGCGTCTTCCAGCACCTGGGTGGTCATCGGTTCCTCCGAACCAGTTCTCGGGGTGATCTGCCGGGCGGCGGGCCGGGTCAGCCGACCGTGACCGACACCGGGTTCTCGTCGCTCGCGCCGTCGCCGGCCCGCTCCGCGCCGCGCCTGATGAACAGGCCGCTCACCGCGCCGAGCATCACCACGACCACGCCGATCCACAGGGCGGCCTCCAGGCCGTCGGTGAACGCCGCGGCCGGGTTGCCCGAGGTGTTGTCGGCGAACTGACGGCTGAAGACGGTGGTGAGTGCGGCCACACCCAGGGCGCCGCCGAACTCCCGGCTGGTGTTGTTGGCGCCGGACGCCTTGTTCTGCTCGTTCTCCGGCACCGCCGCGATCACCGTGGCGGGGTTGCCGGCGAAGACCAGGCCCATGCCGATGCCGGCCAGCGCCAGCGCGGGCACCAACGAGCCGTAACCGACGTCGGGCGTGACGACCAGGGCGATCCAGCCCAGGCCGACGCCCTGCAGGGCGCAGCCCGCCGCCTGCAGCACTCCGCCGCCGATCCGGTCCACGAACTGACTGGCCACGGGCACCACGAACATCGGCGCCAGCGTCCACGGGATGGTGCGCAGACCCGCCTCGAAGGGGGAGTAGCCCATGGGGCCCTGCAGGAACTGGGTGAGGAAGAAGATCGACCCGAAGACGCCGAAGTACATCGTGATCGACACCACGTTGCTCAGCACGAAGGCCGGCGCGCGGTACATGTGGGCGGGGATGAGCGGGTGCTTGCTGTTCCGCTCGGACACGATGAACGCCACGGCCAGGACCACCGTGAGGGACAGCCCGGTGAGGGTGGTGGGCTGCGTCCAGCCGTGGTCGGCGGCCGAGACGATGCCCCAGACGGCGGAGACGACCGAGCCGGTCACCAGCACCATGCTCGGGACGTTCAGGCTCCGCTCCTTGCCCCGGCTCTCGCTGACCGCCCACAGGGCGAGCGGCAGCGCGATCACGCCGACCGGCACGTTGATCCAGAAGATCCAGCTCCAGTCGATCTTCTCGGTCACCAGGCCGCCCGCGAGCGGACCGGCCGCGATGCCGAGACCGTTGACGCCGCCCCACACCCCGACGGCCAGGTTCCGCTGCGCCCGGGAGACCGCGCCGACGGCCAGGGTGAGCGACACCGGGAGGATGGCCGCCGCGCCGGCGCCCTGGAACACCCGGGCGATGACGAGGGTGACGACCGAGCCGGCCATCGCACAGGCCACGGAGGACACCGTGAACAGGGCGATGCCGCCGAGGAACACCCGGCGGCGGCCGAACCGGTCACCCAGTGCCGCGCCGGCCAGCAGCAGGCCGGCGAAGGCCAGCACGTAGCCGTTCATGACCCACTGCAGTTCGGACTGCTTGACGTCGAAGTCCTTGCCGATCTCCGCCAGCGCGTTCGTGACCACGAGGTTGTCCAGCGAGACCATGAACATGGGTAAAGACGTGGCGACGAGGGCCCAGAGGACGCCTCGGCTCTTGGTTGTCGTCATCGGATCGTCCCCTTGCTGCTCGTGGAGGTGCTGCTCGTGGATGCGCCCGTGGGGCGGTGGCCGTGGTGCGGTGTGGTCGAGCGGGGAAGGCGGCGCAGGACGATCCGGTCGGAGGTCTCCCCGACCAGGACCGTGCCCACCTCGCCGCTGAGCACGTAGTCGCCGTACGGCGTCACGGCGACCGTCGTGGGGCCTCCGGTGGGCCACGGCGCCACCTGGGAGCGGACGGTGGCGCTGCGCCAGCCGTCGCGCGAGGCGACGACCGTGACGGCGTCCACTCCGCCCGGCGCGCCGACGGCTTCACCGATGGAGTTGGTGACGACGACCAGGGAGCCGTCGGGGCGCAGCGCGAGGCCGTCGGTGCCCACCAGCGGCCGGGGCAGGGCCACCTCGGCCACCCGGCGGCCGGCCGGGGCGTTCGGGGTGATCCGGAACATGGCGCCGTTGTCGTAGCGCAGGGCCAGCAGGTAGCCGTCCGGGTGCCACGTGATGCCGTTCAGGCCGACGATGTCCGCGGCGAAGCGCGGGTCGGTCACCACCGGGGTGACGTGGCCCGCGAGGTCGATCCGCTGGAGCGTGGCCGACACGGAGTCCGTGACGTAGATGTTGCCCTGCGGGTCGAAGGTCAGGTCGTTGGCGAACGTGCGCGCGAGCCCCTGGGCGACGTCGATGCGGCGCTGCAGCTTGCCGGTGTCCAGGGCGAAGACGGCCACACCCGAGGTCGGCGGCTGGTCCCCGACCTCCAGCCGCTGGCGGATCCAGAAGTCGCTGTAGGCGACGAGGATGCGGTTGCGCGCGGTGTCCACCCGGATGCCGAGGGTGGAGACCATGCCGAGGCTGGGCGCGAGCTCCTCGACGGTGCCGTCCAGCCGGATCACCGAGAGGGTGCCCTTCAGGGCGGAGCCCACCAGGAAGGCGCGACGCGTGGGGTCCCAGGCGACGCCCTCCGGGTAGACGTCGGCCGCCCGGGTGTCGATCACGTCCGGCCCGGTGTGACGGCCGGCGACAGCCGCCGCCGGGGAGGACGAATCCGCCAGGGCGGGGGCCGGAAGTGCTATCGGCGCGATCGCCGTGAGGACGGCCGCGGAGGCGAGCACGGCTCTTAGCGGGAGGGCGCGGGACACGGTGTTCCTTTCATGGTGGGTCGGCGGGAATCCGCCCCGCGCGGCGTGAAGGGGGAATGCGCGCGGGGCATTCGGATTCCGGCGGTGCGAGGGGCGCGGAAAGGCGGAAAGGGCGCTGTGAGGGGAGGGAAAGGGATCGTGCACCGGGCGTTTCCTCCCGGCGGTTCCTGCGGTCGATTCCGGCGGTCGCTTCTTACGGTGGGGGGACCGGGAATTACGGGGCGGTGAGGCGCCCTCGGTCGTGTTCACTGCGGCACACCATCGAATCTAGGCGGGCCGCCGCACGATATGTAGAGGACCTAGGACGTACCGGGACTGTCTCCTTCGAGGCATTCCCGGCCCGCGGTGAGGTGCGCGGTCGTCCGCGTACGCGCACGGCTGAGGGCCGCCACCCGGTGATGCGGGTGACGGCCCTCAGCCGTTGCTGTCGTGCGTGCGTGCGGCCGGCCCGCCTGCCGGCTTCCGGCGGCGGGGGGCGGCGGCTACGCGATGTGGTCGGCCTCGAGTTCGGCGTGGTAGCGGTTCTTGAAGCCCTGGATCAGCTGGCGGAGCAGGGCCGCGCTGCGCGGGTGCCGCACGTTGTGGCGGTCCGACAGGTGTATGTCGAGGACCTCGATGCTGGGGTACGTGCTGTGCTGGTTCACGAACTCGGCGAAGACCTGGTAGGCGACCTCGCTGAAGTCCGCGTCCTCCTGCGCCCACTCCTCGGCCCACTCGTCCGCGGCTTCGACGACGGGCTTCGGCTGCTGCTCCTGGACCGGGAACCGCTCCTGCACCGGAGCCTGGGCCTGGTCCGGGACCTGCGCCTCGTCGCCCTCGGGGGACGGCGGCCCCTGCTCGGTGCGGGGGCCGGGCACGGCGCCGATCGTGCCGACGTTGCCGAGCGGCCGGGTGCGGCCGTTGGGGCCCGTCGGGATCATGACCGGGGTGGGCTCCAGCCCCTCCACGTACGTGGGGTTGTACGAGCCCTCGTACGCCCCGTCCGGAGCCTGCGCCGCGAACCAGGGGCTCTCGTGCGCGCCGGGCCCCTCCGCGAGCTGCGGAACCGGCTGCTCGTCGGGCCACTCGCCGGGAACCGTCGGGGCGTACTGCTCCTGCTGGGGGGCGGACGCGAGCTCGGGCTGCGGGGCCTTGTCCGTGACGGCGGCGGCCGCTTCCACGGCGACCGGTGCCGGGGCCGGCGGCAGCAGGACGGGTTCGACGCCGGCGGCCGCGAGACCGGCGGGGCCCGTGTCGGCGAGCGGGACGCCGTACTTGGCGAGGCGCAGCGGCATCAGGGACTCGACGGGGGCCTTGCGGCGCCAGTTGCGGCCGAAGCGGGCCTGGAGGCGGGCCTGGTAGATCAGCCGGTCCTGTTCGAGCTTGATGACCTGCTCGTAACTGCGCAGCTCCCACAGCTTCATCCGCCGCCACAGCCGGAACGTCGGCACGGGCGAGAGCAGCCAGCGGGTGAGGCGGACCCCCTCCATGTGCTTGTCGGCCGTGATGTCGGCGATCCGGCCCACCGCGTGGCGGGCGGCCTCGACCGAGACGACGAACAGCACCGGGATGACCGCGTGCATACCGACGCCGAGCGGGTCGGGCCAGGCGGCCGCGCCGTTGAACGCGATCGTCGCCGCGGTCAGCAGCCAGGCCGTCTGACGCAGCAGCGGGAAGGGGATGCGCAGCCAGGTCAGCAGCAGGTCCAGTGCGAGCAGGACGCAGATGCCGGCGTCGATGCCGATCGGGAAGACGAGCGAGAAGTCGCCGAAGCCCTTCTCCAGGGCGAGCTCGCGCACGGCCGCGTACGAGCCCGCGAAACCGATCGCCGCGATGAGCACCGCGCCGGCGACCACGAGCCCGATGAGTATCCGGTGCGTGCGTGTCAGCTGCATCGCGGCCACCCGCGATCCCCTCCCCGTTTCTCCGTCTCCGACGCCCGCTCCAGCGGGGCGACTTCGAGTTCTGGCGGGCACAGCCTGGCACATGCCGGCGCGGGGCGTCGCGCGGGGAGGGGCGAAGTCCGGTTCTCGGACGAGGACCGGACTCCGTGAGGCCGCTTCCGTACGCGGTCGCGGGGGCCGCCGGACGGCACTCCGGAGGTCTGGTGTGCCGCTTCACCGGCCGGGCCTCCCCGCCCTCGGGGAGAGGGGCCGGGGCCGGTCAGCCCGTCTTCTTCGCGGAGGCGGAGGCGGAGGCCTTGGCGGACCCGGAGGGCTTGGGCGAGCCGCTCGGCTGTCCGCCGTCGTTGGCGGCGGCCACGGCGGCGACCGCCTCCTTGGCGGCCTTCTCGGCGCCCTTGAGGATCTCCTCGGCGGACGGGGTCTTGGCGCCCGCGTAGCCCGCGCCGTTGTAGTTGAGCGTGACGACGACGTTCCCCGTACGGGCGACGACGGTCACGTACTTGAAGTCCTCACCCGTCTTGGTGAGGTCGTACGTGATCTTGGTGGCTTCCTCGCCGATGGAGCCGACGGGGGCGGTGGCGAGCTTCTTGGCGCCGTCGGCCGCCTGGGCCTTGGCGACCTGCTTCGTGTAGTCGGCCTGGGCGCGCTCGGAACCGCTGCCCACGGCCTGGTCGGACGCGAAGCGGCTGAAGCCGACGTCGAGCCAGCGGTACTGGGAACCCTTGACGCCCTTGTCGGCGAGGCCGTTCCACGAGCAGCCGCCTCGGACCGCGGTGTCGCTGGACTTGCCGCGGGTGCCCTTCTTGTTCTTGGCCGAGGGCACGAGGGACTTCACCGTGTTCGCGGTGACCGACGCGCACGGGTCGGGCAGCGCGGCGAACCTGGCCGGCGCGACGGCCGCTTCCGACGACTTCGCGTCCGGTGCCGCGGACGAGGAGGAGGCGTCGTCCTTCTTGCCGTCGGAGTCCGACGAGCAGCCGGCGACGACGAGCATCACCGGTACGGCGGCGCAGGCGAGTATGCGGGCGAGTCGCGGGGCTGATCGGTGCATGGTTCCTTCACTCGGGTGGCGCGGCGGTCGGGCTGCCAGACGGTCGGTGGGCGTGGTCGGTGGGCTCGGCGCGGTGGCCGGCCGACGGGTGGTTCCGGAGGGCCACGGTACGACGGACGGGCGCCGGATGCCGCCTCGGCCGGACGGCCCGCGGGGCTTCCCGCGGGCTGTCCGGGGCGGCCGGGGGCGGGGTTATTCGCTGAGCCTGTCGACCAGCTTCTGGCCCAGTGCCTGGGCCTTCTCCTGCAGTTCCCTGCTGTCGGGGATCTCGGTGGAGAGGGCCGGCTGCGCCGTGTACTCGATGGTGACGATGACGTTCGATGTGCGGAATACCACGCTCACCGTGCGGTGTTGTGCGGCGGAACCTGCCCGGGTGAGTGAATCGTCCAGAAACGCACTGTCTCCGAGCCGGTCGAGGACGCGGGGCTGGAGGTTCTCGGCGGGGCCGCCGGCCGTGCCGCCCGCGGCGTCACCCGCGCTGCCGGTAGCGCCGGCGGACGGGTCGGTGCCGCTGCCGGGTGTCGTGTCCGGCTTCCCGGCGCTCTTGCCTCCGGTGTTCCCGTCACCCGTCGGGGTGTTCCCGGGCGATGCCGTGTCCTTGTCCGCGGCGTCGGGCAGGGGGGCGGACAAGGGGATGTCCGCGGCCTCCTGCTTCTTCGCGTACACCTCACGGGCGCGGTCGTCGTCGCTCACGGAAGGGTCGTAGGAGACGACGCGCTCGAAGTCGATGGCGATGCTGCGCGAGGCGTCGGGCGCGTCGGACGTCCAGCGGCAGCCGACGCGGCGGTCCGTGTCGAACGTGCCGGCGGGTGTGCCCTGGTACACCTTCTCCTGCTGGGCCTCGGGCAGGAGCGCGGCGCCGGGCAGGAGGTCCCTCAGGGTGGCGAGGGGGATGGTGCGGCAGGCCTCGGGAAGGGTGCGGTACCTGCCCGGGGGCGCGGCGGAGACGGTCAGGGTGCCGGGCTTGCTGTCGGTGGCGGATGCGTCGCCTTCGGTGCCGGAACTGCAGCCGGCGACGAGTGCGGCGATCAGCACGGCGCCGGGTACGTACGCCATTCGTCGCACGGTCCTGGGCTCCCTTCGCGCGAAAAACGGTTGCCGCTCGATGGCGGCCGATGGACACAATGTGTATCGCACGCGCCGCCGTGAATGCCGGTCGACCGACTCATTTGCCGACCTTGGCACCGGTTTTGCGCTTTCAGACTTTTCGGGGGAATCGAGGGATTATGTCGTATGTAGAGGTACCGGGCGCGAAGGTTCCCATCCGTATGTGGACTGATCCGGCTTCGGTCGAGGACGTCGCGATGCAGCAGCTGCGCAACGTCTCCACCCTGCCATGGATCAAGGGCCTGGCCGTGATGCCGGACGTCCACTTCGGCAAGGGCGCCACGGTCGGATCGGTGATCGCGATGCACGGGGCGGTCTGCCCGGCGGCGGTGGGCGTGGACATCGGCTGCGGCATGTCCGCGGTGAAGACCTCGCTGACCGCCAACGACCTGCCCGGGGACCTCTCCCCGCTCCGGTCGAAGATCGAGCAGGCCATTCCGGTGGGCCGGGGGATGCACGACGAACCGGTGGACCCGGGCCGGCTGCACGCGCTCGCGGCGACCCGCTGGGACGACTTCTGGGCGCGGTTCGACGGGGTGGCCGACGCGGTCAAGTTCCGTCAGGAACGTGCCGCAAAGCAGATGGGAACGCTCGGCGGGGGGAATCATCACATCGAGGTCTCCCTGGACGAAGCCGACGCCGTATGGCTGACACTGCACTCCGGATCGCGGGCCATCGGCAAGGAGCTCGCCGACTTCCACATCGGCCAGGCACAGAGACTGTCGCACAACCAGGGCCTGGTCGACCGCGACCTGGCTGTCTTCCTTGCGGACACTCCGGAGATGGCGGCCTACCGTAACGATCTCTTCTGGGCCCAGGAGTACGCGAAGTACAACCGCGCGACGATGATGTCGATCCTGAAGAGCGTGGTGCGCAAGGAGTTCAAGAAGGCGAGCGTGACCTTCGGCCAGGAAGTCAGCTGCCACCACAACTACGTGGCGGAGGAGCGGTACGAGGGCATGGACCTGCTGGTCACCCGCAAGGGGGCGATTCGGGCGGGCAGCGGTGAACTGGGGATCATTCCGGGCTCGATGGGCACGGCCACGTACATCGTGAAAGGCCTCGGCAACGAGAAGGCGTTCAATTCCGCCTCGCACGGAGCGGGCCGTCGAATGAGCCGTAATGCGGCCAAGAAGCGGTTCTCGACACGTGACCTGGTGGAGCAGACCCAGGGCGTGGAGTGCCGCAAGGACTCCGGCGTCGTGGACGAGATCCCCGCTGCCTACAAGCCCATCGAGCAGGTCATGCGGCAGCAGCGCGACCTGGTCGAGGTCGTCGCGAAGCTGAAGCAGGTCATCTGCGTGAAGGGCTGAAGCGTGGGCGGAGGCCGCCTTGGACGGCCTCCGCCCACGCTCGGGCTACTGGCTGGGTGTCCCGTCAGCGGGTGTGGGGATCTGGCCGGATTTCAGCCGCCACAGCCGCATCGAGCAACTGGCCTCACTCCGGTCGAGTTCAGGCGCCGCGGCGACGGCGCTGTCGAGCCGGACGAGGACCTCGTCCTCCCAGGGCTTCCAACGCCGGTTCTTGCCGCGGGGCTTCACCCCCGGAGGGCGCTGCCAGGCGAAGACGGTTCCGGCAGCCTCCTGTTTGCGGCGCAGCGCGAGGCAGCCGGGGTAGTAGAGGTGTTCGGCCAGGCGTACGGCGGCTTCCATGGTGTACATGACGTTGTAGATGCCATCACGAGCGTTGCGTTTGATGTAGCGCTGAGCCCCGGTTACCTGCTTTGTGTAGAAGCAGAGGTAGGCCCCCACGGCTGTGCTGGCCGTGGTCAGGGAAACGAAGGGGAATCCCTGGCCAGTGATGCCCACTGACCCGTCTGCGTCGATGACTCCGCGAAGGTAGTCACGGGCTGAGAAGTCCACCCGGGGCGGCGTGATGCGCCGCGACTTTCGCCCGTAGGGGATCCCCAGCTCATTGATCAAGGACCTGGCTTCCAGGGAGCAGAGGGACCAGATCGCCGAGTGGTGGCGGTCGGCGAAGTTAGTGGCCCGGATGCGCTCGGTGATGCTGCTGTGGTACGGGGTCAGCCGCTGGAACTCACGGAGAATCGCGACGTCCCGCACGTTGATTTCGACGGTCAGGCGCCCCTTTTGGCCGGATCCGGCGGAGAGATGGCCGTCTGCTTGAACGAAACCGAACATGTAGCTGTATTCGGGATCGGTGAGGTCTATGAACCCTGTTGAGCGGGGAACGAGATCGCTGACTTCGAAGAGTGCGGGCGCGTTAAGGTCGTGCTCAGCCACGGGAAGCCTCAGTTCCTCGGTGGTGAGGCTCTCCGCCGGGATTACAGTCCCGGCGGAGAGCCGTCTGTATGAAGTTGTGACCGAGCGTATGCCGGGCGGGCGACATCGCTTCGAGTGATCGAAAGGATTCGCCCGGACGGGTGATACGTGAATTTCGTCAGACCGTGCGGTGCACCTTGGAGTTGGAGGCCTGGGCGCGGGGGCGGACCACCAGGAGGTCGATGTTCACGTGGCTGGGCCGGGTGATGGCCCAGGTGATCGTGTCGGCCACGTCGTCCGCGGTGAGTGGGGCGTCGACGCCCGCGTAGACCTTGGCGGCCTTCTCGGCGTCGCCGCGGAAGCGGGTGGTGGCGAACTCCTCCGTCTTGACCATGCCGGGGGCGACCTCGATGACGCGGACCGGGGTGCCGACGATCTCCAGGCGCAGGGTCTCCGCGAGGACGTGTTCGCCGTGCTTGGCGGCCACGTAGCCGCCGCCGCCCTCGTAGGTGGAGAGACCGGCGGTCGAGGACAGGATGACCACCGTGCCGTTCCCGCTCGCGGTGAGGGCGGGGAGCAGGGCCTGGGTGACGTGGAGCGTGCCGATGACGTTGGTCTCGTACATCTGGCGCCAGTCCGCCGGGTCCCCCGTGGCCACGGGATCGGCCCCGAGCGCGCCACCGGCGTTGTTGACGAGGACGGCGAGGGTGCGGAACGCGGTGGCGAACTCGTCGACCGCGGCACGGTCGGTCACGTCCAGGGCGTAGGCCGTGGCCTCGTGGCCGGCTTCGGTGATCTCGGCGGCGAGCGCCTCGATGCGGTCCTTGCGGCGGGCGGTCAGCACCACGCGGAAGCCGGCGGCCGCCAGTTGCCGGGCGGTCGCGGCACCGATGCCGCTGCTCGCTCCGGTGATGACGGCGATGGGGGATGCGGCCATGGCGGGCTCCTCGGACAGCTGATCGGTTACGGGGTCAGGATAGGCAGGGGCGCGGTCAGTGGTCGCGGGGGGCGTACATGATCACGGCCATGCCGGCCAGGCAGATCAGCGCACCCGTCACGTCCCAGCGGTCCGGCCGGTAGCCGTCGGCGGCCATGCCCCAGGCGATCGACCCCACGACGAAGACCCCGCCGTACGCGGCGAGCACCCGCCCGAACTCGCCGTCCGGCTGGAGGGTCGCGACGAAGCCGTAGGCGCCCAGGGCGATGATGCCCGCGCCGATCCAGGCCCAGCCGCGGTGCTCGCGTACCCCCTGCCAGACGAGCCAGGCGCCGCCGATCTCGAAGAGGGCGGCGAGGACGAAGAGGGCGAGGGAACGGACCACGGACATGCGAGCAGGGTGTCACGGGGGCGTTCCCGAGGACGCGCCGGGACAGTGGGTATATAGGGATAATTCGTGATGATCTGTATCTTCGGGTCATGGGAGTGACGCGCAAGGCTCTGCTGGGAGTGTCCGCTGCGGCGGCGATGGCGTCGGCGGTGGCGCTGGGTGTGGGCGGGACGGCCGCGGCCGTCGGTGCGCCCGTGGTGCGGAGCATCGGATCGGAGGCGGATGTGTCGCACCACGGGCATGTCTCGTTGTGGGGCACCGGGCTCGGGATCTGGCTGCGCAGCGAGAACCGCGGGCCCTCGGACCTGGCCGGAGTGACCGTGCGGCTGCGGATCTCCGTACCGCTGGCCGGACGCCAGGAACTGCCGCAGGAGTGCCTGCAGGCCGACCGGGCGACCGTGCTGTGCCGGACGGGCAGGTTGCCCGCGGACGCTTCCGAGCAGCGGCAGCTCGCCCTCGAACTGCAGCTCGCGGGCCGGCCGGCGGAGGTGGTCGTCCGGATCGACACCGTGTGGAGCGACGGGGCGACGGACCGGAATCCGAGGAACAGCGAGCACGAGGTGCTGGCGCCCGCCACGGGGGACGAGTACGTCTTCTGAGGCCGGCCCGCGCGCGGTCACCGCGGCGGGGAGGGTGCCTGCTCCGTACACTCTCCGCATGCCGCAGAAGTCACCCGTCCCGGGCCGTGGCGTGCTGCTGGCCGAGCTGGCGGTCACGTCGCGCCGCTACATGGCCTCGTACGCCTTGTTCAACCAGGCCCTGGCCGACCACCTGCGGCTGCACCCCACTGATCTGCAGTGCCTGAACCTGCTCGGCCTGGAGGCGGAGCCCGTCACCACGGGCCGTGTCGCGGAGCTGACCGGACTCACCACCGGGTCGGCGACCCGGCTCGTCGACCGGCTGGAGCGGGCCGGATATGTGACCCGGGCGCGGGACACGGCGGACCGGCGGCGGGTGCTCGTGGCGACCGTGCCTGAGCGGATGGCGGAGTTCGGCGCGGTCTGGGAGCGGCTGAACGGCGGCTGGGCGGCCCTGTTCGAGGCGTACGACGACGACGAGGTCGCTTTCCTCATCGCCCATATGCGCCGGACGGTGGAGCTGGGCGCGGCCCAGATCGAGAGGCTGCGCGACGACGGCGGGGACGACGGCGGAGCCGGCGGCGGGTAGGGCCGGAAGGCGGTGCGGACTCAGCCGCCCGCCGCACCCGGTCCGGCCAGGGCGCTGCCGAACTCGCGGACCGCTTCGCTGACGATCGCCTCCAGGCGGGCGTGGTGGGCGCCGCGCCAGTAGACCCGGTCGCACTCCGTGCACTGGGCGAAGACGTCGTACGACCGCTGCGTGCCGTGCTCCAGCCGCGCGCTGACGGAATCCTTGTCGGCCGCCGCCAGCGGCCCGTTGCACGCCGTGCACCGCGTCCACGGCGCGAGGTCCGGCGCGAAACGCTCCAGCACGTCCCGCAACTGCGCCTCGGGGCGGTCGCTGTAGACGTACGCCCCCGCCCAGATCTCCCGCCGGTGCAGCAGTCCCCGGTCCCGGGAGAGCAGGACCCGGCGCTCCCGCGCCGAGCGGCCGGCCAGCGCGGGATCGCCGATGTCCTCGCTCTCGTACGCCGCGTCGACCCCGAGCAGGCGCAACCGCCGTGCGAGCGTGCCGAGGTGGACGTCGAGCAGGAAGCGCAAGGGGGCGCCCGGCACGTGCTGCGGGCGCTGAACGGCCCGGACCTCGACCCGTTCGCCCGCCGCGGGGATGTGCGAGACCGGCACGGGGCGCCCGTCGACGAGGAGCTGTCCGGCCTCGGTGAGCGGGACCCCGAGCGATTCCACGACGTGGCCGAGGGTGGACGAGCCGTCGGTGGTCACGGCCGTCCGGCCCCGGCGGCGCTCGTGCGCGACGAAGAGACGCAGTTCGGGGGCGACTTCGAGGTGGATCTCGGGTCCGTTCACCCGGTCAGGATGCCATCGGGGCCGGGCACCGGCCAGGGCATTCGGCGAGGGACGGGTGTCAGGCGCGGAACGCGGCGGCGTGGCCGGCGGCCCAGGCCGCGAACGTACGGGCCGGACGGCCGGTCAGCTTCTCGATGTCGCCGGTGAGCTCGGCGGGGGAGCCGGCCGTGGTGGCCCAGTAGTCGAGCAGTGCCTCGGCGATCTCCTCCGGCAGGGAGGGGGAGACGCTCTCCTTCCAGGCGGCCCTGCTCACGGTGCGGACGGTGACGGGGCTGCCCGACGCGGCGGCCAGGAGTCCGACCTGCTCGGCGGCGGTGAGGGATTCGGGTCCTGTCAGGTGGTACGCCGCGCCCCGCAGCCGCGTATCGGTGAGGACGGCGAGTGCCGCTTCGGCGATGTCGGCCTCGTCGATGGGGCTGGTCCGGCTGTGCGGGTAGGGCAGTTCGACGGGGCGGCCGGACCGGAAGGACTCCGACCACTGGTAGGCGTTGCCCGCGAAGGCGCCGGGGCGCAGGAAGGTGGTGGTGAGGGGTGAGTCGCCCAGTGCCTGCTCCATGGCGTGGTGGGAGGCGGCGATCGGGTCGGACGCGGCATCCGGGCCGAGGACCGCACTGGAGGAGAGCAGGACGATGTGCGCGACGCCGGCGGTCCGCGCGGCGGCGAGGAACTCGGTGACGTGGGACGGCTCGGCGTAGAGGAACACGGAGCCGACCCCTGCCAGGGCGTCCGCGAAGGTGCCCGGATCGCTGAGATCGCAGGCCACGGAGGGGACGCCGGGCGGCAGCGAGAGCTCGCCGGGGTTGCGGGAGGCGGCGCGCACGGCGTGGCCGCCTCGGTGCAGGAGCGACACGAGCGTGGAACCTACGCGGCCGCGACAGCCGGTGACGAGGGTGAGCATGGTGACGGATCTCCTCGGTAAGGGGGCCGGTGTGGGCTCCGCGAGGCTGAGCCCTGGTTCGTGCGCACCGACCTGCGGGCGAGATGTATCTGTGAGACGCATAATCTGCGTGACGCAGATAAATATCCAGGAGGTGCCCACGCCCATCAAACGGTTATGCACCCCGCCCCTGGCACCACGTCCCGCCCGTGGCGCCGGCCGCCCCGGTCTCGCCCCCAGCCCCCGGCGTCCCCGCCGGCCCGCTCCCTGTCCGGGTCAGCGATCCGGGTGGAGGTCCAGCCGCCAGTCGTTGGTCAGCAGCTGGTGTCCCGGCGGGTACTCGACCTCGCACTCGCCGATGAGGGCGAAACCCGCCTTGCGGCACACCCCGTTGGACGCGCCGTTCTCCACGGACGGGTAGGCGTGCAGATAACGGTGCTTGTGCTCGGCGCGCGCCTGTTCGGCCACGGCCGCCGTCGCGGCCGACGCGATGCCCCGGCCCTGGAACTCGGAGAGGACGGCCCACCCCGTCTCGTACACCTCCTGGCCCTGCCAGGTGCGCTCCCAGAAGCCGATGGTGCCGACGGCCTCCGCCACGCCGGGCAGCGCGATGCGGAACATCCTGCCCCGACCCTCGCGGTCCGCGCTCAGCGCCACATAGCGGGCATGGCGTCCTACGAGCTGCTCCTCCGACTCGGGGCCGCCCAGGTGGTCCATCAGCTCCGGTGCGTTGGCGCGGCGGAGCAGCTCCAGGTCGTCCGGCGACCAGGGCTCGATCCGTACGGGTGATGCTTCGGTGCGTTCCATGCCAGAACTGTAGGGCGGGCCACTGACAGTCGAAGGGCGTCAGCGGGCGCCGAGGGCGGTCGGTGGGACGCCGACCGTCGCCGTGAAGTCCCTGACCAGGTGCGCCTGGTCGCTGTAGCCGAGATCCGCGGCGAGTCGCGCCCAGTCCACCGCCGGGTCCGAGGCGGCGCGTTCCATCGCCTCGTGGATGCGGTAGCGGAGGATGACCCACTTGGGGCCGACGCCCACGTACGTGGCGAAGAGCCGTTGCAGCGACCGCACCGACACCCCCTCGCCGCGGGCCAGTGCGTCGACGCGGCGGACCGTGCGGTCGCTGCGTACCAGGTCGACCAGGGCCATCGCCCGGTCGGCCTGCGGATCCGGTTCCGGGCCGAGCGCCAGCAGGTACGCGTCGAGCGCCGCGACCCGCGCGTCCTCCTGAGCGGGGTCCAGTACGGCGGACGGCGGGGCGGGCGGGGCGAACACCTCGGCTGCCGGTACCCGGCGTCCCGTCCAGACGGACACCGGCCGGTCCGGCGCGAACGGCCGGAAGCCGCCCGGCCGGAACTGCACACCGCAGACCCGCCCCCGCCCCTCGAGCTTCTGCGTGAAGAGCTCCAGGCCGATGCCCGAGACCTCCGCGAACCCGGCGTCCTCGTCGCCGCAGCCCGCGTACCGCTCGAAGACGAGGTTGACGCTGGGGTGCGGGACCACGTGGGAGGCGTACGGCGCGCGCAGGTCCCAGTCGATCAGCCAGTAGTGCTCCAGGTAGGGGCGCAGTGCGGGCGCGGGCTCGCGGCGCCGGAAGCGCACGTGCGTGAAGAGCTCGGGGGCGTCGACGATGCCCCGGGTGTCGCGTCGGGGACCTCGGGAGCCGGGCATGGCTGCCGATCTTATGACGCGGTCGCTCCCGTGTCCCGGGTGGCGCGTTTCTTCAAGACGCGAGCCGTCGCCGGATGCATGGTCGAGGCATGAAGAAGATCAGTGAATTGCTGGATGCGGCTGTCGGCAGCGCGCTGCCCGTGGTGCGGGGGACCGAGGACAGTCAACTGGACGCTCCCACGCCGTGCGCGGAGTACGACGTCCGTGCCCTCATCAGTCACCTCGCCCAGGTGGTCGTCAACTTCACCGCGCTCGCCGCCCGGCAGGACGCGGACTTCGGTGCGACCCCGGACGCGGTCACCGGGGACTGGCGCGAACGCTTCGGCGAGGAGACGGCCGCGCTGGTCGCGGCGTGGGCGGCGCCGGGCGCCGAGGAGGGGACCGCGGGCTCCATGGGGTTCCCCGCCCGGACGGTGGGGCACATGGTGCTCGGTGATCTGACCGTGCACGGGTGGGATCTGGCGCGGGCCACGGGCCAGGAGTTCGTGCCCGACGCGGACGTGGTCGACGAGATCGGCCCCGCCCTGGAGGCGATGGCTCCGAAGGCCCGCGAGGCGAAGATGTTCGGCGAGCCGTTGCCCGTGCCGGAGGGGGCTAGCCCCTTCGCGCGGGTGCTGGCGCTGACCGGTCGGGATCCTGACTGGCAGCCGCCCCGGGCCTGACATCGGTGGCCGGAACGGGCGTGCCCGTCGCCGGCGAGCCGTCGTAGAGCGTGCCGAGGGCCTCGTAGGCGCCGGCCACGATCCGCTCGGCGTCCACGAGCATCGCGCGCTCGGCGAGGCGGGCCGCCTGATGGGTGTACGGGGACGGCGGCGCCGGGTGCCGGCGCCGCCACCAGCTCTCGCACACGGCGTAGACGCCACCGGCGAAGACCAGCACGGGAATGGACAGAGCCGGCAGAGTGTCGTGCACGGCGGGCCTCCCTCAGTGTCGATGCCTCCTGCATCGGCAGGTCCGGCAGGTCCACTGAAGATCATCCTTCGGCCAATGAATGGCCGGATGTGGCCGGTTGAGGCCCGCCCCCGGAGAAGCGGCGCGTCGGGGGGACACCTGTGGGGTCGTGTGTGCGGTGGCGGTCCGCTCAGCGGGATGTGTGTTCGGCGGGAGTGCGTTCGGCGGGCGCGGGGGTGGCGGCCGAGGGGGCGGCGGGCAGGCCGGGCCCGGACGCGCCGGGGGGACCGGCTTCAGGCGCTGACCACTTCCCGGACCGCCGCGACGAAGTCCTCCGTTCGCGGATGCGTGGGGTGGGCGGGGCGGGCGAGGTAGACCGTGGCGGCAGGGGCGTCGGCGAGCAGGACGAAGCGGACGCCGGGGTGGCCGTGGCTCTCCGCCGTGCCCGCCGCGCCCAGGCCGAACGCACCGCCGGTGGCGATGAGGTTCAGCCACTCGTCCACGTTGCCGACCTCGACCGTCCGGGCCGGGCGCCGGTCCGCGGGCCAGAGGTCCGGCGAAGCGGTGCCGGTGTCCGGCCACAGGGCCAGCGGGAGGTCCGGGCGGGCGGTGAGTTCGGCCAGCAGCACCCGGTCCCGGCCCGCGAGCGGGTGGTCGTCCGGCAGGGCGGCGACCCGGTCCTCCGTGTAGAGGGCCTCCGTCCGGATGCGCGGATCGGCGGGGACGGTGCGGAGCACCGCGACGTCGGTGTCTCCGGTGGCCAGGCCGGCGGTGCTGTTGTCCTGCCGGACCACGTCGAGCCGGACATGGGGGTGTGTGCGGCGCCAGGAGCGCAGCAGCGGGACGGTCTGCTGCCCGAGCACCGCACAGGTGTAGCCGATCCGCAGGGGGCGGGAGACCGTCCGGGTGTCGGCGAGGGCCGCTTCGAGGTGGGCGAGGATCGCCCGTCCGTGCCCGAGCAGGGCCGTTCCGGCCGAAGTGAACACCAGGCGCCGGGAGGAGCGGTCGACGAGCTGGACGCCGACCCGCGCCTCCAGTTGGGCGAGCGTGCGGGAGAGCGCCGGCTGCGTCATGTGCAGCCGGGCCGCCGCGCCGGTGACGGTGCCCGCCTCGGCCAGCGCGTCCAGGGCTCTGAGATGGCGCAGCTCCACATCATCCATGCCTGCGGAGCATAGTCCCTGCCCAAACGGCATTTCCGGCCCGGGAACGCGGTCCGTAGCGTCGCAGACGTCCGGGTGATCTCCCGGACTTCGTTTCGGAGACGTCAGGGATGGTGGGTCATGAGGATTCTTCTGGTGGGCGCGGGCGGCACGCTGGGCGGTGCGGTGCGCCGGGCGCTCGTGGCGCGCGGCCACGAGGTGATCGGTGTGGGCCGCTCGGGCGGCGATCTGGTGGCCGACGTAGCCCGCCCGGAGGAGGTGGCCCGGTTGTACGCGGAGGCCGGCCCGCTGGACGCGGTGGCGGTCGCGGCGGGCGACGCCGTGTTCCGGCCGTTGGGTGAGCTGACCGCCGACGACTTCGCGGCGACCTTCCGCGGCAAGGCGCTGAGCCAGCTGGAGCTGGTCCGGCAGGGCGCCCGGCACGTCGCGGCGACCGGGTCGTTCACCCTGGTCAGCGGGGTTCTCACCGAGGAACCGATCGTGGCCGGGGCAGCCGCGTCCGCGGCCAACGGAGCGGTGGAGGCCTTCGTGCGAGCCGCCGCGATCGAGCTCCCGCCCCGGCGGATCAACGCGGTGAGCCCCACGGTGGCCGAGGAGTCCCTGCCTTCGTACGGCCCGTTCTTCGCCGGTATGGAGGCGGTCCCGGCGGCCCGCGTGGCGACGGCGTACGTCCGCTCGATCGAGGGCGCGCAGACGGGGCAGGTCTATCGGGTCCGGTGAGGCGATGACGGACGCGTGATCCGCCGCATGCGGTTCACCCCGTGGCACGACCGAACGGGGTGAACCGCGGGTCGGGCGGGGGTGCGGTGAACCCCCGGGTCCAGCGGCGAGCGGGGTGAACCCGGGCTCGGCGGGGGGTGCGGTGAACCCCGGGTCCAGCGGCGAGCGGGCCGCCCCGCGGACCCGGCAGGCGCCCGCCTCGCCCCGGCTCAGGGCAGCCCCCGGCGGTCAGTCGCCTCGCCCCGGCTCAGGGCAGCGCCGGCAGTAAGCCGCCTCGCCCCGGCTCAGGGCCACACCAGGCAGTACGCCTGATGCCCCGCGTCGTGCAGCCGGTGGCTGAAGTCCTGCCACTCGTGGAGCAGTTGGTAGACGTTGAACGCGTCACGCGGGCCGCCCCGGTCCGGGACCGTCGACCAGATGAAGGCCGCGGCGCCCACGGACTCCTCGCCGACGCCGCGCAGCGGGTCGACGACCGTCATGGGGAGCTTGACCACCGCGTAGTCGGGGTGCAGGACGACCAGCTCCAGCGGCGGGACCTTGTGCAGGGGTATGCCCTGTATGCCGGTGAGGACCATCGCGGCCACCGTCTCCGGCTTGATCTTGGTGAACATGCCGCCCATGCCCAGCTCGTCGCCGCCGAGCTCCTCGGGGCGCATGGAAATGGGCACGCGTGCGGCCGTGGCCCCGTCGGGGGCCCCGAAGTACTTGTAGGTCACCCCCACCCGGCCACCACTCCTGCTTCCGGCTCCGCCACCCACCTGCGCACCACCGACCTGCGCACCACCGGCCTGTATGCCCTGCCTGCGCTCAGCCTCGCGCCGGTGCCGACCCCGCCGGGCAGGCTCGGGCCCCAGGTCGTCGGTCCCTTCGCCCACTCCGCCACCGCGATGCATATCTCATCCACCCGACTACTAACTAGGAGACACAGCCCCGCCGCGCAACCCGATCATCGTGTCAGTGACCTCCCCCACGGGCGTGCGGTGAAACACCGGTCCGCAAGTCCGTCCGCGGCTCTGACACCATGGCATGTGTGAGCTTTCCCTATGACGCCCCAGTTTCGCAGACGCTTTTCGACCGCGCGTCCCTCGTGACGCCCGGTGGCGTGAACTCTCCCGTACGTGCCTTCCGGGCCGTGGGCGGTACGCCCCGCTTCATGGTCTCCGGTAACGGTCCGTACCTCACCGATGCCGACGGGCGTGAGTACGTCGACCTCGTGTGCTCGTGGGGGCCGATGATTCTCGGCCACTCCCGCCCCGAAGTCATCGCCGCGGTCCAGGAGGCCGTCGCCCGTGGCACCTCGTTCGGTACGCCGGGTGAGGGCGAGGTGGCGCTCGCCGAGGAGATCGTGGCCCGGGTCGAGCCCGTGGAGCAGGTACGGCTCGTGTCGTCCGGCACCGAGGCGACCATGTCCGCGATCCGCCTCGCCCGTGGTTTCACCGGCCGGGCGAAGATCGTGAAGTTCGCCGGGTGCTACCACGGCCACGTCGACGCGCTCCTCGCCGCCGCCGGCTCCGGGGTGGCCACCTTCGGTCTGCCCGACACGCCGGGGGTCACCGGCGCACAGGCCGGCGACACGATCGTGCTGCCGTACAACGACCTGGAGGCCGTACGGGCCGCCTTTGCCGCGCAGCCCGGCGAGATCGCCTGCGTGATCACCGAGGCGTCGCCGGGCAACATGGGCGTCGTGCCGCCGCTGGACGGCTTCAACGCGGGGCTCAAGGAGATCTGTGCCGCCAACGGCGCGCTGTACATCTCCGACGAGGTCATGACCGGGTTCCGCACGTCGAAGGCCGGCTGGTTCGGCGTCGACGGGGTGCGCCCCGACCTGATGACGTTCGGCAAGGTCATGGGCGGCGGCTTCCCGGCCGCGGCGTTCGGCGGGCGGGCCGACGTGATGGCGTACCTGGCCCCCGCCGGCCCCGTCTACCAGGCGGGCACGCTCTCCGGCAACCCGGTCGCCACGGCCGCCGGCCTCGCCCAGCTGCGTCTGCTGGACGACGCCGCGTACGCGAAGGTCGACGCGGTCTCCGCGGAGATCCGGGGGCTGGTGAGCCAGGCCCTGGACAAGGAGGGGGTCGCCCACACCGTGCAGGCGGCGAGCAACATGTTCTCCGTCTTCTTCACCGACCGGCCCGTCCGGAACTACGACGACGCCAAGCAGCAGGAAGCTTTCCGCTTCACCGCGTTCTTCCACTCGATGCTGGCGCAGGGCGTCTATCTCCCGCCGTCCGCGTTCGAGTCGTGGTTCGTCTCCACCGCCCATGACACCCGGGCCGTGGAGCGGATCGCCGCCGCGCTGCCCGCCGCAGCCCGCGCCGCATCGGAGGCCACCGCATGAGCGAGACCAGCAACAGCGCCGGACGCAAGGACATCACCGTCGTCCACCTGATGCGTCACGGAGAGGTGCACAACCCGGAGGGCGTGCTGTACGGGCGCCGTCCCGGCTACCACCTCTCCGAGCTCGGCCGGCAGATGGCCGACCGGGTCGCCGAGCATCTGGAGAAGCGCGACATCACGCATGTCGTCGCCTCCCCGCTGGAGCGCGCCCAGGAGACGGCGACGCCGATCGCCAAGACGCACGGCCTGGACCTGGTCACCGATGAGCGGCTCATCGAGGCCGCCAACGTCTTCGAGGGCAAGACCTTCGGTGTCGGCGACGGGGCGCTGCGCAAGCCCGACAACTGGAAGCACCTCACGAATCCCTTCCGGCCGTCCTGGGGTGAGCCGTACATCGAGCAGGTCGTACGGATGATGGGCGCGCTGGACGCGGCGCGCGACGCGGCACGCGGCCACGAGGCGGTGTGCGTCAGCCACCAGCTGCCGGTCTGGATCGTCCGCAGCTTCGTGGAGCGGCGGCGGCTGTGGCACGACCCGCGCAAGCGGCAGTGCACCCTCGCCTCGCTGACCAGCTTCACGTACCAGGGCGACAAGATCGTGTCGGTCGGATACTCGGAGCCGGCCCGGGACCTGGTGCCGGCGCATCTGCTGGCCGGGGCGAAGCCGGTGAAGGGGGCGTCGAAGGGGTTCGGCGCGTAGCCGGTCCTGGGGCCTGGGGGCCGGCCCGCCCGGTGGTGTGGGGGCGGGCCCGGGGGCGGCCCGTCACCCGCTCCGTCCCCGGTGTGTCCCGTAGCCGTACGGGCGCGGGGCCCCCTCGACGGGCTTGACCGGGCCGAGCGGGGCCCGGGCCGAGACCGGGCCGTTCCCGGCCCGTTCTGATCGTGTGGGCCGACCGGGCGGAATGCCGCCGTCCGGGGTTTCGGCCTGCGCTGTTCAGGGGTCTGCGGAGTCGATCTTGCGTTCGGTCATGGCTGGGGGCTGGTTGCGTAAAGAATTATGTGCTAATTCGCGGAACCACCGTGTTGCTTCACCCATCTAAGCCTTTGCCAGTTTGTATGGACTTGGGGCAAAACGACCGCAGATGGGAACGGTATGCGCGACATCAGCCGAAGGGGTTTGCTCGGGGCCGGACTTGGGGCTGCGGCCGCCGTCGGGATGGCGGGCTGCGGTTCCTCCAGTACCTCCCGTACGGGGGGAGCGGGGCCGGACAAGGGTGCCAAGGGTGAGAAGGGCGCCGACGGAGCGGTCAAGGGCAAGGGCCCCGCCAAGAAGGATGTCCGCGCCATCGGTGACGGTTCCACCGCCGACACCGGGAAGCAGCCGCGCCAGCCGCCCGCACCCGTTCCGCTCGAACCAGGCCAGACGCCGCCGCAGTTCGTGATCTTTTCCTGGGACGGCGCCGGCGAGGTCGGCAACGGACTGTTCCCCCGTTTCCTGGAACTCGCCAGGGAACACGACGCGGCGATGACCTTCTTCCTCTCCGGGATCTATCTGCTGCCCGAATCGAAGAAGTCGCTCTACCGC
The DNA here is from genome assembly GCF_040630435.1 of Streptomyces sp. NPDC005803. Classification (NCBI taxonomy): domain Bacteria; kingdom Bacillati; phylum Actinomycetota; class Actinomycetes; order Kitasatosporales; family Streptomycetaceae; genus Streptomyces; species Streptomyces sp. NPDC005803. The sequence continues at coordinate 309,396 of NZ_JBEXXO010000003.1, read as the reverse complement.
CCGCCCAACAACCCCATCGGCGCCTCCGACATCGGCTATCTCACCGACGGTCACATCAAGGAGACGCTGAAGAACGTGCGTCAGGCCTGGACCGACGGCCACGAGATCGGGACGCACTTCAACGGGCATTTCTGCGCCGGGTCCGGCTCGGTGGGCAACTGGTCGGCCTCCGAGTGGCAGAGCGAAATCGATCAGTCGATCTCCTTCGTCACCGAATGGCGCACCAACACCGGCTGGACCGACCTCGATCCGCTGCCTTTCGATTACCGCAGGGAACTCGTCGGCGGCCGCACCCCCTGTCTGCTCGGACAGGACAATCTGCTGCCCACCGCGAAGAAGCTGGGCTGGCGCTACGACGCCAGCTCGCCCGGTGGCACCCAGGTGTGGCCCACCAAGCGCATGGACGTGTGGGACCTGCCGCTCCAGGGCATCCCGTTCCCCGGACACAGCTTCGAGGTCCTCTCCATGGACTACAACATCCTGGCCAACCAGTCGAGGAATTCGACCAAGGGAATGCCCTCCCGGTATCCGGGCTGGCGCAACCAGGCCACCCAGTCGTACATCAACGGTTTCCAGCGCGCGTACGAGACGAACCGTGCGCCGTTCTACATCGGAAACCACTTCGAGGAGTGGAACGGCGGCATCTATATGGATGCCGTCGAGGACGCCCTCAAGCACATCGCGGGGAAGCCCGATGTGCGCCTCGTCTCCTTCCGCCAGTTCGTCGACTGGCTCGACGTCCAGGACCCGGCGGTGCTCGCGAAGCTTCGTACGCTGGAGGTCGGACAGGCGCCCGAAGGCGGCTGGAACACCTTCTTTAAACAGGCCTGACAACGGGCTTTACGGGCACCGAGGGGGGTGCCCAAGATCTCGGGAACCGCCATGCGAAACTTTTCACATGAGCTATGGCCGCCCCTCCCGACGCCGCTCCACCCTGCTCGCCGCACCTGCCGCGGCCGCCGCGCTGGCGCTGACGCTGACCGCGTGCGGATCGGACGGCAAGACCGGCGGCGGCGGTGACACGCACTTCGTCACGGGCAGCGGCGGGATCTCCACCGTGGCCAAGGGCGAGCGCGTCGACGCACCGGAGCTCGACGGCGAGAGCCTGGACGGCACACAGCTCGACCTCGCCGACTACAAGGGCAAGGTGGTCGTCCTGAACGCCTGGGGCTCGTGGTGCGGCCCCTGCCGCCTGGAGGCCAAGCACTTCGCGAAGGTCGCCGGCGAGACCGCCGGCCAGGGCGTGCAGTTCCTCGGGATCAACACCAGGGACCCGCAGAGGGGCCCGGCGATCAGCTTCGAGAAGGACTGGAACGTCACCTACCCCAGCTTCTACGACCCGGCCGGAAAGCTCATGCTGCGCTTCCCCAAGGGCACGCTCAACCTCCAGACGATCCCCTCCACGCTCGTCATCGACCGGGACGGGAAGATCGCCGCGCGCTCGCTGGCCGCGCTCGACGCCACCAAGCTGCACACGATGATCGACCCGTTGATCGCGGAGAAGTGATCAGGTGATCGCCCTCGCCGCCGCCACCCAGAACGAGACCGTCCTGAGCGGGGCCCTGCTGGTCGCCCTGCCCATCGCCCTGCTCGGCGGACTCGTCTCCTTCTTCTCCCCGTGCGTCCTGCCGCTCGTCCCCGGCTACCTCAGTTACGTCACCGGGGTCAGCGGCACGGATCTCGGCGATGCCCGGCGGGGCAGGACCGTGGCGGGGGCCTCGCTGTTCGTGATCGGCTTCACCGCCGTGTTCGTCTCCGGCGGCGCGCTCTTCGGCTACTTCGGCCAGACCCTCCAGGAGTACAGCGGCACCCTCTCCAAGGTGCTCGGCGTGCTGATGATCCTGATGGGGATCTTCTTCATGGGCCTGATGCCCTGGATGACGCAGCGCGAGTTCCGCATCCACAAGAAGCCGGTCACCGGGCTGGTGGGCGCCCCGCTGCTCGGCGCCCTCTTCGGGATCGGGTGGACCCCCTGCCTCGGTCCGACACTCGCCTCCGTCAACGCGCTGGCCTTCACCGAGGCGACCGCCGGACGCGGCGCCATACTCTCCGTCGCCTACTGCCTCGGCCTGGGCGTGCCCTTCGTGCTCGCCGCCGTCGCCTTCCGCAAGGCGCTCGGCGCGTTCAGCTGGGTCAAGCGCCACTACGTCTGGGTCATGCGCATCGGCGGCGGCATGATGATCGTGACCGGGCTGCTCCTGCTGACCGGCGCGTGGGGCAGCATGATGCAGGAACTTCAGGGCTGGTCCAACGGCTTCACGGTGGGGATCTGAGTACCGATGAGCAACACCAAGTCCAACCCTCCCCAGGAGCGCGAGCGCCCGGACGAGCGGGAGGTCCGCGCGGAGCAGGACCGGGAGACCGCCCGTGAACTCGGCGCCGCCGGCTCCCAGCTCTCCACCGCCCCGCGCGAGGAGGCCCTGGCGAGTCTTCCCGCCATGGGCGTCGTCGGCTGGGCCCGCTGGTTCTGGCGTCAGCTCACCTCCATGCGGGTCGCGCTGATCCTGCTGTTCCTGCTGTCGCTGGGCGCCATCCCCGGCTCGCTGATCCCGCAGAACAGCGTCGACGAACTCAAGGTGCAGACCTTCCAGAAGGCCCACACCACCGTCACGCCGATCTACGAGAAGCTCCAGTTCTTCGACGTCTACAGCTCCGTGTGGTTCTCCGCGATCTACATCCTGCTGTTCGTCTCGCTCATCGGGTGCATCGTGCCGCGCACCGGTACGTTCATCGGCCAGCTGCGCAGCCGGCCGCCGCTCGCCCCCAAGCGCCTGACCCGGCTGCCCGCGTACACCACCTGGCGCACCGAGGCCGAGCCCGCCGAGGTCCACGGGGCCGCGCTCGCGATGATGCGCAAGCGCCGCTACCGGGCCCATGTCGCCGGGGACGCCGTCGCCGCCGAGAAGGGCTATCTGCGCGAGGCCGGGAACCTGATGTTCCACATCGCGCTCATCGTGATGCTGGTGGCCTTCGCCGTCGGGCAGCTCTTCAAGTCCGAGGGCGGCAAACTGGTCGTCGAGGGCGACGGGTTCTCCAACACGATCACCCAGTACGACGACTTCAAGTCCGGGTCGCTCTTCGACAAGGACTCGCTGGCCCCCTTCAGCTTCACCCTCGACGACTTCATCGGCACGTACGAGCGCAGCGGCCCGCAGATCGGCACGCCCCGCACCTACGAGGCCCGCGTGACGTACTCCAAGGGCGCCTACGGCAAGCCGCGGAAGTCCGTCATCAAGGTCAACGAGCCCCTCGTCGTCGACGGCACCAAGGTCTATCTCAACGCCCACGGCTACGCCCCCGTCGTCTCCGTCAAGGACGGCAAGGGCAAGGAGGTCTACAAGGCCGCCGTGCCGCTGCTGCCCCTCGACAACAACGTCACCTCGTCCGGGGCGATCAAGGTGATGGACGGCTACCGCGACAAGAACGGCAAGAAGACCCAGCTGGGCTTCCAGGCGTTCTTCGTGCCGACCTTCGCGGGCGAGGGCAAGGGGACGATGTTCTCGCAGTTCCCCGCCGCCGACATGCCGGTCCTCGCGCTCAACGGCTACTACGGCTCCCTCGGCGTGGACTCCGGGCTGCCGCAGAACGTGTACCAGCTCGACAAGTCGAAGATGAAGGAGTTCAAGGACTCCGACGGCAAGCAGCTCAAGAAGCGGCTGCTGGTCGGCGACACGATGGAGCTGCCCGACGGCGCCGGCTCCATCACCTTCACAGGACTCCAGGAGTGGGCCAGCTTCCAGATCTCCGAGCAGCCCGCCAGCGGCTGGGCGCTCGCCGGAGCCATCGGCGCCATCGCGGGACTCGCGGGCTCCCTGTTCATCCAGCGGCGCCGGGTCTGGATCCGGGCCGTACGCGGCGCCGACGGCGTCACCGTCGTCGAAATGGCGGGGCTCGGCCGCAGCGAGTCCGCGAAGCTTCCCGAGGAGCTGGCCGATCTCGCGGTCACGCTCAACGCCGAGGCGCCCACGGCGCCCGGCTCAGACACCGACCCCGACCACGACACCGATCCGGACTCCGACACCTCCGTCGTCGCCGCGTCCTCCGCAGAGCCTTCCGAAGGGGCTGAGAAGTGAATCTCGCCGCCGCAACCAACGAGAACCTGGCACACACCAGCAATGTGCTGGTCTACTCGTCGATGGCCGTCTACACCCTGGCCTTCTTCGCGCACATCGCGGAGTGGGTGTTCGGCTCCCGCAGCAAGGTCGGCCGCACCGCCGCCGCGCTGACCACCGAGGAAGCGGCCGCCGCCGGCACGGTGAAGGTCCAGGTCGCCCGGAAGGGCGGGACCACCGCCGTACTGGAGCGGCCGACGATCGTCACCCGCTCCGCGGCCGGCTCGCGCGACGTGCCCGACGGGCCCGGCGCCGCGGGCGGCACCTTCAAGGGCGACCTCTACGGGCGGATCGCGGTCTCCATGACCGTGCTCGCGTTCCTGGTGCAGGTGGGCGGGGTCGTCGCCCGCGCCCTGTCCGTGCAGCGCGCCCCCTGGGGCAACATGTACGAGTTCTCCATCACCTTCTCCACGGTGGCGGTCGGCGCGTACCTGACCCTGCTCGTCCTGAAGAAGAACGTCCGCTGGATGGGCCTGATCCTGGTCACCGCCGTCCTGCTGGACCTCGGCCTCGCGACCACGGTGCTCTACACCTCCAGCGACCAGCTGGTGCCCGCGCTGCACTCGTACTGGCTGTGGATCCACGTCTCCACCGCCATCATCTGCGGCGCGGTGTTCTTCATCGGCGGCATCGGCACGCTGATCTACCTCTTCCGCGACAGCTACGAGAGCAAGATCGCCAACGGGCAGGAGCCCGGCGCGTTCGCCCAGTCCGTGCTCTCCCGGATGCCGTCCGCGTCGAGCCTCGACAAGTTCTCGTACCGGATCAACGCGGCGGTCTTCCCGCTGTGGACGTTCACGATCATCGCGGGTGCGATCTGGGCCGGCGACGCCTGGGGCCGCTACTGGGGCTGGGACCCCAAGGAGGTCTGGTCCTTCATCACGTGGGTCGCGTACGCCGCCTACCTGCACGCCCGGGCGACCGCGGGCTGGAAGGGCCGCAAGGCCGCCTACCTGGCGCTGATCGCCTTCGGCTGCTGGATCTTCAACTACTACGGCGTCAACATCTTCGTCACCGGCAAGCACTCCTACGCCGGCGTCTGAGCCGCACGGACACCACGGCTGCCCGTCCCGCCCCTTCGGCGGGGCGGGCAGCCGTTCGCGTGCCGGGGATCAGCGCGCCGAGGACGGCGGCAGGCACTGCTCCTTCGGCGGCGCCCCCTCCGGCCAGGCCAGCGCCGCGAACCGCTGGTGCGGCGGGTCCGGTGCCAGCTCCACCACCGGCACCGCCTTGTTGTACGGGTTGCCGTGGTTGTCCAGGCAGATCCAGCCGCCGGCCCCCCGCACCCGCAGGGAGCCCTTCACCCGGGGCCACTGGCCGCCCACGTCCTCCAGGCCCGGCAGCTGCTCCCCGTCGGCTGTGGCCCGCCGGATCCCCGCGACCGCCAGTGTCATCGCGTCATGGGCGATGATCAGCTGCCCGTCGGTGAGGTCGTCGTGCCCGGTCGGCCCGATCGGCCCGATCGGCTTCCGGCCCACCTCGGCCAGCAGGTCGGTGAACGCCCGGTAGTCCGCCGCCGATCCGCCCGTCGGCTCCTTCTTCCCCGCCGTCACCGGGGGCCAGGCGTCCGGATGCGCCAGCGAGGCGTAGCGGACCGTCACCCGGCGCCGCAGCGCGTCGCGGTCGAGCTTCTCGTCGTCGCCCAGGTACGAACCCTCGTCACCGGTGAGCACCGTGAAGCGGCGGCTCTGGCAGCCGCGCGCGCCCAGTGCGTTGACGAACTGGCGCAACTGGACGTGGCGCCCCGCGAAGAACACGGTGTCCGCGTCGGTGTCGCAGATCAGATGGGTGATCTGCTCGAAGGTGTTGGCCGTGGTGCCCTCGTCGTACGGATCGGCGCGCGAGGTGAACAGCTCCGGCTCGTAGCGCGACCCCTTCAGCAGGTTCCGGAACGCCGACTTCAGGGTGTCCGTGTAGTGGTCGCCGCTGCGGGTGTCCTGCACCAGCAGCGCCTTGTCCGCCTTCACCTCGCCGAACGAGGCGAGGGCGCGGGCCTCGTCCCGGTTGGTGGGTGAGACCCGGGCCAGGCCCGGGAACGGGTCGCCGGCCGGGCCGTTGGCGATGTCGTCGGCGGTGATGGTGGAGCCCACGACCGGAATCCCGGCCCCGGTCAGCTCCTTCACCGCCTCCTTGGCCTGCGTGCTGCTGATCGCCACCCCGGACACCGCGCGCAGCCGGTCCGGAGCCCCCGTCATCGTCAGCAGCCGGTCCACCGCCGGACGCCACCGCAGACCGTTGTCACCGGTGTTGGCGAGCACCACCCGGATCTGCGGGACCTGCCCGTTCGCGTGGTGGTTGGCCCGGTACTGCGCGGCGAACGCGCCCTGGAGCTCGCGCAGCACCTTCCCGCGCATCGACGCGTCGGTCGACGTCAGCGGGAGGAGCAGCGCGACGGTCGCGTACCGGCCCGCCTTCAACGTGGCGTTCTCCCGGCCGATCGCCGCGGCGGCCGACGTCAGCTGCGACTGCCCGAAGTCGTAACCGTCCCCGGACACCCCGACGCACTCCTCGCTGCCCTGCGGCCGGGCGACCCCCGGCGCGCAGGACCGGTCCTCGGGTTCGGTCAGGCGGTCGGCGCCGTACCAGCCGGCCGTGACCAGCAGGGCGCCCACCACCGCCGACGTGACGATCTTCTGCCGGGTGGTCCACCACAGGCGGTAGCGCAGCGGGTTACGCATCCGGGCCACCGTCCCCGGGGCCGTGCGGCCCGGTGCGGGCCGGCGCGGGCGCGCCCGGCGGCATGGACAGCGCCCGCCAGTCCCGCAGATCGTGCGGCCAGTGCGTCGCCGCGTCCCAGAGCACCGCGTGCCCCGTCGGATGCCTGCCGGACAACTGCCGCAGCTCGTGCGCCATCTTGTCGATCACCTCTTCGTCGGGCAGGGCCAGCGGATCGGACAGCAGCCAGACGGCGTGCAGCAACCGCCGCAGCTGCAACTGGAGTTCGGCGGCCCGCTCGTCGAGCCCGGCGAGTGCCGCCCGTTCGTCGTCCGACGTCACGGACCGGCCCAGTGCGACGGCCCGCCGCGGATCGGGGCCGGCGCTGCCCGGCGGACGGGGGAAGGGGGCCGAGGCGATGAAGCGCAGCGCGTCGAGCCAGCGCAGCACGTCCGGCCGGGCGAACTGCACCCGCAGATGCGTCACACAGTCCTCCGTGCCGCCCAGCACCAGCTCCTGATGCAGCCGGTGCGGCTCGCTCGGGCAGCTGCCCCCGGCCGCGTACGCCGAACGCAGCGTCTCGTGCACCGCGCGCCACGCCGCGTAGTACGGCGGGTCGTCGTCCTGGAACCGAAGCCGGTGCAGCAGCAGCGACCGCAGCAGCGGATCGGCGACGAAGTGCTCCGGCCCCACCGGCCAGTCCTCCGACCGCAGCTCGTCCCGCACCCGCAGGGCCACGTCGCCGTCCAGCGACTCGCCGCGCAGCCGTGTCGTGGCCAGCAGCCGGGCCGAGTCCTCGCCGTGCGCGGCGGCCAGCACGCTCAGCACGTCCGGCCGCTGCCCGGGCAGCAGCCGCTCCAGCAGCTCGTCGGCCACCCGCACCGGCGGCCGGTCCTCCCGCAGCTCCACCGTGCGCTCCAGCAGCGCCCCCGGCACCAGCCGGCCGGGCTCCGGCGACTCGCCCGCCGCCTGCGCCAGCAGGGCCACCCCCAGGGGCCGGCCCCCCGTCAGCCGGTGTATCCCGCGCGCCAGGCCCGCGGGGGTGCGGCCGCGCGGGTCGTGACGGTCGAGTGCGGAGCGCACGTGGGCGGCGTCCAGCGGGGTGAGGTCGACGGCCAGGATCCCGGAGGTCACCTCCGTGCCCCGCGTCCAGTGCGAGGCGTGCGCCACCTCGGGGAGCCTGCGGCGCACCGCGTGGCTCAGCCCGGCGTGGTCGCGGATGCGCGAGGAGGCGAACACCGCGATCCGGTCCCGCACCCCGCTCGCGCGCTGACGCAGCAGTGGTTCGACCAGCTGGCGGCCGAGCGGCGAGTGGGCGTTGTCGAGGAGCAGGACCGGGCGGCCCCGCCGGGCGCCGCGCGCCATCCCGCGGTAGGCCCGCACCAGGTCCGCGACCAGGGCCAGCACCAGGTGGTCCTCGGCGCGGCGGCGCAGATCGCCGCCCCGCTCGAAGTCGACCGCGAGCTGCCGCAGACCGATCCGCCCGTTGCCGCCCGCGTGCGGATACGTCCCGTACCAGTCCGCCGAACGCCGCTGGAACCGGTTGAACGTTTCCTCCAGCACCGTCTCCACGGTCGCCTCGGCCACCATGCCGGCCATCGGCGCCATGGAGTCGAAGGCCCCGGCCGCCAGCTTCGTCAGCACTTTGGTGACCCAGCCGGTCGCCGCGTCGCCCCGGGTGTCGAGCGTGGCCAGCACGGGCCCGAGCGACTGCAGATCACGCTGCGCCCGCGACTCGTCCTCCCGCCGCCAGGACACCGAGGCCACCGCCACCAGTCCCAGGCTCAGGCGCGGGAACTGCACCGGGCGGGCCGCGTGCACCCGTGCCGTGAGCTGGGTGGCCAGCTCCGGCAGCACCCCCGTCACGGGCGTCCAGCCGGGCCCCGGATCCGCGGGGGGCAGCACGGCCTCGCAGTCCACGAGGGCGAGGGGAGTGATCTCCCGGTACAGGCTGCGCAGTTGTTTGAGCACGGCCGTCTTGCCCATGCCGCGGCCGCCGGTCAGCACGGCGACGGGCGGGTCGTCGCCGTGCTCGCAGACCACCCGCCGCGAACCGTGAGGAGTGAGACCGGTCAGGCGCGCCGCAAGTCCGTCGTCACCGAAAATCGCCTCGCGCCCGTACAGCTCTCGCTCCACAGCACCCCCCGTGCCGAAGCCCGCCCTGACCTGTCACTTCGTCAACACCAGGATATCGGTGGTGTGTTGGAGGAAGGTGAAGATTTTCGAACGATCGGGGCGGAGCGGGCCGGGTGCGGCGGGGCGGTTCAGCCGTCGCCGGCCGTCCCGCCCCGGCCGGCCGCGCTCACGCGGGCATCGGGGTGTCCAGCACCGCCTTGCGGTGGCTGAACGTCTCCAGCGAGTACCGGCCGTGGTAGCTCCCCGTCCCGCTCTCGCCGACCCCGCCGAACGGCAGGTCCGACACGGTGAGATGGGCCAGCGGCAGCCCGATGCCGACCGCGCCCGATGAGGTCTCCTCGATCAGCCGCTCCCGTACGGCGTCCGCGTCGGTGAACGCGTACAGCGCCAGCGGCTTGTCGCGGTCGTTGATGAACGCGATCGCCTCGTCCAGGCCGCCGACCGTCACGATCGGGAGCACCGGCCCGAAGATCTCCTCCCGCATCACGGGCGCGTCCGGCGCCACGTCGGCCAGCACGGTCGGGGCGATGTACTTGCTGTCGCGGTCGTACGTCCCGCCGGTCACCGTGCGGCCGGAGCCGAGCAAACCCGTCAGCCGGTCGAAGTGCCGGTGGTTCACGATCCGCCCGTACTCCGGGTGTGTCGAGGCGTCCGCCCCGAACAGCCCCTCGACCGCGGTGGCGAGGGCGTCCGCGAGGGCGGCGCCGGTCTCCGGGTCGGTCAGTACGTAGTCGGGGGCGACGCACGTCTGGCCGGCGTTCAGGAACTTGCCGGCCGCCAGCCGGCCCGCGACCGCCTTCAGATCCGTGCCCCGGTCCACGAACACCGGTGATTTGCCGCCCAGTTCGAGCGTCACCGGCGTGAGGTGCTTCGCCGCGGCGGCCATCACGATCCGGCCCACGGTCCCGTTGCCCGTGTAGAAGACATGGTCGAAACGCTCGGCGAGCAGCGCGGTGGTCTCGGGCACCGCCCCTTCCACGACGGCGACCGCGTCCGGGTCCAGGTAGCGCGGCAGCAGCCGCGCGACGGCGGCGGAGGTCACGGGCGCCAGCTCGCTCGGCTTGGCCACGACCGCGTTGCCCGCCGCCAGTGCGCCGACGACCGGGGCGAGCAGCAGTTGCACCGGGTAGTTCCAGGGGGCGATGACGAGGACGACGCCGAGCGGGTCCTGCACGGTGTGCGCCTTCGCCCCGCTCAGCGAGGCCGGTACGGGGGCGGGCTCGGGCCGCAGCCAGCCGGCCAGGTGCTCCAGTGTGTGGTCGATCTCGCGGATCGTGAAGTCGATCTCGGTGCGGTACGCCTCCTTGCGGCTCTTGCCGAGGTCGGCGTGGAGCGCGTCCGCGAGCTCGTCGCCCCGCTCGGTCAGCAGCGCGCGCAGCTGCCGCAGCTGGCCCGTGCGCCAGTCGAGGCTCTTGGTGCGGCCGGTACGGAAGGTGGCGCGGAGGCGGGCGACGGTCCCGGCGGGGGACTCGGCGGGGCGGGGGGTGTCGTGGACACCGGACGGTACGGAGGACATGGGGGTACTCCTTGCGGCGCGGAACGCGGGTGCGGCTCAGAGCTTGATATGCTCAAGCAATTACTTCCATGTAACTGCCAACAGTTGAGCATGTCAAATAAACTGCGGCAGCCGCCGAACGAAGAACGGCCGACCATGACCACGGAACCGACGCCCCGCGCCGCCACTGCTCCTGACGACCGAGCCGCCGCCTCTCCGGACGACCTGCTGGAGCCGCTGGCCCTCGTCGTCCGCGGTCACCATGACGACCTCACCGCCGTCGCCGCCCGCCACGGCCTGTCCACCTCGCAGGCCCGCGCGCTGATCGCGCTCAACGCGCCCATGCCGATGAGCGCCCTCGCCGCCCACCTGGTCTGCGACGCGTCCAACGCCACCGGCCTCGTCAGCCGGATGGAGACCCGCGGTCTGGTCCGCCGGGCCCCGGCCCCCGGTGACCGCCGCTCCAAGGTGGCGACCCGCACCCCCGAGGGCACGGCGCTCGCCCACACCCTCCGCGCGGAGATGCGCGCCGTGCGCGGGGCGCTCGAAGCGCTCACTCCGGAGGAGCGCACAGCGCTGCTGCCCCTGCTCAACCGGCTGGGGCAGCTGCTGTACGCGTGATCAGGCCCCGTGCCGGGGGCGTCGTGAGCCGGTCCCGGGTCAGGGCGCCGGAGGGGTCGACCCCTCCGGCCCGCCCTCGCGCCGCTTGAGCTCGTCCTCGCGGCGGCGCAGGTCCGCCTCCCAGTCCTTGAGGACCGCCTCGTCCTTCTCGTTCTCGCTCTTCAGCGACTTGAGGAAGTCGGGATTGTCGTCCGGCGCCACCCACTGCTGCCGGTGGTTGCGGTGCCATTCGGACGGCGTGCGGCCTCCGGCGGGCACCTGGCGCAGCTTGCCCGCGGCCAGCCACACGATCGGGCCGACGATCCAGAACAGCAGGATGATGAAGACCCAGGCGACCTTGGGCAGGTGCTTGGCCTCGTCCTCCGGGGTGTTCAGGCAGTCGATGAACGCGTAGATCGTCAGCGCCAGAGGCAGGAGATAGATCAGGGCCCGGAGCATGGTGGAAAGGTCCCCCCGAGGAGATTCGGCGGGGCCGATGCCCCGCCCGGTGACGCGCCCAGAGTAGCGGGCGGGTGATGCCGGCGGCCTCGCACGCTACGGAGCGGGCTCCCTGGCCCGGTGCGGCTCACTTCCCCGGCCGCGGTCTCCCTCGGCCGTGGCATCCGGGCCGTGCGCTTCCTCGTCGACGAAGGGTTCGCGCGCCCGCGCCGCGTACGGCTCGCCCTGTTCGTCGGCGCCGCGGCTGTCATGGCCGTCCCTCAGCTTCGGGCGTCAACACGGTGGAGGCGGAAGCCTGGTGACGGCGCGTCAGTTCCCACTCGCGGTGAGGCGGTGTCCGGCTGCGCGCTCTCTTGACGGGGGTCCGGCCGTGAGTATGGTCTAGACCTAGGGCCGGACAGGCCCTCCAGGTGAGCCTCGGTCGCCCGTGCGCGGCCGATGGCGCGCGAAGGGATTGCGGGGCGGCGCCCCCTCGCCACCGGCCGCATCCGCGTGTGCACCGTGTCCGGTACCTCACGCCACGGGACCGCGCCGGTGCGGGCGCGTCCTGATGCTGCCGCCCCCCGGCAGCCCCTTCAGCGAAGGAGTCGGCATGAACACCAAGCGCGGACTGGCCTTAGTGATCGGGGCGGGGATAGCCCCCCTCATCGCCGTGGCCCTCCCCGCCACCACCGCGAGCGCGCACGGATACGTGTCCTCGCCCCCGAGCCGTCAGGCCCAGTGCGCCACGGGCCTCGTCGCCTGCGGCTCCATCAGGTACGAGCCGCAGAGCGTCGAGGGGCCGAAGGGGCTGCAGAGCTGCAGCGGCGGCCACGCGGAATTCGCGGAGCTCGATGACAACAGCAAGGGCTGGAAGGTCACTCCCGTCGGCAGTTCCGCCGACTTCTCCTGGCAGCTGACCGCCCGGCACGCCACGAGCAGCTGGCAGTACTTCGTCGGCGGCACGAAGGTGGCGCAGTTCAACGACGGCGGCGCCCAGCCCGGGGCCACGGTCACCCACCGGGTGAACTTCGGCTCCCTCACCGGCCGCCAGAAGGTCCTCGCCGTCTGGAACATCGCCGACACGGCCAACGCGTTCTACGCCTGCGTCGACGTGCAGATCGGCGGCGGTGGCGGCGACCCGGGTGACCCGGGTGACCCGGAGGATTGCGCGGCGCCGGCCTGGGACGCCGGACGCGTCTACAACGCCGGGGACACCACCTCCCTGAACGACCACACCTGGCGGGCCAAGTGGTGGACGCAGGGCGAGCGGCCCGGCACCACCGGCGACTGGGGTGTCTGGGAGGACCTCGGCGCCTGCTGACGTCCTCACCCCGGCCGGGCCCCGGCACGGAGCCGCCTCTCCGCGGGACACCGCGGAGAGGTACGGCGGCCCCCGACGCGGGGGGAGCCCCGGCGGCCGACGCCAGGGGGGATGACAGACTGGACGGCATGGCTTACGACGATCTTCGATCCCTCCTCCGGGCTCTGGAGCGCGAGGGCGAGCTCAAGCGCATCAAGGCCGAGGTCGACCCCTACCTGGAGGTCGGTGAGATCGTCGACCGGGTCAACAAGGCCGGCGGACCCGCGCTGCTCTTCGAGAACGTCAAGGGCTCGTCGATGCCCCTGGCCATGAACGTCTTCGGCACCGACAAGCGCCTCCTCAAGGCGCTCGGGCTGAAGTCCTACGCCGACATCAGCGACAAGATCGGCGGGCTGCTCAAGCCGGAGCTGCCGCACGGCTTCGTCGGCGTCCGGGAGGCCTTCGGCAAGCTCGGCACGATGGTGCACGTACCGCCGAAGAAGGTGAAGCCGGAGAACGCCCCCGTCCAGGAGGTCGTCCTCACGGGCGACGACGTGGACCTGGACAAGCTCCCCGCGCTGTTCACCTGGCCCAAGGACGGCGGCTCGTTCTTCAACCTGGGCCTCACCCACACCAAGCACCCCGAGACCGGCGTACGGAACCTGGGGCTCTACCGCCTCCAGCGCCACGACCGCCGCACCATCGGGATGCACTGGCAGATCCACAAGGACAGCCGCAACCACTACCAGGTCGCCGCCAAGCGCGGGGAGCGGCTGCCGGTCGCCATCGCCTTCGGGGCGCCGCCCGCGGTCACGTACGCCTCGACCGCACCGCTGCCCGGGGACATCGACGAGTACCTCTTCGCCGGGTTCATCCAGGGCAAGCGCATCGAGATGGTCGACTGCAAGACCGTGCCGCTCCAGGTCCCGGCCAACGCCGAGGTCGTCATCGAGGGGTGGCTGGAGCCCGGGGAGATGCTTCCCGAGGGGCCGTTCGGCGACCACACCGGCTTCTACACGCCGCGGGAACCGTTCCCCGCGCTGACCATCGACTGCGTGACCATGCGGAAGCGGCCGCTGCTCCAGTCCATCGTGGTCGGCCGGCCGCCGACCGAGGACGGGCCGCTGGGGCGGGCCACCGAGCGGTTCTTCCTGCCGCTCCTCAAGATCATCGTGCCGGACATCGTGGACTACCACCTGCCGGAGTCCGGTGGTTTCCACAACTGCGCGATCGTCTCGATCGACAAGAAGTACCCGAAGCACGCCCAGAAGGTGATGAGTGCGATCTGGGGCGCGCACATGATGTCGCTGACGAAGCTGATCGTCGTCGTGGACTCCGACTGCGACGTCCACGATCTGCACGAGGTGTCCTGGCGGGCGCTCGGCAACACCGACTACGCGCGCGACCTCACCGTCGCCGAGGGGCCCGTCGACCACCTCGACCACGCCTCCTACCAGCAGTTCTGGGGCGGCAAGGCGGGCATCGACGCGACGAGGAAGTGGCCCGAGGAGGGCTATACCCGGGACGGGGGCTGGCCGGACATGGTCGAGTCCGACCCGGACACGGCGGCGAAGGTCGACCGCCGTTGGAAGGAATACGGACTGTGAGCGCCGCCGAAGCGACCCTGGGCTCCGGGCCCGCGCAACCGAACAGCAAGGTCAAGGCGTTCCTGCGGCTCGTGATGATCGAGCACTCGGTCTTCGCGCTGCCCTTCGCGTACATCGCCGCCCTGACCGCGATGTTCCTGGACGGCGGGTCGGTCCAGTGGGTGACCCTGCTGCTGGTCACCGTCGCCATGGTGGGGCTGCGGACGTTCGCGATGGCCGCGAACCGGATCATCGACCGCGAGATCGACGCCCGCAATCCGCGCACCGCGGGCCGTGAGCTGGTGACCGGTGCGGTGTCGGTGAGGTCGGCGTGGACGGGCGCGCTCGTCGCCGTCGTGGTGTTCCTCGGGGCGGCGGCCCTGTTGAACCCGCTCTGTCTGGCGCTCGCGCCGCTCGCCGTGGTGCCGATGGTCGTCTACCCGTACGGCAAGCGGTTCACGAACTACCCGCACGCCATTCTGGGCATCGCGCAGGCCATGGGGCCGGTCGGCGCCTGGCTGGCGGTGACGGGCAGCTGGTCGTGGGACGCGGTGATCCTGGGGCTGGCCGTCGGCGTCTGGATCGGCGGCTTCGACCTGATCTTCGCCTGCCAGGACGTGCAGGCCGACCGCGCCCACGGCGTGCTGTCCGTCCCGGCGCGCTTCGGTGTGCCGGCGGCGCTGTGGGGGGCGCGGGTCTGCCACGTGGTGACGACGGGCCTGCTGGTCTGGTTCGGTCTTGCCGCGGAGGCCGGGCTCTTCTACTGGGTCGGCATGGTGATCGTCGCGGTGGCCTTCGTGTACGAGCACCGGGTGGTGCGCCCGCACGACCTCTCACGGCTGAACCGGGCGTTCTTCCAGGTCAACGGGTTCATCGGGATCGCGCTGTTCGCGTGTGCGCTGCTGGACCTGCTGGCGCGGGGTCTGACGGTGTAGTACCCGTCGCGGGCCCCAACTCCTGACGCGCCGGTGCGTCGGGGTGCCGGATAGGCTCGGGGGTGTGGATTCCGGGACTTCAGTGAGTCAGCAGCAGCGAAAGCCTTGGATTGTCGGGGTTTCGGGCGCTTCGGGCACCCCATTCGCCGCCTCCGTGCTGCGCGGTCTGCTGGCCGCGGGGGAGAGCGTCGATCTGGTGGTGAGCCGGGCCTCGCGGCTGACGCTGCTGGACGAGACGGGGATCGCGTTCCGCGACGCGCACTGGCGGGAGGACCTGGCCGGCTGGCTGGCGCGGGGAGCGGACGGCAAGCCGCACACCTTCGACGTGGACGTGTCCGGGGTACGGCACTGGGCGGCCGGCGATCTGGCGGCGGGGCCGTCCTCGGGGTCGTACCCGGCGAAGGGGATGCTCATCGTGCCCGCGTCGACGGCGTGTGTGGCCGGGGTGGCGCTCGGGCTCTCGAAGGACCTGCTGCAGCGGGCCGCGAGCGTGACGCTCAAGGAGCGGCGGAAGCTGGTCGTCGCGGTGCGCGAGACGCCGCTGAACGGCCAGACGCTGAGGCACATGGTGACCCTGGACGAGGCGGGCGCGGTCGTGCTGCCCGCCTCTCCGGCGTTCTACGCGGGTGCGACGCACATCCAGGATCTGGTGGACTTCGTCGCGGGGCGGGTGCTGGACGCGGCAGGGGTGCCGCACCGGCTGTACCGCCGCTGGGAGGGAGAGCTCGGTGGCGGCTCTCGCGGCTGACCCGGGCGGGGTCAGCGCTTCTTGGGGGCGCGCGGGTTGCGGGTCCTGTCGACCCGGTGGGCCGCGGCGGGCTGGTGGGCACGCGAGCGGTTGGCCAGGTCCTGCAGCTCGCGCATCCGGGCGTAGGCCATCTCGATCGTGTACACGGTGTTCTCACTCCTGAGGATTCGAAAGCGTTTTTTGGAAGTTCAGAAAGATTTGCAGGCTCTGAGGCCTGTGCGCCTTAGATTCTACACGTAGACTCGCGATACTGCTGAACAATGGAAGGTTTCAGTCACATGGACGCGGTGGACAGGCAGCTCATTCAGGCCCTCAGGGAGAACGGCAGGGCCTCGTACGCCGAGCTGGGGCGGCTCGTCGGGCTCTCGGGGCCCAGCGTCACCGACCGCATCAACCGGCTGGAAACCGCCGGTGTCATCACCGGATACCGCGCCACCGTCGACGCGGCCTCGCTCGGCCTCGGG
Organism: Streptomyces sp. NPDC005803; assembly: GCF_040630435.1. Classification (NCBI taxonomy): domain Bacteria; kingdom Bacillati; phylum Actinomycetota; class Actinomycetes; order Kitasatosporales; family Streptomycetaceae; genus Streptomyces; species Streptomyces sp. NPDC005803. Next base: position 292,924 of record NZ_JBEXXO010000003.1, on the reverse strand, counting down.
GTCACGGCCCTGATCGGCATCTCGCTCTCGGACGCCGCCGACCACGAGGACGTCGCGCGCCGGCTGAAGGACCTCGCGGAGATCGAGGACGCCTGGTTCATCGCCGGCGACGACTCCTACATGCTCAAGGTCCGGGTCGGTGACGTCGACGGTCTGGAGAAGACCATTCGCCGCCTCAGCGGCACCAAGGGCGTCTCCCGGACGCGTACCACGATCGTGCTGTCCACCAAGTGGGAGAACCGGGTCGGCGACCTCCCGGAAGAGGGCTAGGCGTACGGTGAGCTGAGTTCGTTACGGAGAGAAAATGGGAGGCGCCCTAGTGGACGCGGGACTCAAGCGCGAGCTGGAGCAGAAGGTCCGGGACGGTGAGCGGCTGACCCGTGAGGACGGGATCGCGCTCTACGAGTCCGACGACCTGGCCTGGCTCGGCGGTCTGGCCCATGAGGTGCGTACGCGCAAGAACGGCGACGTCGTCCACTTCAACGTCAACCGCCACCTCAACATGACCAACGTGTGCACCGCCTCGTGCGCGTACTGCTCCTTCCAGCGCAAGCCGGGGGAGAAGGACGCCTACACGATGCGGATCGAGGAGGCCGTCCGCCTCGCGAAGGCGATGGAGGGCGAGAGCCTCACCGAGCTGCACATCGTGAACGGGCTGCACCCCACCCTGCCGTGGCGCTACTACCCGCGTTCGCTGAGCGCGCTGAAGGAAGCGCTGCCGCAGGTCTCCCTCAAGGCGTTCACCGCCACCGAGATCCACCACTTCGAGACCATCTCCGGGCTGTCCGCCTCCGAGATCCTCGACGAGCTCATCGAGGCCGGTCTGGAGTCGCTGACCGGCGGCGGTGCGGAGATCTTCGACTGGGAGGTCCGCCAGCACATCGTCGACCACGCCACCCACTGGGAGGACTGGTCGCGCATCCACCGGCTCGCGCACGAGAAGGGGCTCAAGACCCCGGCGACGATGCTGTACGGGCACATCGAGGAGCCTCGTCACCGCGTCGACCACGTGCTGCGGCTGCGTGAGCTGCAGGACGAGACGGGCGGCTTCCAGGTCTTCATCCCGCTGCGCTACCAGCACGACTTCGTGGACATGAAGGACGGCAAGATCCGCAACAAGCTCCAGGCGCGGACGACGATGGCGACCGGCGCGGAGGCGCTGAAGACCTTCGCGGTCTCCCGGCTGCTGTTCGACAACGTCCCGCACGTCAAGGTCTTCTGGGTGATGCACGGCGTGCAGACCGCCCAGCTCGCGCTCCAGCACGGCGCGGACGACATGGACGGCTCGGTCGTCGAGTACAAGATCACGCACGACGCGGACAACTACGGCACGCCGAACAAGCTCGGCCGTGACGACCTGCTGGACCTGATCCGCGACGCCGGTTTCCGTCCCGTGGAGCGCAACACCCGGTACGAGATCATCCGCGAGTACCCGGGCCCGGACGCGGAGCGGCGCGAGTCACCGCAGCCGATGCGGGTCTGACCCGGCGGCGCGCCCCGTCGCGCGCAGCGTGAACGAAAGCTCCGGCCGCCGTCCCCGGCCGGAGCTTTCTCGCGTTCCGGACGGTGGTTGAGCCGACCAACCGTAATGGTTAATCTGCGCCTATGGCACTTACGTTTGAGCTGGATCCGAAGTTCGACCGGTCGGTTCGCGACGGGATAGCCGCGCTCTGGGCCGATGTGTCCAACGCGGGGGGCGCGGTGGGCTTCGTGCCGCCCGTGACGGCCGACGACATCCGGCCCGAGCTGGTCAAGCACCTGGTCGCCATGGCCGAGGGCCGCACCCGGCTGCTCGTCGGCTACGACGAGGAGGGCGCCGTCGCCGCCACGGCCTTCCTCGCCCACAACACGCACCGGCTCATGGGGCACTGGATCTGGCTCTACACCGTCATGGTCCACCCCCGTCACCAGGGCCGCGGCTACGGACGCGACCTGATGGCCGCGGCCGCCGACGCCGCGCGCACCATCGACGGCATCGAGGCGATCCGGCTCACCTGCCGGGGCGGCACGGGCGCCGACCGCTTCTACGGCGCCTGCGGTTACAAGGAGGTCGGGCGGGTCCCCGGGGCGATCCGGGTGGCCGAGGGCGATGACCGCGACGACATCATCATGCTGCTGCACCTCGGCTGAGCGCGCCCGCGGCCCCGGCGCGCGGTTATGCGCAGCCTGCCGAACTGATCGATTGTGGGGCATGCTTCACTGGTCGGGCAGGACTGTCGTACGTAGAGAGAAGGCCAGCTGTGTCCGCTGCCAAGCCGAGCGCAACGATCCGGTACACCGCGATGCGTCTCAGCATCTTCGTCGGCTGCTTCGTCGTCGCCGCCATCGCCGTCAACTTCGGGCTCATCCCCTCCGGCGCGGGAGGGTCCAACATCGTCTGGGTCATCCTGCTGGCGCTGGTGCTCTCCGCGCCGCTCAGCTACGTACTGCTGCGCAGGCAGCGTGACGAGATGTCCGAGCAGATCGTGTCCTCGGTCGACCGCGCCAAGGCCCGCCTCGAAGCGAACCGCACGCGCGAGGACAGCGTCACCCAGTAGTGGTTCCGTGAGGGCGACGTAAGGGCTTTGTAAGCTTCCTCACACTCACCCCCTTTCTCTTCGAAACCCCGGCACCGGAGCGAGCGCTCCTGTACTGGGGTTTTCGTGTGTCCGGAGCCGGGTCCGGGTCGCGGCGGCCCCGTGAACGGCTCGGCGGCCGCCCCCGGGGCCCAAAGAACACCTTTGAGGTTCTCAAAGTTCAAGTGTTAACGTGTTCGACATGAAGACTGCTGTGCGCCTCCGACCTGCCGCGAGCACCCCGCTCGTGGAGCGCCTTCATGTCGATCTCTGCCGCTGTATGTCCGCGGTCTGTTGCCGCAACGTCTGAACCGGCATCATGCAGCGGCGCCGCCCCTGACGCGGGCGCCGCACCCCCGTCCCCCGCACACCGTCCCCGTGCGTCCCGATGCGTCACATCTGGAGTGTGTCCGTGTCCGCGAACCCCGCGTCCACCACCACCGATGAGCCCTCCGGCTCCGGTTTCCGCATACCCAAGGTCCCCTTCTGGGCCCAGATCGTCGCCGGCCTCGTGCTCGGCGTGCTCCTGGGCTGGCTGGCCCGCAGCCAGGACATCAGCTGGCTCTACACCACGCTCGACAAGGTCGGCCACATCTTCGTCCAGCTGCTGAAGCTGGCCGTCGCGCCCCTCGTCTTCTTCGCGATCCTGGTGTCGATCACCAACCTGCGCAAGGTCAACAACGCCGCCCGGCTGGCCACCCGCACGCTGCTCTGGTTCATGATCACCTCGCTCATCGCGGTCGCCATCGGCCTCGCGATCGGCCTGATCACCAACCCGGGCTCCGGCACCGGCCTCACGCCGAAGGACGGCAAGCTCCCGGAGCACTCCGGGTCCTGGCTCGACTTCCTGACCGGCATCATCCCGGACAACGTGATCACGCCGTTCACCGAGCTGAACGTCCTCCAGATCGTCTTCATGGCCGCCGTCGCCGGCATCGCCGCGCTGCAGCTCGGTGAGAAGGCCCAGCCGATCCTCACCCTCAGCGAGTCCGTCCTGGAGCTCCTCCAGAAGGCCCTGTGGTGGGTCATCCGCCTCGCCCCCCTCGGCACCGTCGGCCTCATCGGCTACGCCATCGCCGACTACGGCTGGGACCTGATCGGCAAGTACGCGACGTTCACCGCCGACGTCTACATCGGCTGCGCCCTGGTGATGTTCGGCGTCTACCCGCTGCTGCTCGCCACCGTCGCCAAGGTCAGCCCCCTCCAGTTCTTCAAGGGCGCCTGGCCCGCGATCCAGCTGGCCTTCGTCTCCCGCTCCTCGGTCGGCACGATGCCGGTCACCCAGAAGGTCACCGAGCGCCTCGGCGTCCCGAAGGAGTACGCCTCCTTCGCGGTCCCGTTCGGTGCGACGACCAAGATGGACGGCTGCGCCGCGATCTACCCGGCGCTCGCCGCGATCTTCATCGCGCAGATCTTCGACGTGCAGCTGGGTGTCGGTGACTACATCCTCATCGCGTTCGTCTCGGTGATCGGTTCGGCGGCCACCGCCGGTCTGACCGGCGCCACGGTCATGCTGACCCTCACGCTGTCGACGCTGGGCCTCCCGCTGGAGGGTGTCGGCCTGCTGATGGCGATCGACCCGATCCTGGACATGATGCGGACGGCTACGAACGTGGCCGGCCAGGCGCTCGTCCCGGTGATCGTCTCGGCCCGCGAGAAGATCCTCGACCACGACGCGTACAACTCGGCGACGGCCTCCCCGGTCGACGACGAGGCGCCCGCGCCCGAGCCGGAGCGCGTGCCGGTCGCCGCCTGAGGCAGGGCCGGGACGGCCTGCCGACACCGCTGGAGAAGCCCTCCGCCGAGCCTGTGCGCCGGCGGGGGGCTTCCGCGTGTCACGGGGAACCGGGGCGTGGACGTCCGCTGCGCGCCCCGGTCCCGGCGGGCTGTCAGGGGTGCTGGACGACCACTTCCGGGTTGGCCGGGGAGGGGCCGTCGAGGAGCGGCTGCTCCCGGCCCCGCAGGTGCAGGTCGAGGAAGGCCGCCACGTAGTCGCGGGTGATCCGTGCCGAGCGGTCACCGGAGAGCGGCGCCTCGGGGTCGACCGGCAGGCCGAGCTGTTCGCCGAGTCCCGGGATGTCCGTGAAGGTGAAGTGACCGGAGCCCTGGACGGTCAGCCAGCGCTTCCAGCCGTCCAGGCGCTGCCAGCCCTCGTCCCAGGATTCGTCCCCGCCCGTGGGGTGGTGGAACGAGTCGGTGCCGAGCATGAGGAACGGGCGGCCGCCGAGTCCCGAGCGGGGGATCGGGTCGAAGAAGGTGCCGTCCATGTTGACCCCCGCGTCGACGCGGGGATCGGCGAGCATCGCGGAGGCCGCGGCGCTGCCGCCGATGGAGTGGCCCACGGCGGCGACCCGCCGCCGGTCGATCATGTGCGACTTCTTCCAGGCGGGGCGGGGGCCGGTCAGCCGGTCGAGCACGAAGGAGAGGTCGTCGGCCCGCCCGGTGGAGACGGTCTTCAGCACCTTCCGCTCGGCCGCCTCGTCCGGCGCGGCCTCGGCCACGTCACAGGCCGCGCACGTCAGCACCCGCCCGCCGGGGAAGGCGGTGCCGGTGGACTCGTAGGCGTGATCGACGCTCGCCACGACGTAGCCGCGGCTCGCGAGGTCCTCCGCGAGGGAGGTCAGAGTGGCGCGGGGCGTGCCGAAGCCGGGGGAGAGCAGGACCAGCGGGAACCGGCCGTGGGCGGCGCGGGCGTCCGCGCGGGCGTGGGTGGAGGTGGAACTGACGACGGTGGCCGGGACGATGCCGTCCAGTCCCCGCTCCGCCAGCATCAGCCGGGCCTCCTCGGTGCTCATGTAGGAGGCGGGGCCGCTTCCGCCGCCGGGCCGGGCCGGGTAGTGGACCGACACCATCAGTTCGCGGTCCCCGGCCCCGGGGACCCAGGGGTCGGTGCGGCTGTGGTCGGTGAGGTGCAGGACGTCGGCGCCGACGGCGTACGGGCCGGTCGGGCGGGGCAGTTCGAGCGCCACGGCGGACGCGGCCGGCGTGGGTAAGGGGGCGGACACGGCGTGGGCGGTGACGGCGGGCGTGGCCAGCAGGACCAGGGCGGTGAGGGCGGCGGCTGTCCTTCTGCGGAGTCTGATCGTCATACCTACGGACCCTAGGGGCGGGCCTCGTGCGAAGGCGTCGGCCTCCGGTGTGATCCGTGGGATACCGGAGTCGTACGTCGCGCCCGCGGTGTGGTCCCGTGGGACGACTTCCGGTCGCCGTGACCGGCCCGCCCCCCTGCCGCACCCCGGGGCCCGGGCCCGCCCCGTACCCTTACCGAGGAGTAGCGCAGCGGGGGCGGGAGGAAGTCGACGTGGGTGCTGTGAAGAGCAAACGGATGCCGCGCGCGGTGCGTGAGCAGCAGATGATGGACGCCGCGGTACGGATTTTCGGGCAGCGCGGTTTCCGTGCCGCCTCGATGGACGAGATCGCCGAGCTGGCCGGGGTGTCCAAGCCGTTGGTCTACCTCTACCTGAACTCCAAGGACGAACTCTTCTCCGCCTGCATCAGGCGTGAGGCGAACGCCCTGGTCGCGGCGGTGCGGGCGGGGGTGGAGCCGGGGCAGGCGGCGGATCGTCAACTGTGGGAGGGGCTGCGGGCCTTCTTCACCCACACGGCGCGGAACCCGGACGGCTGGGCGGTGTTGTACCGGCAGGCGCGGACGCACGGGGAGCCGTTCGCCGGTGAGGTGTACGTGATGCGCGAGGAGATCGTTGCGTTCGTGACGGGTCTGATCGGGGCCGCCGCGCGCGAGGTGCACCATGATCCGGCCCTCGCGGACCGCGATGTGGCGGGACTGGCCCAGGCGTTGGTGGGCGCCGCGGAGTCGCTCGCCGGGTGGGCGAACGAGACTCCGGGCGTCTCGGCCAAGGAGGCGGCGGCCACCTTGATGAACTTCTCCTGGGCCGGTCTGGAGAACCTGATGAACGGCCGCCCCTGGCTGCCGCCGGGGCAGTCCGGGGGGCCGGCCTGAGGGCGGTCAGCGCTCCGCGGGCCTGGCGGCCGCCGTCCCGGTCAGGTGGACGCGGTCGCCGTCGCGGAGCTGGAAGGCGGCGCCGTCCGAGGCGTAGGTGACGGTGCCGGGCAGCAGGACGGGGGCCCTGAAGTCGGCCCGCACCGAGTGGACCAGGTGGGGCCGCGGGGCCTCGGCGAGGCAGCGGGCCACGGTCCACATGCCGTGGGCGATGGCGCGGGGGAAGCCGAACAGCCGGGCGGTCAGCGGGTACAGGTGGATCGGGTTGCGGTCGCCGGACGCGGCCCCGTAGCGCCGCCCGAGGTCGGCGGGGAGCCGCCACTCGGCGACGGCGGGCAGCGACGCGGTCTCACCGGCGGGCGGGGCGGGGGCCGCCGGGGCCGTCCCCGTACGCGTCGCGTGGCGCGACAGGTAGCCGCTGCGGGACTCCCACACCAGCTTGCCCGCCCGGCGCGCCTCGGTGACCACGGTGACCTCGGTACCGCGCCGGTGCGGCGACAACTCCTCGGCGTGCACCATGAGTTCGAGTGGGTCCGAGGGGTGGAGCACCTCGTGCGCGGTGATCTCGATCCACGTGTGCACGAGTCCGGTGACCGGCAGCGGGAAGCGCCGCCGGGTCATGAGCCGCATGGCGAGCGGGAAGGCCAGGACGTGGGGGTACGTCACCGGCAGGGCGTCCGGCCCGGTGAAGCCGCAGATCCTGCGGTACGCGGCCAGGGGGCCGGGGGCGACCGGTACGGCCGGCAGGCGCGGGCGGTCGGACGGCAGCGTGGCGCCCGGCCTGCCCGCGCGTTTGAACGGGGAGGTGGCGGCGCCGCGCGCCAGGGAGAGGGGCAGGCTCGGTGTCCGGGTCACCCTCACGCTCCCAGCAGGCTCTGGCCGCAGACCCGGACGACCTGGCCGTTGACGGCGCTCGACGCGGGCTGGGCGAACCAGGCGGTGGTCTCGGCGACGTCGACCGGGAGGCCGCCCTGCGCGAGGGAGTTCATCCGGCGGCCGGCCTCCCTGATGAGGAGGGGGACGGCCGCGGTCATCTTCGTCTCGATGAAGCCGGGGGCCACCGCGTTGACCGTGACGCCGTGGTCGGCGGCGGCGCGCGGGGCGAGCGAGCGGACCAGGCCGATGATGCCCGCCTTGCTGGCCGCGTAGTTCGTCTGGCCGTTGTTGCCGGCGATGCCCGCGATGGAGGCGGTGGCGACGATCCGGCCCCCGCGGTTGACCGTGCCGGCCTTCAGCAGGGCGTCGGTGGTGCGCAGGACGCTGTCCAGGTTGACGTCGATGACCGAGGCCCAGCGGTCGGCGGGCATGTTGGCGAGGCGCCGGTCCCGGGTGATGCCGGCGTTGTGGACGAGGATGTCGAGGCCGTCCGGGACCGCGGCGGCGATCCGTTCGGCCGCGTCGTCCGCGGTGATGTCCAGCGGCAGGGCGGAGGCGCCGAGCCGGTCGGCGGTGCGGACCAGGTCCTCCTGGGCCTGCGGGACGTCCAGGCAGATGACGTGGGCGCCGTCCCGGGCGAGGACGGAGGCGACCGAGGCGCCGATGCCGCGGGCCGCGCCGGTGACCAGCGCGGTGCGGCCGGTGAGCGGGGCGGCCCAGTCGGCGACGGGATCGGGAGCGGCGTCGGTCACCTCGATGACCTGACCGCTGATGTACGCCGACCGGGGGGAGAGCAGGAAGCGCAGGGTGGACGCGGCGCCGGCGACCGCGCCGGGCGCGATGCGCACCAGCTGCACGGTGGCGCCCTTGCCGATCTCCTTGCCGAGGGAGCGCACGAACCCTTCGAGGGCCTGCTGAGCGGCGGCCTGGTGGTGGTCGTCCGGGGACGGGCGCACCCCGAGGACGACGATGCGGCCGCCGGGGGCGAGTGAGCGGACGACCGGGTGCAGGGCGGCGTGCACCGCCCCGAGCCCGGCGGCGGTGTCGACGGCCGTCGCGTCCAGGACGATTCCGGCCGGCCGGTCGGCGCGGGCCACGACCTCCGGGCCGCAGGCGGCGAGGACGGCGCCGAGTTCGTCCGTGACGGCGGAGTCCCCGGCCGTGAGGTGGACGACCGGGCCGGGAAGCGACGGGGTCTCCAGCGTCCAGCGGCGCAGCCGCTCGGGCTGCGGCAGGCCGAGCTTCCGGGTCAGAAACCGGCCGGGTGCCGTGCCGGTGAGGTGCAGATAGCGGTCGGCCATTGTCCAGACTCCCTGCTCGGTCGTAGATTTACTCTGGAGTAAGGTTACTCAAGAGTCAGGAGTTGGTCGAGATGAGTTGGTCGAATTGATCCCCCTCGCACTCCCGCAGCCCCGCCGGGTCGCGGTCATCGGCGGCAGCCGCATCCCGTTCGCACGCTCCGACGGCCCCTACGCGCAGGCCTCCAACCAGCAGATGCTCACCGCCGCGCTGGACGGTCTGGTCGAGCGGTTCGGGCTCCAGGGGCAGCAGGTCGGCGAGTTCGCCGCGGGCGCGGTCCTCAAGCACAGCCGGGACTTCAACCTGGCCCGGGAGACGGTGCTCGGCTCCCGGCTCGACCCGCGCACCCCCGCCTACGACATCCAGCAGGCTTGCGGCACCGGCCTCCAGGCCGTCATCGCCGTCGCCGACAAGATCATGCTGGGGGCGGTCGACTCCGCGATCGCGGGTGGCGCGGACACCACGAGCGACGCGCCGCTCGGCGTCAACGACGAGCTGCGCCGGCTGCTCCTGTCGGCCCGGCGCGCGAAGTCGACGGGCGGCAAGGCCAAGGCCCTGGCGGGGGTGCGTCCCCGGCACCTCGTCCCGGACATCCCGCGCAACGCCGAGCCGCGCACCGGCCTCTCGATGGGCGACCACGCGGCGGTCACCGCCCGGCAGTGGGAGATCGGACGGGCGGAGCAGGACCTGCTCGCCGCCACCAGCCACCAGCGGCTCGCCGCCGCGTACGACCGGGGGTTCCTGGACGACCTCGTCGTCCCGTACCTCGGCCTTGACCGCGACCAGAACCTGCGCCCCGGCTCCACCGTGGAGAAACTGGCCACGCTGAAGCCGGTGTTCGGCACGGACCATCCGGACGCGACGATGACCGCGGGCAACTCGACCCCGCTCACGGACGGCGCCGCGACCGTGCTGCTGGCGAGCGAGGAGTGGGCCGAGCGGCACGGCCTGGAACCGCAGGCGTACCTCTCCCTGTACGAGACGGCCGCGGTCGACTACGTGGACGGCGAGGACGGGCTGCTGATGGCGCCCGCGTACGCCGTGCCGCGGATGCTGGAGCGGGCCGGTCTGACGGTGGAGGACTTCGACCTCTTCGAGGTGCACGAGGCCTTCGCCTCCCAGGTCCTGGCCACCCTGGCCGCGTGGGAGAAGCAGGGGCTGGCGCCCGTGGACCGGGACAAGCTCAACGTGGCGGGGTCCTCCCTCGCCACCGGGCACCCGTTCGCGGCGACGGGCGCACGGATCGTGGCGACCCTCGCCAAACTCCTCGCGGAGCGGGACGCCCCGGGCCGCGGACTGATCTCGATCTGCGCGGCGGGCGGACAGGGAGTCACCGCCATCCTCGAACGCGTCTGAACGGTAGAGAAGTTGAGCACGGTCCGGCGCAGGCATCAGGGCCTGCCGCCGGACGGACCAGGTGAACCCGCCCGACCCCGATGCCGAGGAGCCGCACGTGTCCACGCGATCCGCCCCACCCACCGCCCCGTCCACCCCCGTCCTGGTCGAGCCGACGAAGGTCAGGGCCGCCGACGGCAGCGTCCAGCAGGTCTCCGTACCGGCGTTCGCCCGGCCCGTCCGCCGCGGCTCGCTCGCCGAGATCCCGTTCGACAACGCCCGTGAGGCCCCCGCGGACGCCGTGCTCAGCCGCAAGCAGCCGGACGGCACCTGGCAGGACGTGACGGCGGCGGAGTTCGCGGCCGAGGTCCTCGCCGTCGCCAAGGGCCTGATCGCGGAGGGCCTGCGGGGCGGCGACCGCATCGCGATCATGGCGCGCACGACGTACGAGTGGACCCTGCTCGACTTCGCGTCCTGGGCCGCCGGCCTGGTCACCGTCCCCATCTACCCGACCTCGTCCGCCTTCCAGGCCCGCTGGATACTCCAGGACTCCGGCGCGGTGGCCTGCGCCGTCGAGACGGCCGAACAGAGTCGAGTCATCAGCCAGGAACGCAAACAGCTCGGCGGCCTGGCCCACCTCTGGCAGTTCGACACGGGCGCGCTCGGGCGGCTGAAGAAGCTCGGCGAGGACGTCCCCGACGCCGTCGTCGCGGCCCGCCGCGCCACCCTGGAGCCGGAGTCTGCGGCCACCCTGATCTACACCTCGGGCACCACCGGCCGCCCCAAGGGCTGCGTCCTGACGCACGGCAACTTCTTCGCCGAGGTCGACAACGCCATCGAACTGCTGCACCCGGTCTTCAGGTCCGTCAGCAAGTACCCGGCGTCCACCCTGCTGTTCCTGCCGCTGTCGCACGTCTTCGGCCGGATGGTCGCGATCGGCTGTCTGCGCGCCCGGGTCCGCCTCGGCCACGCCCCGTCGATCAGGACCGAGGACCTGCTCGCCGACCTGGCCGGCTTCAAGCCGTCGTTCCTGCTGGCGATCCCGTACGTACTGGAGAAGGTCTACAACACCGGCCGGGCCACCGCCGAGAAGATGGGCCGGGCCTCGTCCTTCGACCGGGCGGCCCGGATCGCCCAGCGCTACGGCCAGGCCGTCGAGGCGGCCGAGCACGGCACGGGCCCCGGCCCGGGCGTGGGTCTGCGGGCGGCACGCGCGCTGTACGACCCGCTGGTCTACCGCCGCATCCGGGCCGCGCTCGGCGGCCACGTCCGCCACGTGATCTGCGGCGGTTCCCCGCTGGGCCGCCGGCTCGCCGCCTTCTACGCGGGCGCCGGCATCGAGATCTTCGAGGGCTACGGCCTGACGGAGACCACCGCCGCCGCCACCGTCACCCCGCCCCTCAAGCCACGCCTGGGCACGGTCGGCTGGCCCCTGCCGGGCACCGCCGTACGCATCGCGCCGGACGGCGAGGTGCTGCTCAGCGGCGGCCAGGTGTTCCAGGGGTACTGGGACACCGCACGCGGCGCGGCCGTCCCCGTCCTGGACGGCGGCTGGTTCGCCACCGGGGACCTGGGCGCGCTCGACGAGGACGGCTACCTCACGATCACCGGCCGCAAGAAGGACATCATCATCACCTCGGGAGGCAAGAACGTCACCCCGGCCCCGCTGGAGGACTGGCTGCGCGCCCACCCGCTGGTCAGCCAGTGCATGGTGGTCGGCGACAACCGCTCCTTCGTCACCGCCCTGATCACCCTGGAGCCGGACGGGCTGGCCCACTGGCGCCAGATGAAGAAGAAGGGGGACGTGCCGATCGGCGAGCTCGTCCACGACGAGGAACTGCGCTCGGCGCTGCAGCGCGCGGTGGACGAGGCCAACCGGCTCGTCTCGCGCGCGGAGTCGATCCGCAAGTTCACCGTACTGACCGTGGACTTCACCGAGGAGGGCGGCCATCTGACGCCGTCCCTGAAGCTGAAGCGGGACGCGATCGCGCGGGACTTCGAGGCAGAGATCGAGGAGCTGTACCGGAAATGACTTCCGCTCCCCGCCCAATGGACGGGGATTCCTGCCACGGCTGGTTGGCCGTCTCGGCGGGTTCCTGCTTCTTCGCGCTGTGCCGGGATCAGGGATCCCGGTCTTACCTGCGCTCGACAGGCTGATACCGCCAGTCCGGCGGCCAGTGCGACGTTGACCGCCGCGTTGATGTCCCGGTCCAGGACTGCCCCGCCCCCCTGGCACTGCCAGACACGGACGTGTAGGGGTTTGGGGCCGTCCTTGGTACCGCAGGCGGAGCAGTCCTGGCTGGTCGGCTCGAAGCGCCCGATCCTGATGAAGTCTCGCCCGCACAAGGCGGCCTTGTACTCCAGCATCGCGACGAACGACGCCCACCCCGCGTCATGCACGGACTTGGCCAGACGTGTGCGGGCGAGTCCTTTGACCGCCAGGTCCTCCACAGCCACCGCTGGGTTATCGCGGATGATCCGTGTGGAAAGCTGGTGGTGGAACTCGCGCCGCGCATCAGCGACCTGCGCATGAGCACGGGTAACCCGTCAGGTTATAGCTGTACATAAGAACATTCGTGCCGATTGTCACCGGCCCGCGCCGCTGGCGATCCCCTGAGTGCCTACTCGCCGGCCACCCCTTGCCTGATGAGGCGTCAGGTACGACGATGACCCCGCTTGTCATGTGACGAGCCGTCAGATTCGTGTCAGGGTCACCAGGGGAAGGAGGCCGTTCGGTGCCGATACCGCCCACCGGACCGCTGTCGTACGGGATGCAGCTTCCGGTCCAGTCGCAGAGCGCCATCTACGCGGAGCCGTGGGAGGCCGGCGCCACCCCGGCCGACCTCGCCGAGATCGCCCGCACCGCCGACCGTGCCGGCTTCACCTATCTGGCGAGCTGTGACCATGTCGCCATCCCCCGCAGGCTCGCGGGGGCGATGAGCACCGTCTGGTACGACCCCGTCGCCACGCTCGCCTTCCTCGCGGGGATCACCGAGCGCGTGCTGCTCATGAGCCATGTCGCCGTCGTCGGGCTGCGGCATCCGCTGGCCACGGCCAAGCAGTACGCCACCCTCGACCACCTCAGCGGCGGCCGGCTGATCCTCGGGGTCGGGGCCGGGCACGTGCGGGAGGAGTTCGAGGCGCTCGGGGCGGACTTCGACGGGCGGGGCGCCGTTCTCGACGAGAGCATCGACGCGCTCAAGGCCGCGCTCGGCCCCGACGAGTACCCGGAGTTCGCGGGGGAGCGGTTCGCCTTCAGCGGGCTCGGGCAGCTGCCACGGCCCGCTCAGGAGCGGGTGCCCGTCTGGGTGGGCGGGTCGTCGCCCGCGGCGGTGCGGCGGGCCGCCGTGCGCGGGGACGGGTGGCTGCCGCAGGGGGACCCACGGGAGAAGCTGCCCGCGCAGATCGGCCGGCTGCGCGCGCTCCGCGAGGAGGCGGGGGTCGCCGAGCCGATCGTCGTCGGGGCCATCACCGAACCGCTGTACGTGGGGGAGCCGGGCTGGTCCGTGGGGCGGCGCACGCTCAGCGGGAAGCCGGAGGCCCTGGCGGAGTCGCTGCGGGAGTACGGCGCGATGGGCGTGCACCAGATCCAGGTGCGCTTCCGCAGCCGCGGCAGGAATGAACTGACCGACCAGATGGCGGCGTTCGCCGCCGACGTCGCACCTCACCTCGACAACCTCGACAGGTAGGAGTCAGGCCATGGGCAAGCTGGACGGGCGGGTCGTGCTGATCAGCGGCGCGGCGCGCGGGCAGGGTGAGCAGGAGGCGCGGCTGTTCGCCGCCGAGGGTGCGCGGGTGGTGCTCGCCGACGTGCTCGACGAGCAGGGCGAGGCCCTCGCGAAGGAGCTGGGCGAGGACGTCGCGCTCTTCACACACCTGGACGTGAGCCGGGAGGCGGACTGGCAGGCCGCCGTGGCCGTGGCGAAGGACGCCTTCGGGAAGATCGACGGGCTGGTCAACAACGCGGGGATCCTGCGCTTCAACGAGCTGGTGTCCACGCCGCTGGAGGAGTTCCAGCAGGTGGTGCAGGTCAACCAGGTGGGGGCGTTCCTGGGGATCAGGACCGTCGCGCCCGAGATCGAGGCGGCCGGCGGCGGGACCATCGTCAACACGTCCTCCTACACCGGGCTCACCGGCATGGCGTTCGTCGGCGCGTACGCCGCGACCAAGCACGCCGTGCTGGGTCTGACCAAGGTGGCGGCCGTGGAGCTGGCCGCGAAGGGCATCCGGGTCAACGCCATGTGCCCCGGCGCCGTGGACACCCCGATGACCAATCCGGCGGCGCTGGACCCGGACGCGGACCCCGAGGAGACGGCGGAGGCCGTGGGCGCGCTGTACAGGAAGCTCGTGCCGCTCGGCCGGATCGGCCGGCCCGAGGAGGTGGCGGCGCTCGCGCTCTTCCTGACCTCGGACGACTCCTCGTACATCACCGGTCAGCCGTTCGTCATCGACGGAGGGTGGCTGGCCGGCGTCAGCCTCTTCTGACCGGGCCGCCCGAGCGCCGCGACCTGACGAGCCATCAGGTATTGACGGGTCGGGGTGTCGGTGGAACAGTCGGACGCAGCAGAATCTGACGGTGTGTCAGAAACGATTGAGGACGGTGAACCCCCTTGGAATTCGGGCTCTTTGTACAGGGGTACGTGCCCGCCGCGCGGGCCAAGGCCGACCCCGGGGCAGAGCACAAGGCGCTGATCGAGGAGACCGAGTACGTCATCCAGGCGGACAAGTCCGGCTTCAAGTACGCCTGGGCCTCCGAGCACCACTTCCTGGAGGAGTACTCGCACCTGTCGGCCAACGACGTGTACCTGGGCTATCTCGCACACGCCACCGAGCGCATCCACCTCGGCTCCGGCATCTTCAACCCGCTCGCCCCGGTCAACCACCCGGTGAAGGTGGCCGAGAAGGTCGCCATGATGGACCACCTCTCGGAGGGCCGCTTCGAGTTCGGCTCCGGCCGCGGGGCGGGTACGCACGAGATCCTCGGGTTCATGCCGGGCATCACCGACATGAACCACACGAAGGAACTCTGGGAAGAGACCATCGCCGAGTTCCCCAAGATGTGGCTCCAGGACGAGTACGTCGGCTTCCAGGGCAAGCACTGGTCGCTGCCGCCGCGCAAGATCCTGCCCAAGCCGTACGGGAAGTCGCACCCGGCGATGTGGTACGCGGCCGGCTCGCCGCCCTCGTACGCCATGGCCGGGAAGAAGGGCCTCGGCGTGCTGGGCTTCAGCGTGCAGAAGGTCTCCGACATGGAGTGGGTCGTCGAGTCCTACAAGAACGCCGTCAAGGACGCCGAGCCGGTCGGTGACTTCGTCAACGACAACGTGATGGTGACCTCGACGGCGATCTGCGCCGAGACCCACAAGAAGGCCGTCGAGATCGCGGTGGGCGGCGGGCTGAACTACCTCCAGTCGCTGCTGTTCCGCTACCACGACACGTTTCCCCGGCCGGAGGGGATCCCGGAGTGGCCGGAGCTGCTGCCGGAGTACTCCGAGGAGATCATCGAGCTGCTGATCGCCGAGGAGCTGATGATCTGCGGCGATCCGGACGAGGTGCTGGGGCAGTGCCGGCGGTGGGAGCAGGCGGGCGCCGACCAGCTGAGCTTCGGGCTGCCGATCGGGATCAGTCCCGAGGACACGATGAACTCGATCAAGCTGATCGGTGAGCACGTCATTCCCAAGATCGACACGGACCCGGTCCACCGGACGACGCGGTTCCGCGACGCGGCCTGACCGCGAGCCGCTCCGGCTGTCGAGGAGCGGAGGTCCGGGGGCGGGGCCCCCGGTCACACACGGGCGGCGTCTTCCCGGACCGCCGCTCCACGGGCCGGGGTGCGTACCGCGGCCGTACGCACCCCGGCGCACACCTTTGCCCCGGACACCACGGGAGGGACCCCGTCATGCTCGACCACCTCATCCGCGGAGCGACCGTCGTGGACGGCAGCGGCGGGCCCTCCTACTGCGCGGACGTCGGCATCCGCGACGGACGCGTCGCCGTCATCGCGGAGCCCGGCACCGTCGCCGAGGACGCCGCGAACTCCGAGGACGCCACCGGCCTCGTCCTCGCGCCCGGCTTCGTCGACCCGCACACCCACTACGACGCCCAGCTCTTCTGGGACCCGTACGCCACCCCGTCGATGAACCACGGGGTCACCACCGTCGCCGGCGGCAACTGCGGGTTCACCCTCGCCCCGCTCCACCCGGACCGTCCCGAGGACGCCGACTACACGCGGCGCATGATGGCGCGGGTCGAGGGCATGGCGCTGAAGGCCCTGGAGGAGGGCGTCGACTGGAGCTGGTCCAGCTTCCGCGAGTACCTCGACGCGCTCGACGGGCGGATCGCCGTGAACGCGGGCTTCATGGTCGGGCACTGTGCCCTGCGCCGCCACGTCATGGGCGCGGACGCCGTCGGCGGGCAGCCCACCCCCGCCCAACTGGACGCCATGCTCGCCCTCTTCCACGACGCGATGGACGCGGGGGCGTGGGGCCTGTCCACCACCCAGTCCTCCACGCACTCCGACGGCGACGGGCAGCCGGTCGCCTCCCGGCACGCGCTCCCCGAGGAGCTGCTCGCCCTGTCCCGGGCCGTCGGGGAGCACGAGGGCACGCAGATCGAGGCGATCGTGGCCGGCTGCCTCGACCAGTTCTCGGACGAGGAGATCGACCTCCTCGTCGACATGACGGCCGCCGCCGGACGCCCGCTCAACTGGAACGTCCTGACCATCGACGCCGCCGTCCCCGCACGCGTCCCGCGCCAGCTGATCCCCAGCGAACGCGCCCGCCGCGCGGGCGGCCGCATCGTCGCGCTGACGATGCCGATCCTCACCCCCATGAACATGTCCCTCGGCACGTTCTGCGCCCTCAACCTGATCCCGGGCTGGGGCGACATCCTCGCCCTGCCCGTACCCGAGCGCATCGAGCGGCTGCGGGACGCGGACACCCGGGCCGAGATGCTGCGCCGCGCCGACAGCAAGGAGGCGGGCGTCTTCCGCCGCCTCGCGAACTTCGGCCGGTACGTCATCGGCGACACCTACAGCGCGGCGAACGAGGGCCTCAGCGGCCGTGTCGTGAAGGACATCGCCGCCGAGCGCGGACTGGACCCGTTCCACTGCCTCGTCGAGATCTGCGCGGCCGACGACCTGCGTACGGTCCTGTGGCCGATGCCCACCGACAACGACCCCGACTCGTGGGCGCTGCGGCAGCGCACCTGGGAGCACGAGGACGTGCTGCTCGGCGGCTCGGACGCGGGCGCCCATCTGGACCGGATGTGCGGCGCCCCGTACACCACCCGCTTCCTCGGCGACTGTCTGCGCGGCCGCAAGCTCGTGCCGCTGGAACGGGCCGTCAAGATGCTGACCGACGACCCGGCCCGCCTCTTCGGCCTCCGCGACCGCGGCCGCGTCGAGGAGGGCTTCCACGCCGACCTCGTCCTCTTCGACCCCGAACGCGTCGACGCGGGGCCCGCCACCCTCGTCCACGACCTGCCCGGCGACAGCCCCCGGCTGGACTCCAAGGCGCTCGGCATCGTGTCGGTCCGCGTCAACGGGGTGGAGACCCTGCGCGACGACAAGGTGACCGGCGCGGTCCCCGGCACGGTGCTCCGTTCCGGCCGCGACACCCGGACGGTGAGCACGACATGACCACGGCGCCCCAGCGGCTGTTCATCGACGGCGAGTGGACCGAACCGGCCGCCGGCCACTACGAGGTCGTCGACCCGGCCACCGAGGAGGTCGTCGGTCTCGCCCCCGAGGCGAGCCGCGCCCAGGTGTACGAGGCGGCCGCGGCGGCCCGTGAGGCGTTCGGCGCCTGGTCCCGCACCCGCCCGGAGGAACGCGCCGCGATCCTCGACCGCGCCGCGGACCTGATGCAACGCGACTTCACGGCCAACGCGGCCCTCGCGCAGGCGGAGAGCGGCGCCACCACCGGGACGGCCCGCGGGATGCAGGTCGCCGTGGGCGCGGCCCGCTTCCGGCGGTACGCCAAGGGAGCGCTGGAACCGGTCGAGGAGGCCGTGCCGCCGCAGATCAACGAGGCCGGGCCGATGGGCCGGGCCGGCATCTTCGGGGCGCTCGCCGGCCGCCGGCCGGTCGGTGTCGTCACCTGCGTCACCTCGTACAACAACCCCTGGGCCAACCCGGCCGGCAAGGTCGCGCCCGCGCTCGCGATGGGGAACACGGTCGTGGTGAAGCCGGCCCCCCAGGACCCGCTCTCCGTCTACCGGATGGCCGCGGCGCTCGCGGAGGCGGGCGTGCCGGCGGGCGTCGTCAACGTGGTGAGCGGCTCCGGCGCGGAGGCGGGTGAGGCCGCCGTGGACTCCCCGGACGTCGACATGGTCAGCTTCACCGGTTCCACCTCCGTCGGGCAGCGCATCGCGGAGGTCTGCGGCCGGCACATGAAGCGACAGCTGATGGAGCTCGGCGGGAAGGGCGCCGCCGTGGTGCTCGACGACGCCGACCTCGACTCGGCGGTCGCGGGCATCGGGACGACGTTCTCCTTCTACAGCGGTCAGATCTGTACGGCTCCGACCCGCGTCCTGGTCCAGCGGGGCGTCCACGACGCGCTGATCGAGAAGCTCACCGCGTACGCCGGGCATCTGCCGGTCGGCGACCCGAGGGCGAAGGGCACGGTCGTCGGCCCGGTCATCTCGGCGGCCCACCGCGACCGCGTCGAGTCGTACGTGGAGCTGGGCCGCAAGGAGGGCGCCCGGGTCGTCACCGGCGGCGAACGCCCGGACCCGACCGGCCGGGGGTTCTACGTCGCGCCGACCCTGCTGGCCGACTGCACCAACGACATGCGCGTGGCGCGGGAGGAGATCTTCGGTCCCGTCGTGGTGGTCGTCCCCTTCGACGACGAGGAGGAGGGCGTCGCGCTGGCCAACGACAGCGACTACGGACTGATCGACTACGTCTGGTCCGGCGACGTGGCCCGCGCCTTCCGCATCGCCCGGCGGCTGCGCGCGGGCGGGGTCGGGGTGAACACCATCGGCCGCAATATGGAGGCCCCGTTCGGAGGGTTCAAGCGGAGCGGTGTCGGGCGCGACGTCGGCTCGTACGCGCTGCACGCGTACAGCGAACTCCAGGCGATCGTCTGGCCGGGCTGAGGGGCCTCACCCCCGCGCCGTGAGGCGGGCGTCCAGCCTGCCGAGCACCGTGCGGCCCGCCCGGCCCACACCGACCGGGACCAGGGCCGCCCGACCCGGCACGCGGACCCCACCGGTGAAGGCGACCACGGTGTGGCCGGGGGTGGTCTCGGACGGGGCGGCCGCGATGCCGATCAGGACGAAGCGGCTCTGCAGCCAGAGCCAGCCGGGACGGCGCACCCCGCGGAAGCGGGCGTCCATTCCGAATCGGCTGCGGGCCACTGCCTCGACCCGGTCGCCCTCGGCGCGGGTCAGCTTGAGGCGCCGCATGTCCGGTATGAGGAGAGCGAGTTCCCCGTCGATGTCGGCGAGCAGCGGCTCCACGGCCGCGCAGGGTGCGGGGATCTCCCGGGTGGTGACCCGGGCGCCGCGCACCCCGGCCGCGAGTGCGCGCAGCCGTCGCACGGGGTCCAGTGGCGCGGCCGCGGGCCACGAGGGGAGGGGGGTGTCGGTCATGACGTCCATGCCTTCCGGAAGGAGTCCCGGGCCCGGTGCAGGCGGGACTTGACGGTGCCCACCCGCAGGTCGAGCAGGGCGGCGGCGGTCTGTTCGTCCAGGCCCTCGACGTCGCGCAGGACCAGTACGGCCCGGTGCTCGGGGGAGAGCCGGGCGAGGACGTCACCGATGTCGGTGCCGAGTTGCGGATCCCCGCGCTGGGGCAGCGCGGTGAGGTCGACGGGCATGGACCTGGCGGTGCGCCGGGCGACTCTGACCGCCTCCCGGCAGGCGATGGACCGCACCCATCCGTACAGGGCTGCCGGTTCCCTGAGAGTGCGCAGGCCACGGAAGACGGCGACGAGGGTCTCCTGGACGGCGTCCGGTCCGTCGGCCAGCGCGATGGGGGTGCAGATGCGGGCCGCGTACGGGGCGAGGACGTCCAGCAGCTCGTTCATCGCGAGGGTGTCCCCGCGCTGGGCGGCCACCACCAGGCGCGTGGCGCGGGCGTGGTCATCGGGCACGGGCGGGGATGTCCTCCCTGGCCGTCACCCGGAGTGCGGCGGCCGCGAGCAGCAGGCAAAGGGGGGTGTACAGAGACCAGTTGAGCAGATGGAACGAGGCTCCGGCCCTGGCGTCCAGCCCCGTGCGCAGCCCCAGCGCCCACCCGAGCCCGGCCGCCCCGCGCAGTGCGGTGCCGCAGGCGACCGCGAGGGTCCCGGCCTGGAGCAGCCGGCCCAGCCGGTGGGCGCGGCCCAGTCGGGCGCGAGCGGTCACCAGGGCCGCACCGCCGAACAGGACGGCGGCCAGCGGGAGGACGACCGGCGGTGTGAACGGGGCGTCGATGCCGAGCACGGCGTACGAGAGGGAGGTGGCGTCCCCGGCGGGCCAGGTACTGCCCGTGGACCAGAGGACGTGCAGGAGTCCGTCGGCGGTGAGGACGCCTGCGACGGCGGTGGCCGCGGCGCGGCGGGTCGGCAACAGGTGTTCGGGTATCACGGGGGCTCCTCCGCGGGGCTGTGGACAGCGGTGACGTGGTGTGTCACCCCACAGAGGAAGGGGAACGCGGATTCGTTCCCGTGACCTTCGGGATCCGGAGCGCGGGCGAGTATCTCGCTATCAAGTATCTTGACATCGAGAATAATGCCCGGCAGGCTTCCCCCGGTCTGCAAGTCTCTTGATGTCGAGATAACCGGGGGTGGGCGGTGCGCCGCACGGCGGGAAGCGGAAGTTCGGGGAAGGGGCGGCGCGGCGGCGGTCAGGGGCTGTTGGCTCAGTTGCGGAATCCGCCCGGCGGCCGGGATTCCCGGATCATGCTGCTCGCCCTGGCCGTCGACCGCACCGGGTCCGGCCTGTGGGCCGCCTCGTCGGTCCTCTACCTCACCTTCGTCACGCACCTGAGCCCCCAGCAGATCGGGGTGCTGCTGGGGGCGGCCGGGGTGGCGGGCATTGCCGGTTCACCCCTGGCGGGACGGCTCGCCGGACGCTTCCCGGTCCGCCCGCTGCTGATCGGCTGCCACCTGCTCCGGCTGGTGACTCTCCTCCTGGTACTGACGTGCACCGGATTCGCGGCCCTGCTCCCCGTCATCGCGGCCACCTATCTCGGCGACCGGGCGGCGAAGACGCTGGAGATGCTGTTCGCCACCCGCGCGGCGGGCGAACGACGGGCGGCCTACCAGGCGTTGTCCCGCAGCGCGGCCAACGCCGGCTACGGCGTCGGTGCGGGGCTGGCGGCCGTCGGCCTGGCCGTGGGCACCACGGACGCCTACCGGGCCATGATCCTCGCCAACGCGCTGTCCTTCGTCGTCGCCGCGCTCCTGGTCCGGCGCACCGGGGAGCCGCGCGACACGGTGACGGCCGAGGTGGCGCGGGCGATGGGTCCGGCCCCCTCGGCCTCCGACGCAGGCCCCCGCGAGCCCGACCGGCCGAAGGGCCCGTGGCGGGACCGCGGCTACCTCCGCTTCGTCCTCCTCGACATCCCGATGAACCTCGACGACTCGGTCCTCGGGGTCGGCCTCCCCCTGTGGCTGGCGAGCAGCACCTCCGCACCCCATGCCCTCGTCCCGGCCGTCCTGGTCATCAACACCGTGCTGGTCGTGACGCTGCAACTGACGGTGTCCAGGCGGGCGGAGGGGCCGCACCGCGCGCTGCGCACGGTGCTGCTGTACGGGGTCCTGATGTTCGCGTGCTGCGCCCTGCTGGCCGCCGCCGCCCGGTGCGGGACCTGGACGGCGGCGGCGGTCCTGCTCGCGGCGGCGGTGCTGGTCACCCTGGCGGAGCTGATGCGGTCGGTGAGTTCGTGGGAGCTGGCCGTCCTGCTCGCACCGCCCGACGCACGCGCCGCGTATCTGGGTGTGGCCGGCATGTCCCAGTCCATCCAGAAGTCCGCCGGGCCGCCGCTGCTGACCGGGGTGGTGATGGCGGCCGGACCGGCGGGCTGGCTGGTGCTCGGGACGGTGGTCGCGGGGCTGGCCCTCGTACAACAACGCTTCTGCGCCCAGCGGTTGCGCGCCCTCGCAGCCACCTCCCTGAGCCATCCGGCCACGCCCGTCCGGCAGGCTCTCTAGCCCCCGTCGCTGTCCGGGCGAAGCGCCAGGTCCTGGTAGTGCTTGGTCATGTGGGTGCGGGGTCCGGCACCCTCATGACCAAGCACTACCGGCCCTCCAGGAACACCGGATTGGTGAGTGCCGCAAGCGCTCCGGGCAGCCCGGGCACGGAGGCCGGATGGCGGACCTCGGCGCGTACATAGGCGGCGTAGGCAGGCGTCGTCCCCCACTGCACCGTCCCCGTGCCCGACTCCGGGAGCGTGGCCGTGAACAGGGTGCCCTGGTCGGTGACGAAGTGCGCGGTGCAGCCGGGTGCGCCGGTGACCTCCAGCCGTACGGTGACGGGGGTGTCGTCCCCCTGGACCCGCAGCCGCTCACCGATCCCGGCATGGTGCCCGCGTCCGCCCGAGGTGCCGAAGGACAGGGTGACGGCCGACGACTCGGCGATGTAGGACCGCCCGGCCCGGATCCCGGCCACGACGGCCTCGCGAGAGAGCTCGTCGGCGAGCACGACGGTCTGCGGGAGACCGACCTTGTCCGGCTCCCGATGGGCATCACTGTTGCCCATCGCCGGAATCCACGGCCGGGAGGAACGGACTGCCGCCACCAGCGAGTTGTCCCACTCGGCGAGGGCGATCTCGTCCTCCGGCGTGTACGCCCCGTTCCACACCTCCACCGCGTCCGCCTCGCCGAAGCCGAACTTCCAGTGGCAGCCGATGCAGGTGGCGTGCGGGTGGGCGGGCACGACGAGACCGCCGGCCCGGCGCACGGCCCTGGCGTAGTGCCCGAACCGGTTGTCCCGGGCCCGGTAGCGCCAGTCCACCCAGGTCCCCGGATCCGTGCCGAGCGCGACCACGTGCCCGTTGCGGGTGGTGACCTCCTCGCCCGTCAGGACGAGCAGGTCGTCGCCCCACAGCCCGGCCCAGGCGCCGTGTGCGGAGCTCGTGTTGTGCTCGCTGCTGTTGATGAAGTCGAGTCCGGCCGCGCGCGCGGCGGCGGCGATCTCGGCCGGGGTCCGCTTGCCGTCCGAGTGGACGGAGTGCAGATGGCAGTCCCCGCGGTACCAGGCCCGCCCGCGCCCCTTCGCACGCTCCGGCGGGTAGACGGGCTCCGGCGTGGACCCGGCAGGGCCCAGGCGCAGCGTGATCGTCACCTCGTACGGCAGCCCGTCGGGCGCGACGGTGTACGGGCCGAGGGCGATGTGCCAGGTCCCGGCGCGTACCGGCCCCGCGAGGTAGCCGGGGGTCGCCTCGTCCGCCCGGATGAAGAAGCTGCCGCGCGCCCCGCCGGACCACCCCCGGAACCCCGGCCCGCCCAGCCCCGTGCCGCGCTCGTCGAAGATGCCGATGTCGAGCGCGTTGCCCTGCGTGCCGGCCGGTACGGGCAGCTTCTCGTACGTGTACGAGACCGCGATCTCGGCGACTCCTGGCGGCACGTCGACGGGCAGGTAGACGTAGTCGGGCGACCCGGTGGGCAGGACGCCGCGCACGGTACGGGTCCTGGTTGCGTCTTCCGGGGCGTCTGCGGCGTCGGCGAAGCTCACGGTGCCCAACGTCAGGGCGGTGGCGGCCGTGCCGACGAGCAGGCCGCGCCTGGCGATCGGGCGGTGCGCGGGATGCGGTGCGGGCATGTGAGGTCTCCCGGGGCGTCATGGACCTGGACGGGTTCGTCCGTCCCCCGACACCGTGCCGGGAACCCGTGAACGCCGCGTGAACGCCGGTGATCCGACGGGACGGGAGCCGGGAAGCCGGGTGAATCCGCATCCCACGCCACCGGCCGGGCGGCGTGGGATGCGGACTTCAGGAGTTGCGCCGTGAGCGCGAGACGAGCACGAACGCGATGATGCCGACCACGACCACGGCCAGCACGATCCCCAGGATCAGGCCGCCCCCGAACCCGCCCGAGCCGTGCTTCCGCCGCTTCTTCTTGCTCTTGCTCTTGCTTTTGCTCGTGTACGGGTGCGCGGCCTCGCGCACCCCGGTGTGGACGGCCGCCGCCGCACTCACGTGCCCCGTGCCCTGGACCGAGGACGCGGTACGGGACACGGCGGCCACGGAAGCGGGCGTGACGGCCGACGCGGCGGCGGGTGCGCCGCCGACGAGTACGCCCGTCAGGAACAGTGCGGTGAGAACGGTGCGGGTGCGCGTACGGACCATGAGGATCGACCTCCCCCGAAGTCGCCGAAGGCTCGGCTTTGCGCACCGTACGGCATACGTTTGAGCCGCCACCAGACAACGACGGAGGTGTCCTCGTATGCGGATCGCCACAACGATCTTCCTCACCGACGAAACGATCACACCGGTGCGGCTCGCGCACCAGCTTGAGCAGCGGGGATTCGCCGGGCTCTATCTTCCGGAGCACACGCACATCCCGGTGAGCAGGGAAACTCTTTACCCGGGGGGCGGCGACCTGCCGCCCGAGTACGGCCGCACCCTGGACCCCTTCGTCGCCCTCGCCCAGGCCGCGGCGGTGACCGAACGGCTGGCGCTCGGCACCGGCATCACCCTGATCGCCCAGCACGACCCGATCGATCTGGCCAAACAGATCGCCACCCTCGACCACCTCTCCGGCGGCCGTTTCACGCTGGGCCTCGGCTTCGGCTGGAACGTGGAGGAGGCGGCGGACCACGGCGTGCACTGGTCGACGCGCCGGGAGCTCGGCCGGGACCGGATGGCGCTGATGCGGGCCCTGTGGTCCGAGGAACCCACGGCGTACGAGGGGGAGTTCGGCTCGGTGCGGGCGAGCCACGCCCACCCGAAGCCGTTCCAGCAGCCCCGTGGCCCGGTCATCGGCCCGCGCACCCTGATCGGCGGCGCGGCGGGTCCGAAGCTCTTCGCGCACATCGCGGAGTACGCGGACGGCTGGATGCCGATCGGTGGCCGGGGCCTGACGGAGTCCGTCCCCGGGCTCCGTACGGTCTGGGAGTCGGCGGGCCGCGACCCGAAGGACCTCCAGGTGATCCCGTACGCGGTCCTGCCGAGTCCGGGCAAACTGGCCCACTACGCGGACCTGGGCATCGAGGAGGTCGTCCTCCAACTGCCGCCCGCCGCCGAACCGGAGGTCCTGCGGGCGCTGGACGCGTACGCGGAGTACCTCTAGGGCGCGATGCGGAAGTGCTGGTTACAGCTACTCGAACGGGGCCTGTGACCAGCACGGTCGCTTCCCGGGCGGCAAGTGGCCGGTCAGTGCACCAGTCGATCACGCCCGTCAGGTCCTCCTCGCCGCTGCCCTCGGCCAGGCGGCGGCGCATCAGCTCGAAGTAGGGGCTGAAGCGTTCCGGGCTGACCCCCTGCTGCTCGGCGGTGCTCGGGAAGGCCGGCGTGCCGGCCACCTGCATGGCGAGGCTGGAGACGACACCCTTGGTGTAGGCCGGCCCGGGACAGCGGAGCCCCCCTCCCCCGGTCACGGCACCGGCCCGGACCGTTCCCGTCCGGCCGTGGCGACCAGCCGGTCCATCGTCGCGAGGGGCAGGGCGGGATTCGCGGCGGCCCGATGGGCGAGCTCGGGGTCGTCGAGGAGCGCCGCGATGCGGTCCTGCGGCAGCCGGGGGTGGCGTGCCGCGTCCGCGCGGACCTGCGGGTCGGGGTCGCGGGTGAGGCGGTCGGCGGTGTCCGCCGGCATCCCGGCGTCGAGGAGGGCCAGCCGCCGCACCGCCGGATCGTCGTCGTCGGCGAACCGGGCGAGTCCGGTGCGGGGGAAGTTGCCGTGACCGGTCAGATGCCACCGGTCACGGCCGGTGTACTCCAGGAAGCAGCGGAGCAGCAGCGCGGCCGGGGCGTCCGGATGGTTCTGGCCGAGCAGCACCCGTACGCCGAGGTCGGTGTCGTCGGCCAGGCGCGCCACCAGGCCGGCGGGCAGGGTGGGCACGCATGCGGCCCGCCGCCGCAACAGCGGGTGCGCGGACAGCGCGAGGTCGCGGGTCTGCTCAGGGCCGGGCAGTGCTTCCGGGTCGTACACCGGCAGGTGGCCGTACCACTCCTCCTGCGGGACCTCGTAGTCGATCGCGGCACGCTCCGCCTCGCTCCACGCCGGGTGTACGGAGACGGCCAGGCGCACCGCGGGATCGGGGTCCACGGCGAGTGCGCGGCGCTCGGCCGGCCCCAGGTCGGACCGCTCGGCGACCCGGGCCCGCACCTCGGCGTCGGGGTGTGCGGCCAGCAGCGCCACGGTCTTCGCCGGCGTACTGGCGTTGGCGGCGATCAACCAGGGGCTCTCGTCCCACGCCTCCGCGATGACATCGGGGGCCAAGGCCCCGTACATCAGCAGATGGGTGCGCGCATGGCAGTGGTGTGCCGGCAGGTCCTCCCGCACCGCGTCCGGGTCGCGGAGCTGTTCGTACCGGCGCCGGGAGTCGGCGGCCGCATCCCGGACGCCTTGATCCGGATCGGTCAGGAGCGCGTCCCGTACGCCGGGCGCCAGCGAGGCCCAGGAGTGGGCCCCCATCCTGCGCACCGCCGGTGAGGGGTGGGTGGCCATCGCACGCCGCAGACCCGGTGAGATCTGACGCCCGAGCCCTCCCCGCCATTCGTCCTCGTACGTCTCGATGATCCGCACGACGGTCCGGTCCGGCAGCGGCCGGGGCCGGCACACGTCGGCGGCCCGCGGCTCGGAGGCCAGATGCGCCCGTACGAACCACTCCGGATCGTCCACCAGCCGGGCGCGCTGCTCCGGATCGACGTACGGGTTCCGGGCGAAGAAGCTGCGCGTGTCGCGGTCCGGGTGGGCCACCGCCGCGTCGACGACGGGGCCGGGCAGGACCCGGTCCCGGCACAGCACCATCCGTACGGCGTCCGACCCGTCCGCGAGGAGCCGCAGCAGGACGTCGACGGGCGCGGCCGGATTGAGCGCCAGACCGGCCAGGCGGCGTTCGGCCGGACCGGCGGCTGCCCATATCTGCTCTGGAGTCACAGCGGATGATCCCACGCGCTGCCCCGCGTGCACGGCCCGTCGTCGGGCCGGGGTTGCGCTTTCCGCTGCGTCAACTCCTACGGTCGTGTGTGGGGCCGGAGGGACCGGCCCGGTGCGGGGAGGCGCGGCCATGGCCTGGTCGATCGCGGAGGTGGCGCGGATGTCCAGAGTGACGTCCCGGACGCTGCGGCACTACGACGAGATCGGCCTGCTGCCGCCGGCGGGTGTGGGGAGCAACGGGCACCGCTTCTACGAAGAGGCGGGGCTGCTGCGGTTGCAGCGGATCCTGCTGATGCGGGAGCTGGGTCTGGGGCTGCGTGAGATCCGGCGCGTGCTGGACGAGCGCACCGACCCGGTGAGCGCACTGCGCGAGCACCACAGGCGGTTGCGTGAGGAGCGCGACCGGCTGGACACGCTCGTGCGGACGGTCGAGCGGACCATCGCCGAACTGGAGGAAGGAAAGGACGGCGACGGGATGACGAAGATCAACAGGCCGGAGAACCTGTTCGAGGGCCTTGAGCACACCGCGGAGGAGGATGCCGAGGTGCGTGAGCGGTGGCCGAAGGCGTGGGAGGAGTCCCGCCGGGCCAGGGACACGATGACCGATGCGGACCAGGAGGCGTGGCAGCGTGAGGCCACCGCGCAGATGATCCGTCTCGCGGAGTTCATGGTGGCGGGCACGCCGGCCGACGATCCCGCGGTGCAGGCGGAGACGGAGGCGCACTACCGGGGTGTCTGCCGGTTCTGGACCCCGAACGCGGAGGCGTACAAGGGCCTGGCCCGGACCTACGTGGACGATCCCCGCATGCGGGCGAACTTCGACCGCATCGCCGACGGCCTGGCGGCGTACCAGGCAGAAGCGATGACGGCCTACGCCGACGCCCGCCTGAGCTGAGCGAGCTGAGCTGACGGGCGGGGGAACGGTGCGAGCCGGAGGGCTGCAGACCTCCGGCTGCCGCCTACTTGCCCCGCGCCCCGTCCCACGCCGTGCTCCCGAGGAAGTACGTGTCGTAGAGCTCCTGCACTTCCAGCAGGCTCTCCGGGGTGACCTCGCCCAGCGCGATGCGCTTCAAGTGGCGGAAGTACTCGAAGCGTTCGACGCCCGGCGTGATGACGATGAGGATGTCGGCGTCGCACCCGGGAGCGGCGGCGAAGGCGTGCGGGAGCCCCGGCGGGACGACGACCAGATCGCCGGGCTCCGCGGTGACGACCTCGTCGCCGGAGAGGAACTGGGCGGCGCCGTCCAGCATGTAGAACATCTCGGCGGAGTTGTCGTGGCGGTGCGGACGCGCGCCGTCCGCGCCGCCCGCGAGGGTGACCCGCTGGGTGGACAGGGCCCCGCCGGTCTGGCTGCTGTCGGCCAGCAGACGGATCGTGGCGGGGGCGCCGCCGACCACCTCGGCGTCGGCGGAGCGGACGATCACCGACGAGGAGAAGTCGGGCAGGACGAGGGACATGGGCAACTCCCGTGGGCGAGCAGTGATCCTCTGCGCGATCGGCAGAGCATAGGTCTCCCGAGGATAGGTCGCCCGAGGACAGGTCGAGAGGGGACCGGTCGACAGGTGACAGGTCGACAGGTGGCACGGAACGCGGGCATGGCGGCCTCTGAGACGCCGCGCTGCCGCTTCCGCCGCCCTCGGCGGGCTCAGGCCGGTCCGGTGCGGTACGGATCGCCCTCGCAGTCGTCGCACCTGCCCGGCTCAGGCGCTCTGAACGCCCGGTCGCAGTCGTCGCAGTTCTGCAGGGGCACGGGCCGGTAGGCGGCAGGCAGGCAAGGCCCGGACGGGAGAAGCGCGGTGAGCCGGTGCCGCACCAGCTTCGCCGGGAAGCGCACGGGCCGGGGCAGGTCCTCGGTGAGGGCCTTGCGCACGGCGGCGGGCGAGGCGTCCCGCTCGAACCAGGCGGCGACCCCGGGAGCGAGGAAGTCGATGTCGGCTTCGGTGAGACGGAGTCCGGGATCCTGGCGTTGCAGCCCGACGAGGAGGAGCGCGGCGGCGCGGAGGAACTGGGGCCTGGGTTCGAGCGGCTGGGGGAGCGGTGGGGGCGGCGGCTTCTTCGCGGTGGGAGGGGGCACGCGAGGCGGCGGTGCGGGTGTGGGTGCGGGGTGCGCGGGAGGGGGTGGTGCGGGGGCGGGTGCGGGCGATGGCGCGGGCGGTGGCGCGGGCGCGGGGTGCGCGCGAGGCGGCGGTGCGGGGGCGGGCGGTGGCGCGGGGGCGGGTGGTGGTGCGGGCGCGGGGGGCGGTGCCGGGCGGGGTTGGCTCGGCTTGACCGTGTGCGTCTGGTTGACCGTGTGCGTCTGGGCCTTGCCTCGGGCGGCGGGGTCCGGGTGGTTGTACGACACGGTGCGCGTGTAGACCCGGCCCTCCGGCGAACGCTCCCGCGTGCGCGTCAGGTAGCCGTGCTGCTCCAGCTCCCGCAGCGCACCGGCGATGCGGTGCTCACTGTCGGCGGGGAGGCGGGCGGCCAGGGCCTTGATGCCGATCCGGGCTCCGGGTGGCAGGGACTGGATGTGCAGGGCGAGGCCCCGGGCGGCGAGCGAGAGTTCGCGGTGCTGGCTGAGGTGGTTGCCCACGACGGTGAAGCGTTCGGTGTGGCGGACGTTGACATGTTCCACACCGCATGGCGGGGCGTAGGGGGCCGCGATAACCTGCGAGGCATCCATCAGGAAGTTTTTGCCTTCCTCGTTGGTCAGGCCCCCGCCTCGGGATTGCTGTCCCGGCGGGGGCCGTCAGAAGTCGTGATTGGTGCGGCGAGCATATGCCAGGCAACCCGGTGAAAATCCAGCCCAGTTGGCGAACCTCACCCGTGCGGGTGACGGGGACGCCGGTGGGGTTGGGTGGGTATTCAGTTCTCTCCAAGAGCCTTTAAAAGCCTTTACGTCGTGGGCCACCGCGACGCGGAGAGCCGCGACGTGAGCGACCGGGTCGCGGTTTCCCGCGACCCGGTGACACGCGTTCCGGATCAGCCTGACGGGCGTGGTCGACGAAGCCGGACCGGGCGTCCGGGGTCACGTCGACGGGGGCCCCGGACGGCCGGCCCGGAGTCGTGGACCGTCGTGCTCCGGGGAGGGGGCGAGGAGTTGAGAGCGATGCGGGACGCGCGGTGGTGAGGCGCGTTTGCGGTGCGGCGGGCAGAGTGGGGGCATGTCTACGTACAAGACGATGTCGTACCACCTGGAGACCGAGCGGCTGATCCTGCGGCCGTGGGCCGAGTCGGACGCCGCTGAGCTCAGCGAGCTCGTCGCCGAACGGGGCAAGGACGCGCCCACGGTCGAATACACCCGGACGGTCATCAGGAAGCTGCTCACCGAAACGGCGACCACGGGGTTCGCGCTCCTGCCCGTCCAGCGCCGGGACGAAGGCGACTTCATCGGCTACTGCGGGTTGATCACCGGCCGCTCCACCGTGGAGGAGCCCGAGATCGCGTACGAGCTGTTCCGGCGCGCGCATGGCCGTGGCTACGCCACCGAGGCGGCCGGGGCCGTGCTCGACGCGGCTGTCGCGACGGGGCGCAAACGGCTCTGGTCGACCGTCGCCACGTGGAACACGCCGTCGCTCCGCGTCCTGGAGAAGCTCGGGTTCGAGCGGGATCACGTCTCCACGGAGGACAGCGGCGAAGTGGTCTGGCTCACCCTCGCGTTGCCCTGACGGGGGCGCGCACGCCATCCGCGTGACTCAGCCGGCGGGGGCGCGGGAGGGCGAGTCGGACGTCTGCGCGCCGAGAGCCAGGGCCACGTAGCGCATGTGCGCGGGCGCGCACGCGACCAGGAGGTCGGCCTGCCCGTCGCGGCACTCGGCGAGCTGCCAGGACGGAGGGATGCTCCGTGGATCCGTGCGGGACCGGCGGCGGATCCGGACGATCACGAGGTGCTCGGTCGGCAGGGCCCTGCGCCGGAGCTCCTTCACCTCGGTGGGCGAGACGTGCAGTGTGGTCCGGGACGCGGAGAGGAAGACGGGGACCGGTCGGCAGTAGGGCCGGTCGCCCAGGAGGTAGGCCTCGAAGGTCACTTCGCCACCGTCCGCGAACGCGCGTTCGCGGGCTCGTTCCCGGCGTCGCTTCCCGGGGAGATCCGGGATCAGCTGGTCGAGCGCCAAGGCGATCAGGTCTGCGATCACGTCTGCGTCATCTCTGCGAGGGAGGGGCGAGTGCCGCCGGGGAAAGGTGCGCGGCGAGGGGCCTGGAGGTTCTGGGAGTCGCGGATGTGGATGGTGGCGGGGGAGGCGGCTACCTCCGAAGCCGAACCACCGATCGGACGTTGGAGAACAACTTCTTCGAGCACGTACGTCAGGGTGGGCGAGGGCCGGCCCCGACCGAAGGGGGCGAGGTCAGGGCCGGGTCAGCGCACCGGGTCGGGGGCGGCGCCCTTCGCCTTCATGCAGGCGTCCTCGAAAGCCGTCAGGCTGATCTCACCGTTCTTGTCGAAGGTTTGGTACGTGGCGACCAAGGTCCAGCCGCGCTGCTTGAGGACCGTCCGGCGTGTGTGGATCGCCCTGTCGCCCCGGTCGTTGCGTTCCGTCTCTGTCCGGGTTTCCTGCCAGTCGCGCTTGCGCAGCTCGTTGACCGCCGCCTTGTGGCGAGGGACATCGACCGGCGTGGCCTCGGTTCCGAATCCTTTGAAGCTGACGGCGCACGATCGTGGCGAGTCGGCGGGGGCATCTTCGTACCCGCTGCCCCAGTCAGGTGCGTTCGCAGGAATGCCCGCCTCGGCGGCCGAGGCCGTGACGTCGCTGCGCACGATGTCTTTCGTGAGCGGCCCGGTGCCCTTGGGCCGGGGCGGCGTCGATATCGGGGTGACGGCCCCCTCGGTGCCCGCGTCGCTCGTGCCGCAGCCTGCAGCTCCGAGCGCGATGACCGCTACGGCCACAGCGGCCCACTTCGTCCTGCGCACAGTCGTACCCTCCCGAGCCGCAGGGGCCGTGCGCCCCGCGAGCAGGAGAGGAGTGTGCCACGGGGGAGGGACAGCGTCGGCCCTGACGCCTGGCTGCTCCGCCAACGGGAGAGCCGGGCGCCCACTACTGAATGTGCGGGGATGCCGTGGACGGGGAGCGTGGGGCACCCCGAGCCACTCCACCCGAGGCCGCCTGTTCGGGCCTGCGGTCCCGTACCTCCTGCCCACCACACCTACGTCATACTGATGCGCCGGAGCCACAGGGGGAGGCGCACAGCGCATGGAGTACGGGGCGGACGGCGCGGGCCTTCCGGAACGCATCGGCGGATACGTCGTGGAGCGGGAGCTGGGCGCCGGGGGGATGGGCGTCGTCTATCTGGCGCGCTCCCGCGGCGGGCGTGCGGTGGCCGTGAAGGTGGCGCGCGCGGAGCTCGCGACCGACCCGCACTTCCGTGAGCGGTTCCGGGCCGAGGTCGAGGCCGCACGCAGCGTGGGCGGCTTCCACACGGCGCCGGTGGTCGACGCGGACCCGGCGGCGGCCGCGCCGTGGCTGGCCACGGCGTACGTTCCCGGCCCCACGCTGGCCGCGCTGGTCGCGGCCGAGGGGCCGATGGGCGAGGCGCGGCTGCGGCAGCTGGGCGCGGCGCTCGCCGAGGCGCTCGCGGCGATCCACGGGTGCGGCCTGGTCCACCGTGACCTGAAGCCCGGGAACATCATCATGGCCGCGGACGGGCCCAGGGTCCTGGACTTCGGCATCGCGCGGGCGCTGGAGTCGACCCGTCTGACGGCCACCGGCATGGCGTTCGGGACGCCGGGGTTCCTGGCGCCCGAGCAGGCGCAGGGGCAGGAGGTCAGCGGGGCCGCCGACGTCTTCGCGCTCGGGGCGGTGCTCGTCGCGGCGGCGGGCGGCAGCGCGTTCGGGGCGGGCACACCGATGGGCCTGATGTACCGGTCGGTGCACGAGGCGCCGGATCTGGCGGCGGTGCCGGAGGGGCTGCGGCCGGTCGTGGCGGCGTGCCTGGCCAAGGAGCCCGGCCGACGCCCGACCCCGGAGGGCTTGCTGGACCTGTTCGTGCCGGGCGACGCCGTACCGTACTCGCCGACGCGGGCGGCTCCGCCGCTGCCTGCCTACGCGCCGTCCAACGCCGTCCTGCCGCACCAGGCGCCGACCGTGTCCGCCCCGGCGGGATACGGGGCGCCCGCCGGGGCGAGCGACATCGCGTTCGTGGCCGTCGCCTCGGACAGCTCCCTCCTGATCGACGCCGTCGGGGTCGAACTCGGCACGCCGATGGGCGACTTGCGGTTCACCTGGGCCCAGATCGGCACGGTCGAGTACGCGGCCGAGGGCCCCAAGCACCTCAGGGTCGTCGTCCGGCTCCACGACGGCACCGTGTATCCGTGCCTGCTCGCCGCCCGCAAGCGGGCCCGCCTCCAGGAATGGCTGGAGGACCTGCCGTTGATCCTGGAGTACTACCGGTAGCCGCCGGCCGTCCGGAGGGTGCGACGGCCCTGCGCCGGGCCGTGGCCGGGGGGTCAGGGCGTGCGCTGGGGAGCGGTCAGGACCCAGGCGGCGAAGGCCTCGACGCCGTCCACGACCGCATCGAAGCGCGCGGAGTGGTAGACGTCGAACGAGTGCTGCCCGCCCGGAAGTTCGGCGTAGACGACGGCATGGGCCGAGGCCTTGCGCAGTTCGGCGACGAAGTGCCGGGCGCCCTCGACGGTCCCCAGCGCGTCCTTGGTGCCGTGTGCGATGAGGAACGGCGGCGCACCAGGATGGATGTAGCCCTGGGGCTGCGGCGGGGGCGGCGGCTCGTTGGGCGGGGCGCCGAAGTAGTGGCCGTAGTAGCCGTAGAGACAGATCGCCGCGGTGACCGAGGTGTCGGCCGACTCGAACCCGGGCTGGAACGCCGGGTCGTTCGGTGTGAGCGCGCACAGACCCGCCATGTTGGCGCCGGCGGAGCTGCCCGCCACGAACAGCCTCGACGGATCGGCGCCGTACGCGACGGCGTGTTCGCGGGCCCAGGCGATGACCTTCTTGGCGTCGATCTGATGACCGGGGAAGGAAGTCTCGGGGTACAGCCGGTAGTTGGCGCTGACGCACACCCACCCCTGGCCGGCGAGCCGGTACAGCAGGGGCCGCGCCTCGCGGTTCTTCCGTCCGCTCCGGTAGCCGCCGCCGTGGAAGTGGATCAGGACCGGGGCGTTCTGCGGCGCGTCGCGGCGGCGGTAGACGTCGAGGAGGTTGCGGCGTCCGGCGTCCCCGTACCGGATGTCGGGAATCCGCTCCACGCCCCGCCGTCGCACGAAGGCCGGGAGCAGCAGGATGCGGAGCCAGGGCCGGTGGCGGCGCAGCGGTACGCGCACGCGGTCCCGCCAGCCGGTCCCGAGCCCCTCGTCGAGGGCGCGCCCGACCACCTGGTCCGTGTGCAGTCCCCGCCGGGCGGCGACGGCCAGGCCGAGCGCGGTGACCGCGGCCACCACGACCGTCGCCTTGGCTCCCGCCGAACCCAGGTCGCCCTGGGCGGCCGCCAGGGCCGTGGAGGCGGTCAGCGCGAGGATGCCGAGGAACGGCACCTCGTTGAGGACCATGCCGGACCAGAAGCTCAACCGCGCCAGCGGCTGGGGCCGGCGGGGCGCCACCACGGCGAAGAACGTGCACCAGGCGAGGAACGCCGTCGTCCCCACGTACCCCATCGGCATGGTCATGTCGCTGCCCCCGTCACCTCTGCCTGGATTCCCCCGGCGTGCCGGCGCGGCGTCGCTGACAGCGAGTCGCTCCTCCGGTGCCCCACAGTCTTCCCGCCGGCCGTATGCCGCATCAACGACGGTCCTGATAACGTCTTTTAACTCTGAGATAAAGAATCCGGGGCGCGCGCATGGAGATGCGAGAGATCGAGATCTTCCTGACACTGGCGGAGGAACTGCACTTCAGCCGTACGGCCGAGCGGCTGCGCATCAGCCCGGCCCGCGTCAGCCAATCGATCAAGAAGCAGGAACGGCGCATCGGCGGGGCCCTGTTCTACCGCACCACCCGTACTGTTCGCCTCTCCCCTCTCGGCGAGGAGCTGTACCACGCGCTCAAGGGGGGATACCAGCAGATCATGCGGGGGATCGCTACGGCGCAGGCCGCCGCCGAGGGCGCCTCGGGCACGCTCACCCTCGGCACGCTCGGCCCGTACTCGCTGCAGATCAGGGACACGCTCGATCTCTTCCGGTCCCGCCATCCGGAGGTCCGTCTCCAGCACCGCGAGATCCAGCCCGCCTCCCCGCTGGACCTGCTCACATCGGGCGACCTGGACGTGGCGCACCTGTGGCTTCCGGTCGACGAGCCCGGCCTGTCCGTCAGCCCGACGGCGCACACCTCCGCCGTGCTGCTGATGACCTCCGCCGCTCACCCCTTCGCGTCGCGGGAGTCGATCTGCCTGGAGGATCTCGGCGACTGCACCGTGGTCGAAGGCCGGTCGATCCCCACGGCCATGGAGCACGTCTTCAATCCCCGGCACACCCCCTCCGGCCGTCCCGTTCGCCGTGGCCCGCAGGTCTCCACCTGGCAGGAGACGCTCAGCGTCGTCTCGTCGGGCCAGGCGGCCGCCGGGGTCACGGCCGAGGTGGCCGACTTCTACACCTGGCCGAGCCTGGCCTTCGTCCCGATCCGGGACGCAACGCCCTGCCGGTGGGCCTTCGTATGGCGTAGCGCCGACGAGGGACCACTCGTGCGTGCCTTCGTCGGAGCGTCCGTCGATGCGGATCGCCCGGTGGCGTAGGACGTGTGCGTCGCGTCGCCGCACCGTCGGCGCCGCTCCCCGGACGTCGGTCAGCGGGTGGCGAGCCGTTCCAGCAGGGCGGCGCTCCGTGCCAGCAACTCCCGCTCCTCGTCGCTGAGTTCGGCGTCGATGGCCTGGGCGAGCCAGCCCGCCCTGCGGCCGCGCTCCGCCTGGAGTGCGGCCCGGCCCGCGTCCGAGAGTTCGACCAGTGATTTGCGGCCGTCCGTGGGGTGCGCGCGGCGCGTGACCAGGTTCTGTTCCATGAGCAGCCCCACCGCCCTGGCCATCGACTGCGGGCGCACGCGCTGATCGGCGGCGAGGTCGCTGGTGGTCATGGCGCCGTCGCGGTCGAGTGCCCCGAGTACGGCGACCTGGCCCAGCGGGATGCGGTCCTCGTGCTTGACACGTCGGGTGAGCTTGCCCATCGCGGTACGCAGTTCGGCGGCGATGGCGGCGGCTTCCGGGGTGGGCATAGGGCACTTTACCCCGCTGGTCAGCTGCGCAGCCGATCTGTGCAGCGAGGCTGCACAGCAGAGCTGTACAGCAAAACTGATCAGCATTGCTGTAGGGTTTGCCTCGTCGGGCTCAGCGCCAGCGCTGTCGCAGCCGGGGCCACGGCACACGACGACGAGAAGGAACTCCCATGTCCGCACAGGCAGCCGGGACCCTCCACACCACCATCGAGACCGTCACCGCCCGCCGGATCATCGACAGCCGGGGCAACCCCACCGTCGAGGTCGATGTCGTCCTGGGGGACGGGTCCCTGGGGCGCGCGGCCGTCCCCTCCGGCGCTTCCACCGGGGCCCGGGAGGCCGTGGAACTACGCGACGGGGACGCCGCGCGCTGGCACGGCAAGGGCGTCGACCGCGCGGTGGCGCACGTCAACGGGGAGATCGCGGCCTCCGTACGCGGCCGGGACACGGTCGACCAGGCGGGCCTGGACGCCGCACTGGTCGCCCTCGACGGCACCGCCACGAAGTCCCGGCTCGGCGCCAACGCGATCCTCGGCGTCTCCCTCGCCGCCGCCAAGGCCGCCGCGGCGGCTCACCGCGAGCCGCTCTACCGCTACCTCGGCGGCGCGGACGCCCACCTCCTGCCGCTGCCGATGATGAACATCGTCAACGGCGGCGCCCACGCGGACAATCCGCTGGACTTCCAGGAGTTCATGATCGCGCCCGTCGGCGCGGACACCTTCGCCGAAGCCGTCCGTATGGGCAGCGAGGTCTTCCACACCCTGCGCCGCGATCTGCTGACCGCCGGGCACTCCACGGGCGTCGGCGACGAAGGCGGCTTCGCACCCGCGCTGCGCACCGCCGAGGAGGCGCTCGACTTCGTGATGGCCGCCATCGAGCGCACCGGCTACCGCCCCGGCGCGGACATCGGCCTGGTCATGGACCCGGCGACGTCGGAGTTCTTCCGCGACGGGGTGTACGACTACGCGGGCGAGGGGGTCCGGCGCACCCCCTCCGAGCACGCCGACTACCTGATCAAGCTCATCGACGCCTACCCCGTCGTCTCCATCGAGGACCCGATGGCGGAGGACGACCTGGACGGCTGGCGTGAGCTGACCGCCCGCGTCGGCGACCGCTGCCAGCTCACCGGCGACGACGTGTTCTGCACCAACGAGACGCTGCTGCGCGAGGGCATCCTCACCGGCGTCGGCAATTCGGTCCTGGTCAAGGTGAACCAGATCGGGACCCTGACCGAGGCGCTGACCGCGGTGACCACGGCCCACCGGGCGGGCTGGACGGCCGTCATGTCGCACCGCTCGGGCGAGACGGAGGACACCACCATCGCCGACCTGGCGGTCGCGACCGGCTGCGGCCAGATCAAGACCGGCTCGCTCTCCCGCTCCGACCGCACGGCCAAGTACAACCAGCTGATCCGGATCGAGGAGGAACTGGGCGACTCGGCCCGCTACGCAGGCCGCTCCGCGATCCGCCAGGCGTGAACGACCGGCGGAAGCAGGACCGCGCGGGCCCGCCGATCGGGGGCGGGGGCCCGCGCGGCGGTCCGTTCCGCGCGGCGCCCGCCGCGACCGCGGTGCGCAGTGGTGTGGGCGCGGTCCGGGGCCGGGGCGCCGCGCGTGCGGCTGCCGGGCGCCTCCCTCACCTTCGACAGCGCACCGCCGCGCGGCTCTGCCCGGACCCGCGCCCGCCCGGTCCGGCTGACCGGCCCGCCCGGCTGACCGGCCCGTCCGGGCTCAGCGGGTTCACGGCAGTGGTCCGTCGAGGATGCGTTCGACGAGGTCGGCCACCGCTCCCTCGGAGCAGGGCGCGACCACGATGTCCGCCGCCTTCAGGACCTGGGGGTGGCCGTCGCCGACCGCCGCGCCGAGGCCCGCCAGGCGCACCATGCCGGTGTCGTTGGGGTTGTCGCCGATCGCCGCTATCCGGGCGATGTCCATGCCGTAGCGGCCGGCCAGGACGCGCAGCGCGGCCTCCTTGCCCGCGCCGGGCGGCAGCACCTCCAGGTAGGTGTCCTCGGACCGGACGAGCAGGGCGTCCGGGCAGTGGACGGTCACGAGTTCGGCCGGCCGGTCCGGGGCCTGGCCGTCGGAGATCAGCATCACCTTGGTGGGCGGCCGGTCCAGCGGCGGATCGCCGAGCAGGACGATGCGGTCGCGGCGGGCGTAGTCGGCCAGGACGGGTGCGTCGCGCAGGACGTGGGCGTCGCCGCCGCTGAAGCCGACCGCGCCCACGCCCTCGGGGAGGGCGGGCAGGACCAGGTCCCGCAGCGGGGGCCAGACCGCACCCAGGTCCAGGTCCAGCAGGCGTTCGCCGGTCAGGGGGTCGGTGATGCGGGCCCCGTTGTAGAGGATCATCGGCGTGTCCAGGCCGAGTTCCCGGTGGTACGGGGTGGCCGACTCCTCGTTGCGGCCGGTGGCGATGAAGACCGTGCCGCCGCGTGCCCGGTAGCGGCTAAGCGCCTCGACGCTGCGGGGGACGAGGCCGAGGTCCCGGTCGACGAGGGTGCCGTCCAGGTCGGTGACGATCCAGGCGTGGCGGGGCCCGGCGCCACGGCGGGCCCCGGCCTCCCCGGGGGCGGTCACCGGTCCGTCCCGGCGGCCCGGGCGGTGTACCAGGCGGTGAACTCGCGCAGGGCGGTGGGCTCCAGGTCGCGGGTGTGGGCCAGGTAGCACGGCTGGTCCCAGCCCGGGGCGCCGCCGAACGGCACGTAGGTTCCGCCCGCCTGTCCGACGAGCAACTGGGCGGCGCAGACGTCCCACGCGTTGACGGTCGTGCCCAGGGCCGCGTCGCACCATCCCGCGGCCACATGGGCGAGGGTGAGTGCGGCGCTGCCGGTGCGGCGGACGGTGCCGTAACGGGAGACGAGGCCGGCGAACCGTACCGGGGACTCGGGGTCGCCGGCGGCGAGCTCCCTGCTGTTGGGGAATCCGGTGATCAGCAGGGCGCGGCCCTCCTGCGTCGTGCCGGCCGATACGAGCGGCCGCTCGCCCAGCCAGGCGCCGGTGAGGTCGGCCGAGAAGACGTGGCCCGCGATCGGGTCCACCACGGCGGCGGCCACCGGGCGGCCGTCGAGGACGGCGCCGATCGCGGTGCAGAAGAACGCCAGTCCGTGAGCGAAGTTCGCGGTGCCGTCGATCGGGTCGACGTACCAGGAGATCCGTCCGCCTCCGTCCCGGCGGCCGCCCTCCTCCCCGATGACCGTGCTGTCGGGCACCTTGCCCAGCAGGGCGTGCCGGATGCGTTCCTCGGCCCGCCGGTCGTGCTCGGTGACGGGGTCGTGCTCGTCGCGTTTGAACTCCACGTCCATCCGGCCGCGGAACGCCGTCCGCAGGTCGGGTGAGACCGCGAGCGCGGCCTCCACCGCCACGGTGCGCAGGTGGGCGGAGAGTTCCTCGGTCTCGTTCATGCGTGTGCCCCTCGGTCGGCCATGTGGTCGCTCTCGTTCATGCGGGTTCGCCCCGGGCGGGACGGTGTCCGCTCCCGGGGCCGGGTGCTCCGCCGGCCGGGTACGCGGTCTGCGCCGCCGGTCATGCGGGTGCGCTCCGGCCGGCCCCGGTCAGGGCGGTACGGAGCAGCTCCAGCAGTCCGTCGCCGTCATGGACGACCGCGTCGGGCTGCGGACGGGCGGTGGGGTCGAGGCGGTCCTCGGGGCGCATCAGCACCGTGCGTCCGACCCCCGCCCGCCGCCCGCACACCACGTCGCGGTCGTAGTTGTCGCCCACGTACCAGCAGTCCGCCGGGTCCGTGCTCAGGGCCTGGGCGGCCAGCAGGAGCAGGTGCGGGCCCGGTTTGCGCAGTCCGGTCTCGTCCGAGTAGGCCTGCACGCCGAGGTAGGGCGCGATGCCGCCGGCCTGTGCCGCCTCCCGGTTGAGCGCGCCGACCAGGGTGTTGCTGACCACGCCGGTACGGACGTCGTGCTCCCGGCACAGCCGCAGCACCTCGGCCATGGCGGGGTCCGGTGTCTTGTCGCTCTCGGCCAGCACCAGGGCGCGGCAGAGCCCGGTCGCCTCGGCCGTCACGGCCGCGCGGGCCGGCCCGGGCCAGTCGGCGGCGATGAACTCGGCCCACAGCTCGCGGTGGGTGACCTCGCGGGGAGCTGCGGAGCGGGCGTTGCCGTTCTTCCAGTCGCCGTAGGCGGCCCGGCCGGCCCGGATGTCGTGGAGCACCCGTTCCCGGGTCAGGCCGGTCAGGCCGCCGGCGAGGGCGAGCACGCGGTCGGCGAACGCGGGCAGCCGCTCGGGGTGCTTGACCGACCGGACGAGGACGCCGCCGTGGTCCAGGAGCAGGGCGCGCGGCGGGCCGCCCCGCCCCCCGGCCCTACGCCGCACCGTCGGCTCCCGTGCCCGGCCGCGCGCACGCGGCGACCAGCAGGTCGCGGAGCGCGTACGGGTCGGCGACCACGGCGTCGGGCCGGACCCTGACCACGTACGGGCGCTCGTAGGTGCCGCGCGCCTCCATCAGGACGCTCGCGCCGACGCCGGCCCGGCGCCCGCACAGCACGTCGCGGTCGAAGTTGTCACCGACGTACCAGGTGCGGGAGGCCGGGACGTCGAGGGCGCGGGCCGCGAGGTGGATCATCTCCGGGTTGGGCTTACGGACGCCCGCCTCGTCGCTGTAGACCTGGAGGGCGAACCGCTTGTCCAGGCCGGTGTTCCGCAGGTAGTCGCGGTGCACGGAGCCGCTCAGGGCGTTGGAGACGACGGCGACCGGCAGCCCGTACCGGTCGGCGGCGTCCAGCAGTCCGTCGATGCCGGGCCGGGTCTCGCGGTCCTGGCGCAGCTCGCCCTGCCGGTGGCACAGCGTCAGGGCGTGGGCGGTGACGAAGGCGCGGGCGGCCGGGGGCCAGTCGGCGGCGACGAACTCCGTCCAGTAGCGGTGGGCGGTCATCTCGACGGGCGCGGCCGGCCGGGACATGGCGTTCTTCCAGTGCGAGTCGGCGGCGGCCGCGGCCTTGAGGTCGCAGACGATGTCGTCGTGCGTCAGGTCGTGGCAGCCCGCGGCCACGAGGTCGTGGTGCAGTTCGGCCGCCAGTTCCCCCGTCCAGGAGGGGCGGTTGGTGGTGGCGACGACGACTCCACCGAAGTCGAGCAGCAGGGCTGCGGGGCGGATCAGCTGGTCCACGGTGCGGTGTTCTCCTTGCTGGGCCGGGTGGCGGCGAAGTCCGGAAGCCGGGCCTGGGCGCCGTCGAACAGGTGCAGGTCGGTCAGGTCCACCGAGCAGCGGACGGTCTCGCCGGGGACCGCGCTCACCGGCAGGAAGGACACCAGGTACAGCTCGGTGTCCGCCGCGTCCAGCGACACCGTGGTGCTGGACCCGGTCGGCAGCACGGTGGTGACGGTGGCCTCGAACCCCAGCACCCCGTCCGGCGACGGGCCGGCGGCCGAGGCGCGGGCGGACATCCGGATCGACTCCGGCCGGATGCCCACCGTGCGCAACGCGCCGTTCAGCTCGCCGCGTTCGGCCACGACCCGGTCGTGGACGGCCCCGCGGTACGGGCCGTCGTCATCGGTCCCGACGTCGAAGAGGTTCATCGGGGGGCTGCCGACGAACTGGGCCACGAAGGTGTTGGCCGGGTGGTGGTAGACCTCCAGCGGCGGGGCGAGCTGCTGCACCTCGCCCTTGTTCATCACGACCACGTGGGTGGCCATCGTCATGGCCTCCAGCTGGTCGTGGGTGACGAAGACGATGGTGTGGCCGGTCTCGTCGTGGAGCCGCTTGAGCTCGGCCCGCATCTCCAGGCGGAGCTGGGCGTCGAGGTTGGACAACGGCTCGTCCAGCAGCAGCACTTCGGGGTCGGTGACCAGGGCCCGGGCCAGGGAGACGCGCTGCTGCTGGCCACCGGAGAGCTGGGCGGGGTAGCGGTCGGCGGCCCAGTCGATCTGCATCATCTTCAGGGCCTTCATGGTGCGTTCGGCCCGCTCGGCGGCCCGCACCTTGCGCACCCGCAGACCGAACTCGACGTTCCTGGCCACCGTCAGGTGCGGCCACAGGGCGTAGTTCTGGAAGACCAGCCCCATGTCGCGCTCCTCGGGGGGCACGAACACGCCGCTCTCCACGCTGTCGCGGACCCGCCCGCCGACCTCGATGGAGCCCGCGTCGAGGTGCTCCAGGCCGGCGATCATGCGGAGCGTCGTGGTCTTTCCGCAGCCGGAGGGGCCGAGCAGGCAGGTGAAGGACCCGTCGGGTATCTCCAGGTCGAGATTGTCGATGGCGGGGGGATGGGAGCCGTAGCTCTTCCGCACCGCGGTGAGCGCAATGGTGGGCATGGCGTCAGCCTCCGAGTCCCGAGGACAGGTTGGTCCTGGTCAGGCGTTGGGTCAGGTACGTGGCGAGGAAGGAGATCAGCGAGATGACGAGCACCACCGCGTTGGCCATCTGGTCGTAGGCGTAGTCCACGAGGTTGATGGAGAGCGTGGTGAGCAGCTGGGTGCCCGTGGTGGTCAGCATGATCACGATGCTGAGTTCCTTGAGCCCGGAGATGAAGGGGAGCACCACCCCGGTCACCAGCGCCCCGCGCTGGATGGGGATGACCACCTTGCGCATGCGGGTGAACCAGCCGGCGCCCGTCACCTGGGCGGCCTCCTCCGGTTCGGGGCCGAGCTGCATCATGGCGCTGATGCCCGACCGTGAGGAGTACGGGAGGTGGGTCACCGCGAGCACGATGACGAGCAGGGTGATCGAGCCGTACAGGGCCGGGACGGGCCCTCGTCGGACGGCGAACAGGGTCAGGAACGCGGCGGCGAAGGCGATGCCGGGGACCATGTAGGGCAGGAAGCTGATCTGTCTCAGCGCGGTGCCCATCCTGCCGGCGCCCGAGCGCACCACGACGTAACCGATGAGCAGTCCGACGGCCCCGCAGATCAGCGAGGCCAGCCCGACGA
Organism: Streptomyces sp. NPDC005803; assembly: GCF_040630435.1. Classification (NCBI taxonomy): domain Bacteria; kingdom Bacillati; phylum Actinomycetota; class Actinomycetes; order Kitasatosporales; family Streptomycetaceae; genus Streptomyces; species Streptomyces sp. NPDC005803. The sequence continues at coordinate 249,868 of NZ_JBEXXO010000003.1, read as the reverse complement.
TGCGCAGGCTGTTCCACGCGGCGTCCCACAGCTGGGTGCCGCGCAGCACCCCGTGCGGGAAGCCGGGGGCGCCGGCGATGTGTTCGCCGATCCAGTACTTGAGCGTGAAGTTGTCGAGGCTGAACACGCCGGGGGTCTTGCTGATCGTGGACAGCGCCAGGGTGGCGACGGGGACCACGACACCCACGGCGAGGATGCCCAGCGCGACGGCCGTCGCCGCCGGCCGCCAGCGGCCGAGGGGGCTGATCCGGTCCATCGCGCCCTTGCCGCCGACGGTCACGAACCGGCGCTGTTCGCGCACCAGCCGGGTGTCGATGATGATCACGACGATGCCGATCGCCACGATGACGCCGGCGAGCACGGCGGTCACGCCCTGCTGGTGGTCGTGGACGGCGCGGAACAGCGAGGTGGACAGCAACTCGTAGTTGACCGGCAGCCCGAGAATGTACGGCGTGCCGAAGGTGCCCAGGATGCGGCCGAAGACCAGCAGCACGGACGAGGACAGGGAGGGCAGCATCAGCGGCAGCGTGATCCGCCCCAGCACGGTGCGGCGCCTCGCCCCGAGGACGCGTGCGGAGTCCTCCAGCTGGCTGTCGATGCGCCGCAGCGCGTTGCCGAGCAGCAGGAGGACGAAGGGGTAGTAGTGCAGCCCGAGACAGATGATGATCGGTACGGCGCCGTAGGCGAGCCAGTCGGGGGTGTGGACGCCCCAGGCCTCCAGCAGGCCGATCTGGCCGCCCGAGCTGTCGTTCTTGAACAGCGCCAGCCAGGCCAGTGCGAACGTCCAGGACGGCAGCATGTAGGGGACGACCAGGGCGGTGGACAGCCACTTGCGGCCCGGTATGTCGGTACGGGTGAGCAGCCAGGCGGCGGTGCCGCCGAGGAGCACCGCGAGCAGGGTGACGCCGAGGGCGACGACCACGGTGTGCCGCAGCGGCTCCCAGAAGAGGATGTCGCTGACCGGGGAGCGGAAGACGCGCCACAGGTAGTACCCGGTGAGCGCTCCGACCGACTGCCCCGACTTCCCGTCGTCACCGGCCTGGACCCGTGCGGCGTCGGAGAGCACCGCGACCAGCGGCGCCACCACGAGGTAGGCGAGCAGCAGGACGAGCACGCCCCCGACCAGGTAGGTCGGTTCGTGGCGCAGCACGTTCAGGCGGTAGCGCAGTCGGTTCAGCCGCCCTGTTCCGCGTTTCCCGGCCGGTCCGCCTCCCCGGGCGGGGGCGCGGTCGGAACGGGGCGGATCGGCTGCTCGGGCGGAGTCGGGATCGGCCACGGCCATGGGCGTTCTCCAGTAAGGGTGCGGGGTCCGGCCGGCCCGTCGGGGGAGGCCGGGCCGGCCGGAAGGGTTCACGGGGCGGGGCGTGCCGGGGAGGTCAGCTGTGGCTGAGGCGCCACAGGTCCTGCATGGCCTCGGTGTCGGCGAAGTCCTTCGCCAGGTACGTGGGGTCGAAGGCGAACAGCTCCTTCTTCCAGTCGGTCAGCCCGTCCGGGGTGAAGGCCCCCTGCTTGACCGCGGTGCTGCCGGGAATGCCGCCGGCGCCCATCTCGTGGCCGATGCCCTCCTCGGTGAGGATGAAGTGGGTGAAGAGCTTGGCCGCGTGGGGGTGCTTCGTCTTGGAGGCGATCGCCGAGTACTTCGGGTAGAGGTATCCGCTCCACGGCTTGAGCGTGTCGCAGACCCGCATCGAGTAGTTCTTCTCCTCGATGTCACGGAACTTGGCGTTGGACACCAGTCCGATGCGCGGCTGCTTCTGGTTGGGGGACGCCACCGCGGCCGCCACGTCGTCGTCGGCGGAGGTGAGCACGGGGGAGTTCTTCGCCAGCCTGACGACCCACTCCTCGCCCGCCGTCTTCTGCGAGGTCTTCAGCTCCTCGCCGGGGTGCGCGGCACTGTGCGCGTCGCGCAGGGCCTGATCGGCGCCGTTGGACAGCTGGTTGAACCACTCGACGATGTTCGGCTTGCCCAGGGGGTCCTGGAGGGCGACCTTGCCCTTCCACTCGGGGCCGACCAGGTCCCAGACGTTGTCCACCGGGCAGCCCTTGGGGAAGAGCCTCGGGTTGTACACCCAGACGTTGGCCTTGGAGAGCACGAGCAGCGGGCTCCGGTTCGCCGCCGGGACGTTCTTGGACAGGTCGGCGGGTATCCAGGTGTACACGACCTTCTGCGGCAGCAGCTCGCCGACGAGGCTGGGACCGTCCTCGTACAGGGTCATGTCGATGGTGACGTTGTCGGCCTGCGCCTCCCGGGTCATCTTCTCCAGGGTGTCGCCGACCTTGTTCTTCACCCCGGTTGTCTTGATCCCGTACTTGGCGCTGAACGCCTTGGCGACCTTGGTGATGTCGCCGGAGCTGTCGTAGACGGTGAGCGACCCCTCCTTCTTCGCGGCCGCCACCAGGGCGTCCAGGTCGAAGCCGGCGGGATCGTCGATGACGGCGGACGGGGCCGCGCCGCCCCCGGCGGGGGCGTTGTCGCCCTGCCTGCTCGAAGGGGCGCAGGCCGCGGCGCCGGCGAGGACGGCAACCAGGGCCGCGAGCGCGATTCTTGGGACCGGTCGCTGCGAGCCACCGATGCGGGGAGTGCTGCTGGACAATGCCTGACCTCCTGCGTGGGCCCGGCGGAGCCGGGCTGCTCCTGGGTGGGTCGGCCTTCTCCGCAAGGCGGTCGGGGCGACTTGGGGAGCAGCTTCCGCCCGCCTTCTTCACTATGTCAAGACATGCTGATGTAACTCTGTGGAAATCCAGGCGGGTTGGGCGTCCCCGGCGAGCCACTCCGGTCCGCGGCCTTTTATGTCAGCACATACTTATGTACTGTCCTGGCCATCCCGCACCGCCCAACCCACTTCGGGAGGCACGATGCACCTGCCCAGACGTCTGACCACCGCCGCTCTGGCGGCGGCGACCGCCGCACTGATCGCGGCAATGGTGAACCCCGCGGCTGCCGCGAACACCCCTTCCGTGTACGCCGTCAGCGAGACCCCCGCCCTGTTCGACGACGCGGCCGGCGGTGACGCCAACGCGGACGACCCGGCGATCTGGTTCAACGCCGCGGACCCGGACGCCAGCCTCGTGATCGCCACGGCCAAGCAGGGCGGACTGCGCGTCCACGACCTCGACGGCCGGGAGATCCAGTCGTTCCAGGCCCCCGCCGCACCCGGACCGGAGAACGAACCCGGCCGGTTCAACAACGTCGACCTGCTGTCGGGGCTGAAGATCCAGGGCAGCCGCACCGACGTCGCCGTCGTCTCCGACCGGGGCCGCGACCGGCTGCGGATCTACGGCATCGACCGTCACCACCCCGACGCGCCGCTCACCGACCTGACGGACCCCGCCGCCCCGCGCGTCTTCAGCGCCACCGAGGCGGACGTGGACGAGCAGGAGAGCGCCTACGGGCTCGCCACCTGGCGCAACGCCGCGACCGGCCGGTACTACGCGCTCGCCAGCCAGCGCCACACCACACGCCTGGCCCTGCTGGAGCTGACCGCGACGGCCACCGGAAAGGTCACCTACCAGCGGGTCCGGACCCTGGACCTGCCCGCCTCGTTCGACATCGGCGGCGGCACCCGCTGGACCCCCTGTGACGAGCCCGGCCGCACCCCCCAGGTCGAGGGCATGGTCGTGGACGCCGAGCGAGGCGTCCTCTACGCGGCCCAGGAGGACGTCGGCATCTGGCGGATGCGGGCCGACCTCACCGGATCGCCCCGGATGGTCGACAAGGTCCGCGAGTTCGGCGTCCCCGGCACCTACGACCCGGTGGCCGACGAGTGCACTCCCGGCACGGACCCGGGAGTGGGCGGCAAGCGCATCACCGCCGACGTCGAGGGACTGACGATCTACCAGGAGGACGACGGCGAGGGATACCTGCTCGCCTCCAGCCAGGGTGACAACACCTTCGTCGCCTACGAGCGCGAGGGCGACAACGACTACGTCGGCAACTTCCGGGTCGCCCCGGCGGCCTCCGGCGGCGCCGGCGCGATCGACGGCTCCGAGGAGTGCGACGGCGCGGCGGTGCTCAACGCACCGCTGGGCGACGGGTACCCGCACGGGCTGCTGGTGGTCCACGACGGCTTCAACGCCCCGGACGAGACCGGTGAGGACGGAGAGGTCCGCACCGACACGAACTTCAAGTTCGTCGACTGGGACGACGTGGCCGACGCGCTGGACGACTGACGGCCCGCGGGGCGGCGCGCACACCGGGTCACCGGGTGCGCGCCGCCCCCACCACGTGAGGTAGACGCTTCCTTGACCACCACCATCGCGCTCGTCATCACGGCCGTGGCCTTCGTCCTCGTCTGCGGCGCCAACGACGGTGCCTCGCTGCTGGCCATGGCCGTACGCCACAGCAGCGGCTCGGCCGTTCCGGTCCTGCTGATGCTGACCGCCGCCGTGGCGGCCGGGCCCGCCCTGTTCGGGGTGCGGGTGGCCCGCACCTTCACCGACGGCCTGATACCCGGCGACGCCGCGCATCCCGCCCTCATCTTCCTGTGCGGGGCCGCGGCGGCCCTGGTACTCGTCCTCCTCCTGACCTGGCGGGGCATCCCCACCTCGATCACGCTGGCCGTCCTCGGCGGACTGGCCGGCGCCGGCTCCGGACTGGGTGAACGGCCGCAGTGGGCCAGGCTCGGCCTGGTGCTGGGGATCGCCGCGGCCGCGCCGCTGGTCGGCGCCGCCGCCGGGTTCGCACTGGGCCGCGGCGCCCGCCGCGTACCGACGGTGGCCGGGATGCCGCGCCTGGTCCACGCAGCGCACCTGGCGGCCTTCTGCTGCCAGTGCCTGGCCTACGCGGCCAACGACGGCCAGAAGATGTTCGCCGTCGCGGCCGTGGCGTCGGCCGGTCACGTCGGCGGCAGCCTGGACACGCCCCCCGGTCTCCTGCCGGTCGCCGCGGTGGCGCTGGTCTTCGCGGTGGGGACCGCCCTCAGTCTGCGCCGGGTGTCCGGCGGGGCATCGGTCCGGCTCCTGGCGGCCCGCCCCTGGCAGGTCGCCTCGGCGGAGATGGCCTCCTCCGCCACGGTGTTCTCGAGCGCCGCCCTGGGCGCACCGGTGAGCATGACCCAGGCGGTGATCGGCGGACTGGTGGGCGCGGGCGCCAGCGAAGGGGGCCGCCGAGTGCGCTGGCAGTTCTCCGTCCCGCTGATCACCGCATGGGGCGTGACCCTGCCCGCCGCCTACGCCGCCGGCCTGCTGGCCGGACTGCTCACCCGAGGAGTGACCGCATGAGTCTGCGCAGAATCGTCGACGACCTCACCGGCCGTTCGCACCACCAGCTGACCGACCTGCTGGCCACCCAACTCGACGCAGCCATCGAGGGGGTGGGGCTGGCGTCCGCGATGTCCGAGGGCACGCTCACGCCCGCCGAGGCCCGCGAGGCCATGGTCGACGTCGAGCACCGGGGCGACACCGGCCGGGCCGGACTCGTCGCCGGACTCGCCGTCGCCCTGACCACGCCGATCGACCGCGAGGACCTGTACCGCTTCTCCCGAAGCGTCGACGACGTGCTGGACAACCTCCGCGACCTGGTGCGGGAGACCGATCTCTACGGCGCCGAGGGGAACCCCGCGGACCTGCCGGCGCTGGCCGGCGTGGCGGAGGGCCTGGCCATGCTGCGCGGCGCCGTCCAGGGGCTGGCGGACCGGCCCCGGGAGGTGGACGCGGCCACCGAGGCGGCCCGCAAGTCCGCCGGACAGGTGCGCAGGCACTACCAGCTGGCCATGGCCGAGCTGCTGCGGCAGGAGGTCGGCGCCGACACCCTCACCCGGCGCGAACTGCTGCGCCGGCTGGACGTGGTGGGGCTCCGGCTGGGGGAGTCCGTGGCCGCCCTGTCGGACGCCATGCTCAAGCGCAGCCACTGAGCGGGCGGCCCGGTGCGGGTGGCCCCTCGGTCCCCGGCCCCCGGACCGGCGGCCCGGGTCGGACCCGCCCGCCGCCGCCCGCGGCTGTTCAGTGGGCGGTCAGCGTCATCTCGAAGGAGTACCGGGACGCCCGGTAGAGGTGGGAGCCGAACTCCACCGGGCGTCCCCCGTCGCCCTGGACCGTGCGCTCCATGGTGAGCAGGGTGCCGCTGCGGCCCTCGCCCAGCAGGCGGGCCTCCGCCGCCGTGGCCCTGCGCGCCCCGATGTTCTGACGGGCCGTGCGCAGGGAGATGCCGGCCCGCTTGAGCAGTTCGTAGAGCCCGTGCGCGGTGAGCTCGTCCTCGGTCAGGGTCAGCAGGTCCGCCGGCAGGTGGTTCTGCATCACGGCGATGGGCTCGTCGTCGGCGTAGCGCAGCCGGCGCAGCGCCACGGTGGGCGTGCCCGGATCGAGTCCGAGTGCGACCGCGACGGCGCCCGTGGCGGGGACGGTCTGCATGGACAGCACCTCGGTGCGGGGCCGGCGGTCGTCGCGCTTGAGGTCCTCGAAGAGGCTGGTCAGCTCGATCTGCCGGCGCACCCGGTTGTTGACGACCTGGGTGCCCACGCCGCGCTTGCGGGCGAGGAGCCCCTTGTCGACGAGGTGCTGCATGGCCTGGCGCATCGTCGGACGCGAAAGACCGAACTTGTCGGCCAGCGCGATCTCGTTCTCCAGCCTGGTCCCGGGCGCCAACGTGCCCGATTCGATGAGCTGTTGGAGCTGCTGCGCGACCTGGAAGTACAGCGGTACCGGACTGCTGCGGTCGATGCTTATCAGCCTGGTGATGGGTTCCATGAGGGCTCCTCGAAACGTAGAACCAGGCGTTCAGTATGCCGCACGGTTCGACGCAAGCTCTGTACGTATATATGTCAGAACAAATGCTTGACGCGTTGTGAGTGCCGGGATACAAATCAGGGACAGCATCCACTCCTCCTCGAACCGGAGGCATTCGCGCATGCGCATCGGACTCATCGGTACCGGCCGCATCGGCACGTTCCACGCCGAGACCCTGATCGGACTGCCCGCCGTGACGCGGGTCGTCCTCCACGACGCCCTCGAACGCCAGGCGCACGACCTGGCCGTCAAACTCGGTGCCGAACACGCCCCCGACCTCGACGGACTGCTGGCTTCCGGTCCGGACGCCGTCGTGATCGCCGCCCCCACCGCCGCCCACGCGGACCTCGTACGGGCCGCCGCCGGCGCCGGCGTGCCGGTCTTCTGCGAGAAGCCGATCGCCGGCACCCTCGACGAGACCCGCACCCTGCTGGCCGAGCTGGACGGCACCGGCGTCCCGCTCCAGGTCGGCTTCCAGCGCCGCTTCGACGCCGGCTTCGTCGCGCTGCGCGACGCCGTCGCCGCCGGTGAACTCGGCTGGCTCCACACCGTCCGGGCCTGCACCGCCGACCCCGCGCCGCCCCCGGCCGGATACCTGCCCGCGTCGGGCGGCATCTTCCGCGACTGCGCCGTGCACGACTTCGACATCGTGCGCTGGGTCACCGGCCGCGAGGTCGTCGAGGTCAGCGCCACCGGCGCCAACCGGGGCGAGCCCTACTTCACCGCCGCCGGAGACGTCGACACCGCCGTCACCGTCCTCACCCTCGACGACGGCACCCTCGTGACGTGCACCGCCACCCGCTACAACGGCGCCGGCTACGACGTACGGATGGAGGTGGCCGGCTCCACCGGCACGCTGGCCACCGGCCTCGACCCGCACGCCCCTCTCCGCTTCACCGCCGGCGGACCCGAGCCCGCGGCCGTCTCCCACGACGGATTCCTCAGCCGCTTCCGCGACGCGTACGTCGCGGAGCTGACGGCCTTCACGGAGGTCGCCGCGGGCCTGCGCCCCAGCCCCTGCACGGGGGACGACGCGCTGGCCGCCCTGCTGGTCGCCGAGGCCGCCGACCGCTCGTGCCGCACCGGCCGCCCCGTGCGGGTAGAGGAGGCGGGCCGATGATCCGCGTCGCCGGAGCGCCCATCTCCTGGGGTGTGTGCGAAGTCCCCGGCTGGGGACACCAGATGAAGCCGGAACGGGTGCTCGACGAGATGGCGGCGGCCGGTCTCGCCGCCACCGAGTTCGGGCCTGACGGCTTCCTGCCGCAGGACCCCGAGGCCCGCTCCGCCCTGCTCGCGGGGCACGGACTGGCCGCCGTGGGCGGCTTCGTCCCCGTCGTCCTCCACGCCCCCGGCCACGACCCGCTGCCCGGTGTCCGGCGCGCCCTGGCCGGGTTCGGGTCCGCACGGACCCTGGTCCTGGCCGCCGCCACCGGATCCGACGGCTACGACGCCCGCCCGGAGCTCTCCGCCCGGGAATGGGACGCCCTGCTGGCCAACCTCGACCGGATCGCCGCCCACGCCGGCGCCGAGGGCCTCACCACCGCCCTGCACCCGCACATCGGCACGATGGTCGAGGGCCCGGCGGAGGTCGAACGCGTCCTCACCGGCAGCTCCGTCCCCCTCTGCCTGGACACCGGACACCTGCTGGCGGGCGGCAACGACCCGGTGGACCTGGCCCGCCGGGCCGCCGACCGGATCGCCCACGTCCACCTCAAGGACGTCGACGCGGCACTCGCCGCCCGGGTCAGGGCCGGGGACCTGACCTACACGGCAGCCGTCCGCACCGGCCTCTACCAGCCGCTCGGCCGCGGTGACGTCGACATCGCCGCGATCACCACCGCGCTGGACGCGGCCGGCTACACCGGCTGGTACGTACTCGAACAGGACACCGTCCTCGACGCCGAACCCGCCGCGGGCGAGGGGCCGCTGGCCGACGTCGTGGCGTCCCTCGCCCACCTGCGCGAGGTGACCTCGTGACAGCTCCGGGCCGAGCGCCCGAGGTCCTGGCCATGGGACGGCTCGGCGTGGACCTCTACCCGCTCCAGCAGGGGGTGGGCCTCGCCGACGTCGACACCTTCGGCAAGCACCTGGGCGGCAGCGCCGCCAACGTGGCCGTCGCCGCCGCCCGGCACGGCCGCCGCACCGCCCTGATCAGCCGCACCGGACAGGACCCCTTCGGCGACTACCTCCGGGCCGAGCTGGGCCGTTACGGAGTCGACGCGGCCCGGGTCCACCCGGTCGCCGGACCCCCGACCCCCGTCACCTTCTGCGAGGTCTTCCCGCCCGACGACTTCCCCATCTGGTTCTACCGCCCGCCCGGCACCCCCGACCTCCAGATCCGCCCCGGCGAACTGGACCTGGACGAGGTGCGCGCGGCCGGACTGCTCTGGGTCACCGGCACCGGGCTGTCCGCCGAACCCAGCGCGTCCGCCCACCTCGCCGCCCTGACCGCCCGCGACCGCTCGGGCATCACCGTGCTCGACCTCGACTACCGGCCCCGGCTCTGGTCCTCCCCGCAGGCCGCCGGGCCCGCCCTGCGGGCCGCCCTCGCGGGGGCCACCGTGGCCGTCGGCAACCTCGACGAGTGCGAGGCGGCCGTCGGCGTACGCGACCCGGACGCCGCCGCCGACGCCCTGCTGGCCACCGGCATCGAACTGGCCGTGGTCAAACAGGGCCCCGCGGGGGTGCTGGCACGCACCGCCACGGAACGCGTCGTGGTCGCCCCCCACCCCGTCCGGGTCGTCAACGGACTCGGAGCGGGCGACGCCTTCGGCGGCGCCCTGTGCCACGGCCTGCTCGCGGGCTGGCCACTGACGCGGACCCTCCGCTTCGCCAACGCCGCAGGCGCCTACGTCGCGGGGCGGCTCTTCTGCGCCCCCGACATGCCGACTACCCCCCAGGTGGAGGACATGATGGAAGACGCCCACTCCCACGGGACGGCACCGCATGCGTGACGGAGCACTGCAGACCCTGATGGAGACCCGGGCCCGGCGGCCCGAGGCGATCCTGGAGGCGGCGAAGCGGCGCAGCCGGCGCCCGATGATCCAGCCATCCGGCCGGCTGATGCTGGTGGCCGCCGACCACCCGGCCCGTGGCGCCCTCGCCGTCCGCGGCCGGCCCGACGCCATGGCGAACCGCGCCGGACTGCTCGACCGCCTGCTGACCGCCCTGGAACGCCCGGGGGTGGACGGCGTGCTCGGCACCCCCGACGTCCTGGAGGACCTGCTGCTGCTCGGCGCCCTGGAGGACAAGGTCGTCATCGGCTCGATGAACCGCGGTGGCGTACCCGAGACCGTCTTCGAGATGGACGACCGCTTCACCGCCTACGACGCCGCCTCGATCGAGGAGATGGGATTCAACGCCGGGAAGATGCTCCTGCGCATCGACCCGTCCGACGCCGCCACCGCCGACACCCTGGCGGGCTGCGCGACCGCCGTCTCCGCCCTCGCGGACCGCCGGCTGACGGCCCTGGTCGAACCCTTCTGGGTCAAGCGCGGGCCGGACGGGCGAGCGGTCAACGACCTGCGCCCCGAGGCCATGGTCCGGGCCCTGGCCATCGCCCAGGGGCTCGGCCGCACCTCCGCCTACACCTGGCTGAAGGTTCCGGTGGTCGACCACATGGAGGCGGTGATGGAGGCGTCGACGCTGCCCGCGCTGCTCCTCGGCGGCGACCCTCCGGGCACGCCCGACGAGACGTACGCCTCGTGGGAGAAGGCGCTCCGGCTCCCCACGGTGCGCGGGCTGGTGGCCGGCCGGTCCCTGCTCTACCCGCCCGACGACGATGTGGCCGCCGCGGTGGACACCGCCGTCGGCCTGCTGTGAGAGGAGGCGCGATGGACGGCCATCAACCCGCGGGCAGCACCGCGAACGGCCCCTGGACCGTGGACACCGGCATGCGGCACACGGGACTCAGGGTGCTGGAACTCGCCCCCGGCGGCGCGCAGTCGTTCGGCACGCAGGAGCGCGAGGTGATCGTGCTGCCGCTCTCCGGCTCCTGCTCCGTACGCTGCGGCACGCGGGAGACCGTGCTGGCCGGGCGCCCCGGCGTCTTCGAGGGCGTGAGCGACTTCGCGTACGTCCCGCGCCGCAGCGACGCCGTCATCAGCAGCCCCGGCGGCGGCCGTTTCGCGCTGGCGAGCGGCACCGCCCGGCGGGACCTGCCGTTCCGCCACGGCCCGGCCGGGGCGGTGCCCGTCGAGACGCGCGGCGCGGGCTCCTGCCGCCGGCAGGTCAACAACCTGGCCAGTGCCGACGGCTTCGCATGCGACCGGCTGATCGTGGTGGAGGTCCTCACCCCGGACGGGAACTGGTCCAGCTATCCGCCGCACAAGCACGACGAGCACACCGCGACCGAGTCCGCGCTGGAGGAGGTCTACTACTTCGAGATCGCCCGGGGCGGCTTCGGCACGCACCGGCTGGGCGGCAGCCCGCCCGGCCCCGCCGGGGTGACGGCCGAGGTCCGCACGGGTGACGTCGTGCTGGTGCCGGACGGCTGGCACGGCCCGTCGGCCGCCCTGCCCGGCTACCCGATGTACTACCTCAACGTGATGGCCGGCCCGCACGACGAGCGCGCCTGGCGGATCACCGACGACCCGGCGCACGCCTGGGTACGTGAGACCTGGGACGGCGCTCCGGCCGTCCCCGCAGCACCGTCCGCGGAAGGGGCAGCATGATCCGGCTCACCGTCGCCCAGGCACTGGTGCGCTTCCTGGTCGCCCAGCACACCGAACGGGACGGAGTGAGCCGGCGCCTGTTCGCCGGCTGCTTCGGCATCTTCGGGCACGGCAACGTGGCGGGCCTCGGGCAGGCGCTCTGGGAGAACCGCGACCTGACGTACTACCAGGCCCGCAACGAGCAGGCGATGGTGCACACCGCCGCCGCCTACGCCCGGATGTCCGACCGGCTCTCGACGTTCGCCTGCACCGCCTCGGTCGGGCCCGGGGCCACCAACATGATCACCGCCGCCGCGGGGGCCACCATCAACCGGCTCCCCGTGCTGCTCCTGCCCGGGGACACCTTCGCCACGCGCGTCGCCGAACCGGTGCTCCAGCAGCTGGAGACACCGTGGGCCGGCGATGTGACCGTCAACGACGCCTTCCGGCCCGTCTCCCGGTACTTCGACCGGATCGGCCGCCCCGAGCAGCTGATGGGCGCCGCCCTGGCGGCCGTACGCACGCTCACCGATCCGGTGGACACCGGCGCGGTGACGCTCGCGCTGCCCCAGGACGTGCAGGCCGAGGCCCATGACTGGCCGGAGGAGTTCCTGGCCCACCGGGTGTGGCGCATCGACCGGCCGGCCCCGCAGGCCCAGGTGCTGGCCGACGCCGTCCGGATGATCCGGGCCGCCCGCCGCCCCCTCGTCGTGGCCGGGGGCGGGGTCGTCTACGCGGGCGCCACCGAGGCGCTCGACGCCTTCGCCCGCGCCACCGGCATCCCGGTCGCCGAGACCCAGGCCGGCAAGGGGGCGCTCCGGCACGGCCACCCGTGTGCGGCCGGCGCCGTCGGGCACACCGGCACCACGGCGGCCGACGCGCTGGCCCGGGAGGCGGACCTGGTGATCGGGATCGGCACCCGCTACAGCGACTTCACCACCGCCTCGCACACCCTGTTCGCCGACCCCGGCGTCCGGTTCCTCAACATCAACGTCGCGCGGCTCGACGCGGTCAAGCACGCCGGACTGGCCGTGGTCGCCGACGCCCGCACCGCCCTGGAGGCGCTGACGGCCGAGCTGGCCGGCTGGCAGGCGCCCCCGGAGCACCGGGCGCGGACCACGGCGCTGGCCCGAGACTGGGACGCGGCCGTGGACGCCGCCCACCACCTGGGCCACACCCCGAAACCCGCGCAGTCCGAGGTGGTCGGAGCGGTCAACGAGGCGGCCGGCGAGGACGGCGTCGTGGTCTGCGCGGCCGGATCCCTCCCGGGCGACCTGCACAAACTCTGGCGGGCGGCGGACCCGAAGCAGTACCACGTCGAATACGGCTACTCCTGCATGGGGTACGAGATCGCCGGCGGGCTCGGCGTGAAACTCGCCGCCCCGGAGCGCGAGGTCTTCGTCATGGTGGGCGACGGCTCCTACCTGATGATGGCGCAGGAACTGCTGACGGCCGTCTCCGAAGGGGTGAAGCTCATCGTGGTCCTCGTCCAGAACCACGGCTTCGCGTCGATCGGGGCGCTCTCCGAGACGGTGGGCGCGCCGCGCTTCGGCACCTGGTACCGCTACCGCGACGCGGACACCGGAGCGCTGGAGGGCGACCGGCTGCCCGTCGACCTGGCGGCCAACGCGGCGAGCCTGGGGGCGGACGTCCTGCGCGTCGCCGGCGTCGCCGAACTCCGCAAGGCCCTCACGGAGGCCAGGGCCTGCGACCGGACCACGGTGATCCACGTCGAGACCGACCCGATGGTGCCCGCGCCGTCCTCCGGGGCCTGGTGGGACGTGCCGGTCGCGGAGGTCTCCGACGCACCGGAGACCAGGGCCGCCCGTGAGGCGTACGCGCGGGCCAAGTCCGCCCAGCGGCCGTACCTCTGAGGGCCGGGCCGCCGGGCCGGTGCCCCGCCCTTCGCGGGGGCCCGGCCCGCTCCTACGTCTCGGTTGCCGGCGGCACGTAGGTGTCCGCGTCGGCCCGGTCCCAGTCCTTGTGACCGGCGTCCTCGATCTCGTACATGTTCTTCTGCGTGACGCCGGCCCACCGGATGAAGGCGTCCAGCGCCTTCATCGCCGTGATCAGCTCGAAGTAGAGGAGTCCGTACTCGTTCTTGGTGTTCGTGAGCCAGGTGTTGAAGGCGCTTCGCGCCTGGCCGTTTCCCAGGCGGTTGTTCCGGATCTTCGTCACCGCGTCCGGGTCGAAGACTCTCGCTTCGAGGAAGTGGCTCCATGCCGAGGAGGTGGCGTCCAGGTCGCCGAGCGCCCATCCCTCCGTCCCCGCCGCCGCGGCCTTCTCGGTCAGGTCCCTGGAGAAGGCTCCGAACGTCGCCGCGTTCGCGTCCGGTCCGGCGACCGAGTCCTCCGCCAGGGTCGCGATGAACGAGTAGTGGGGCACGCTGCTGTCGTGCGGATGGCCGAGGTGCCCGGCCCGTGCGGCCGTGGCCTGCACGGCCGTGACCGCGGCCGACAGCGCGGCGTATTTCGCCTTGAACTTCCCGTTGAGGTGGGCGCTCTTACGGAAGGCCTTCGTGGTGGCGTCGTCGAGCGTCGAAGGGAGCGCCCGTGCGCGCGCCTCGAGCGACGTGGCGATCTGCGCGGCCGTGTTGTCCAGGGCGTTGAACACGTGGTCGCCCTGCGCGTGACCTCCCGCGGCGACGCGCTGGATCGCGGCGACCGACGGGCGGGCGTGCCCCGCGCCCGTGCCGGCCGCACTCCCGACGGCCCTCTGCACCTGCGGGACCGGCCCTGACATGACGCGGTGGGCGTTGGCCTCGGCCTCGCGTTCGAAGCGGTCGCCGGGGTCGCTGATCGCCAGCCCGTTGCCGTTGTCGGTGCCGGAGACGGCCCCTTGCCGTTGCTGGATCACGTGGGTGAGTTCGTGCGCGAGGGTGTGCTTGTCCCCGCCGCTGTCGCCGATGACGACATGGTTGCCGGACGTGTAGGCGCGGGCCCCGACCCCGGCGGCCGAGGCGCGGGCGGCACTGCCCTCGTGGATGCGGACCTCGGAGAAGTCCGCGCCCAGGCGGGACTCCATCTCCTCGCGCAGCGGGGCGCCGAGCGGCCTGCCGGACCGGGCCAGCACCTCGTGGACGGCGGACCGCTGGACCGGGGCGCCGGTCGCCGGGGTCTGCTGGTGGCCGCAGTCCGCTCCGTGCCGGTGCTGTGCGGACGCGTGCCCGGCCAGTTGCAGCATGTGCAGCACCGCGGCGTTCCCGACGCTGCGTTGCAGGGCCATGACGCCGTCGTGGTCCACCGGGGCCTGGACCCGCGGGGGCGGCTGTTTACGGGGGACCTGGTCAGGGCCTCGCTCGTGCAACAACGGAACGCCCCTTTCGACGACGACACAGACCCGTACGACGAAACACCCCGTGGGCGGTGTCCGGCAGGGGCGCGGGGGCAGGCCCCGGGCAGACCTGATGTCCGCACGGGCCTGGTCCCCCCGCCCGCAACGGCGGGGAGGACGCCTACAGGGCCCGCAACACCCTCGGACGCGGCGGCTCCGGCACCTTGCTCAGCAGGGCCGGCAGCTCCGTCAGGGCGTTGATGCGGAAGTCCACCGTGTCCACCACATCCGGGTGGTCCGCCCACCAGTAGCCGCAGGCGCCCCGCCGGATGTGCGCCGCCAGCAGCCCCGAGGACTTGGCCGGGAACAGGTCGCCCGCCGGGTGGTCGCCCACGTACAGCGTCGACCGCGCCTGCGAGCCGGCTGCCTCCAGGACCCGGGCGAAGAACTCCGGGTCCGGTTTGGCGACGCCCCACTCGTCCGAGGTGACCACCAGGTCCGCGGGCAGGTCCAGTGCCCGCAGCAGTTCCCCGGCCCGCACGGTCCCGTTGCCCGCGACGATCACCCGTACGCCCAGCGCCCGCAGCTCGGCCAGCGCCGGCCGGACGTCCGGGTAGAGGTCCGACTCGTCCAGGTGCTCGCCGCGCCCGGCGGCGGCGCGGGCCATCGAGGCCTCGGTGACGTCCATGTCGGGGCGCAGCAGGGTCAGCGCGTCGGCGCTGTCCCGCCCCTGGACGACCGCGGCCCCGACCAGCGCACTCAGCGTGTGCGGCGGGACGCCGAGCCAATTGGCCCAGGACGCCCAGTAGCGGTCGTCGCGGACGAGGGTCTCGCCGATGTCGAAAACGATCGTTTCCATCACCGGGCCGAGCCTACGGGTCGGGGGCCCGTGCGCGGCCGAGGCACCAGGGACGCGCGGGACCTGCGGGAGATCCGGCTGGTCATCAGGCGACTCCTCGCTCGTATGCTCGGTTCATGACCGATCCTCAGCGCGGACGCCCCACCACCAACGCCATGCGACGCGCTCTCAGGCGCGCCCGTGACGGAGTGGCCCTCGATGTGGCCGAGGCCGCCGTCCTGCTCCAGGCGCGCGGCGACGACCTGACGGATCTCGCCGCGTCCGCCGCCCGGGTGCGGGACGCGGGACTGGAGGCGGCGGGCCGGCCCGGCGTCATCACGTACTCCCGCAAGGTCTTCATCCCGCTGACCCGGCTCTGCCGCGACAGGTGCCACTACTGCACCTTCGTCACCGTGCCCGGCAAGCTCCGGCGCGAGGGGCACGGCATGTTCCTGTCCCCGGACGAGGTCCTCGCCATCGCCCGCGAGGGTGCGGCGATGGGGTGCAAGGAAGCGCTGTTCACCCTCGGCGACCGGCCGGAGGACCGCTGGCCCGAGGCGCGGGAGTGGCTGGAGGCGGAGGGGTACGACGACACCCTCGCGTACGTACGCGCCATGGCGATCCGCGTCCTCGAGGAGACCGGACTCCTCCCGCACCTCAACCCGGGCGTGCTGACCTGGACCGACCTCCAGCGCCTCAAGCCCGTCGCGCCCTCCATGGGCATGATGCTGGAGACGACCGCGACCCGCCTGTGGTCCGAGCCCGACGGCCCGCACCACGGCTCCCCGGACAAGGAGCCGGCCGTGCGGCTGCGGGTCCTGGAGGACGCGGGCCGGTCCAACGTCCCGTTCACCACCGGCATCCTCATCGGCATCGGCGAGTCGTACGAGGAGCGCGCCGACTCCCTCTTCGAGCTGCGCAGGACCGCCCGCGCCTACCACGGCATCCAGGAAGTCATCGTCCAGAACTTCCGCGCCAAGCCCGACACGGCGATGCGCGCCATGCCGGACGCGGAGCTGGAGGAACTGGCCGCGGCCATCGCCGTCGCCCGCCACATCCTCGGCCCGTCCGCCCGCATCCAGGCCCCGCCGAACCTCGTCGACGCGCAGTACGCGCTGATCGTCGGCGCGGGCATCGACGACTGGGGCGGCGTCTCCCCGCTCACCCCGGACCACGTGAACCCCGAGCGCCCCTGGCCGCACATCGACGAGCTCGCCGCGCGGACCGCCGAGGTGGGCTTCGACCTCCGCGAACGCCTCACCATCTACCCGGAGTTCATCCAGCGCGGCGAGCCCTGGCTCGACCCCAGGCTCCTCCCGCACGTCCGCGCCCTCGCCGACCCGGAGACCGGGCTCGCGAAGGAGGGGGCGATCCCCGTCGGCCTCCCCTGGCAGGAACCCGACGAGGAGTTCGGCGCCTCCGGCCGCACCGACCTGCACCGCACCATCGACACCGAGGGCCGCACCGGTGACCGGCGCGACGACTTCGACGAGGTGTACGGCGACTGGGAGGCGCTCCGCGAGGCCGCCGCTCCCGGCATGGTCCCCTCCCGCGTCGACACCGACGTGAAGGGCGCGCTCAGCCAGGCCGCCGCCGACCCGACGCGACTCACCGACGACCAGGCCCTCGCCCTGCTGCACGCGGACGGACCCGCCCTCGACGAGCTCTGCCGGATCGCGGACACCCTGCGCCGGGACGTGGTCGGGGACGACGTCACCTACATCGTCACGCGCAACATCAACTTCACCAACGTCTGCTACACCGGCTGCCGCTTCTGCGCCTTCGCCCAGCGGCGCACCGACGCCGACGCGTACACCCTCTCCCTGGACCAGGTGGCCGACCGGGCCGCGCAGGCGTGGGACGTCGGCGCGGTCGAGGTCTGCATGCAGGGCGGCATCCACCCGGACCTGCCCGGCACCGCGTACTTCGACATCGCGCGGGCGGTGAAGGAGCGCGTGCCCGGCATGCACGTGCACGCCTTCTCGCCGATGGAGGTCGTCAACGGCGCCACCCGCACCGGCCTGTCGATCCGCGACTGGCTGCTCGCCGCGAAGGAGGCGGGCCTCGGGTCGATCCCCGGCACGGCGGCGGAGATCCTGGACGACGAGGTCCGCTGGGTCCTCACCAAGGGCAAGCTGCCCACGGCGACCTGGCTCGAGGTCATCAGGACCGCCCACGAGGTGGGCCTGCGCTCGTCCTCCACGATGATGTACGGCCACGTCGACCAGCCCCGCCACTGGCTCGGCCACCTGCGGACCCTCGCCCGCCTCCAGCAGGAGACCGGCGGCTTCACGGAGTTCGTGACCCTCCCCTTCATCCACACCAACGCGCCCGTCTACCTGGCCGGCATCGCCCGCCCCGGCCCCACCGACCGTGACAACCGCGCCGTCACCGCGATGGCCCGACTCCTGCTCCACCCGCACATCACGAACATCCAGACGAGCTGGGTGAAGCTGGGCACGGACGGCGCGGCGGAGATGCTCCGCTCGGGCGCCAACGACCTGGGCGGAACGCTGATGGAGGAGACCATCTCCCGCATGGCCGGGTCGAGTTACGGCTCGTACAAGTCGGTGCAGGACCTGGTCGCGGTGGCCGAGGCGGCCGGCCGGCCGGCGAAGCCGCGTACGACCCTGTACGGCGAGGTCCCCGAGGAGCGGATCACGGCGGCGGCGGCCTCGGACGGGCATCTGCCGGATCTGCTGCCGGTGGTCCCGCAGTAGCGGGGCGGGAGCCGCTTCCGGAGCCGCGTGGCGGACTCCGGGCTCCGGAAGCGGTGGCCCTCAACTGCCCCGGCCAGGACGTCACTCACATGGGTGAGCTCTCTCTTCGGGCGGCCCCGGGCGATGCGTGCGGACATATGCTCCCGGCAAGGACGAACCCGGCGCTCGGGGGCACTTCGAGCGAGGGAAGACGCTGTCCACCGCTCTGCGGGACGTACCGGAAACCATCGCCGATCCCCTTGTCGAACTCACCGCACAAGGCCTGGGCAACCGCCCGGCCGCACAACAGTGGAGGAACCTGGTGGCCGTGGACCTCTCTTTCTACAAGTCCTTCATGGCAGAGGAAATCCGGGACGAGGGCCGTACGGAGGGCATTGCGCAGGGCATCCTCCTCTTCCTCGCGCAGGCGGGCGTCGATGTCTCGGACGAGGCACGCGAACGGATCACCACCTGCGGTGATCTGGACACCCTGAACCGCTGGCTCCTGCGCGCCCCCACCGCCAGGTCGACCGAGGACGTCTTCGCCGAGAAATAGACAGTGCCTCGGCCGGACGAGCCGGTGCTGCGGCTCGTACGGCACCGCCCCGCGACGGAACGGCTCGGCGCGGGGCGGACGCTCTGCGGGTGGCCGGCCGCCTCGGGCGGATCGGCAGGTCAGCCGAAGCGGTCGTGGTCGGCCAGCACGGCCTCGATGACCCGCAGTTCGTTGCCCGCTCGCACCCGGTCCGCGCCGATGAGCCCCGTCAGGTTCAGCAGCGCCTTCCACAGGGCCCAGCCCCGGGCCCGGGCCCAGGTGCCGTCGTCCTGGCCGACCGCGTGCCGGAACGCCTCCCGGCTTTCACCGGAGAACATCCCCCACGCGATGACCAGGTCGCAGGCCGGGTCGCCGACCCCCGACGTACCGAAGTCGATGACGGCGGACAGGTCGCCGCCGTCGACCAGCAGGTTGCCGGAGGCGATGTCGCCGTGGAACCACACGGGTTCCCCGTGCCACTCGGCGGTCAGGGCGGCGTCCCAGACCGCGCGGGCCCGGTCCGTGTCGACATGGCCCTCCGACGCGGCCAGACAGCGCCGGGTCTCCTCGTCGTAGTGGGCGGGAGACGCGCCCCGGTACCAGCTGTGCTCGCCGGCGAGCGGACCGCCCGTCGCGTCGCAGCCCTGGAGGGCGAGGACGAAGCCGGCCACCTGGACCGCGAACCGCGGGAGATCGCCGATGCGGCCCCGAGCCGCGGTCTCGCCCCGCAGCCAGCGCCGGACCGACCACGGATACGGATAGCCCTCGCCCGGCGCGCCCAGGGCGAGCACCGGGGGCACGGCGACCGGCAGCCCCGGAGCGAGGCGCGGCAGCCAGTGGTGCTCCTTCTCCACCGCGGGGACGTAACCGGCGGCCGTCGGGAGGCGTACCGTCATCGCGTCGCCGAGGCGGTAGGTGCGGTTGTCCCAGCCGTCGACCTCGACCGGGGTGACGGAAAGAGCGCTCCACTGCGGGAACTGAGCGGCGATCAGGCGCTTCACGAGTGCGGCGTCGATTCCGGCGCGACCGTCGGGACGGGAGGATGCCATCGTGCGATCATCGCGCGCGGTGCCCGGACGGCACAACGGAATTTGGCGCCGGCGCCCGTCGGGAGCGGGCCGTCGAGAAGCTCTCGGACGTCCTGCGGATCGCGCACGGCAGGGGCGGCCGGACGCAGCGGCAATCCCCGGAGATTGCCGCGCAAAACTGAACCGAACCAGCAACTTCGTACATACCGTTCCGCCCCCGTCGGCCCCCTCTCCGTTCGATTACAGTGCTGCGCAGTCACCGCGCAGTCGCACACGGGAGCGCACCGGCCGGAGACGGGGAGGGGCACGGGGTGAGCGCAGGGACCACAGCCGTCTGGGGCCGTGCCGAGCAGCAGGACTTCCGCAGCCGGGTACGCGGCGCACTGCTCGGCGGCGCCATCGGCGACGCGCTCGGCGCGGGGGTCAGCGGGCTCACGCTGGAGGAGATCCGCGAGGCCCACGGCGCCGACGCCGTCACCGGGTTCGTCCCCGCACACGGCGGACGCGGCTGCGTCACCGCCGTCACCCAGCTCACCCTGTTCACGGTCGACGGGCTCATCCGCGCCCAGGTGCGCCGCGACACCGGCGCCTGGCACCCGCCCACCGATGTGCACCAGGCCCATCTGCGGTGGGCCGCCACCCAGTACGACTGGGGGCCCGACGAGCGGCGCAAGGACAACGGCTGGCTCGCCGGGCAGGAGTGGCTCTACAGCCGCCGCGCGCCCACCCGGGAGTGCCTGGGCGGCTTCGGTGACACCGTCATGGGCACCCTCGACCGGCCCAAGAACCCCACCGCGCGCGACTCGGCCGCGCTCACCCGCTCCGCGCCGTTCGGACTGCTCGTCGGCTGGGAGCCGCAGCTCGTGCTCCAGCTGGCCGTCGAGTGCGCCGCCCAGACCCACGGCCACCCCACCGCCCTGCTCTCCGCGGGCGCCCTCGCCGTGATCGTGCACGGGCTGGCGCGCGGCGAGACGCTGGACGGTTCCGTGCAGCACGCCCTGGGGCTGCTTGCCGGGCGGCCGGGCCACGAACCCGTCACCGAGGCGCTCCAGCAGGCCCTCGGGACCGTGCGCCAGGGCATTCCGGGCCCCGCCCTCATCGAATCGCTGGGCGCCACGGACGCCGCCGAGGAGGTGCTCGCCGTGGCCGTGTACTGCGCCCTCGTCGGCGAGGACGTCCGGCACGGGCTGCGGCTGGCCGTGAACCACGGGGGGCCGTCCGCGGCCACCGGGGCCCTGTGCGGGGCGCTGCTCGGCGCGCTGCACGGCGAGACCGCGCTGCCGCCGGCCTGGCTCGCCGAACTGGAGGGGCGCGCCACCCTCCTCGAACTCGCCGACGACTTCGCCATGGAGATGACGCAGGGGCCCGCCCTGCACGGTCCGGCAGCCGCCGCCCCGGGCTGGCTGGCCCGTTATCCGCGCGGCTGACGTCTGGAAGCGGGCGGGGGCGGGGTCACGGAAGCCGCCGCATCCATGACCCCGCCCCTCACTTCCGTACAGCCGCAGGCGTCAGTCCTTCACGCCCTCCGCGACCGCCACGTCCTCGGGACCGCGCTGGACCGGCAGGGCCGCACCGGTCGCGGAGTCCCCGCCGTCCGAGTTGATCTGCTCGATGATCGCGTCGCGCTCCGGGGTGTCCTCCGGCTTGACGAAGCCGATGACGATGTAGAGCACCAGCGAGATCGCCAGCGGCAGCGCCACCTGGTACTGCAGGGCGACGCCCGTCTTCACCGAACCGTCGAAGTTGTAGTTGGTGAAGTAGAACGCCAGCAGGCCCGCCGCCCAGCTGGTGAGCGCCGCCGTCGGTCCCGACTTACGGAACCTGCGCAGCAGACCCAGCATGAACGGGATCGCGATCGGACCCATCAGGCCGGCGACCCACTTGATGACGACCGAGATGATGTCCTTGAACGTCGGCGAGTTGATCTGGGTCGCCAGCGCCATGGACAGGCCCAGGAAGCCGAGCGTGGAGAGGCGCGCGGCCAGCAGGCCGGCCCGGTTGCTCCAGTTGCGGGCCGCCTTGGAGAAGACCGGGGCGATGTCGCGGGTGAAGACCGCCGAGATGGCGTTGGCGTCCGAGGAGCACATGGCCATCGTGTGCGAGAAAAAGCCGACGACGACCAGGCCCAGCAGACCGTGCGGAAGCAGCTGCTCGGTCATCAGCGCGTAGCTGTCGGAGGCGTCCGGCTTCTGCGCGTGGACGAGCAGCGGGGCGCACCACATCGGGAAGAAGAGGACCGTCGGCCAGACCAGCCACAGGATGGCGGAGAGCCGCGCCGAGCGGGTCGCGGAGGCGGCGGAGTCCGTGGCCATGTAGCGCTGGGCCTGGTTCCACATGCCGCCGTTGTACTCGAAGGTCTTGATGAAGAGGTACGCCAGCAGGAAGGTCACGGTGTACGGACCGGCCGTCGGGTCCGTGTGGCCCTCGGGCAGCTTGTCCCAGACGGTCCACAGGGTGCTGAAGCCGTCGAGCTTGCTCATCGCGGTGACGAGCATCGCGATGCCGGCGAACAGCTGGATGACGAACTGCCCCAGCTCGGTGAGCGCGTCGGCCCACAGACCGCCGACCGTGCAGTAGACGGCGGTGATGATGCCGGTGATGAAGATGCCCTGGGTCAGGGTGATGCCCGTGAAGACGGAGAGCAGGGTGGCGATGGCCGCCCACTTGGCGCCCACGTCCACGATCTTCAGCAGCAGACCGGACCAGGCGAGCGCCTGCTGGGTCTGGATGTTGTAGCGGTTCTTCAGGTATTCGAGGGGCGAGGCGACGTGCAGCCGGGAGCGCAGCCGGTTGAGCCGGGGCGCGAAGAGCTTGGCGCCGATCCCGATGCCGATGGCGATGGGGAGCGACCACGTCACGAAGGACGTGACGCCGTACTGGTACGCGATGCCGGCGTAGCCGGTGAACATCACGGCGCTGTAGCCGGACATGTGGTGCGAGATGCCGGACAGCCACCACGGCATCTTGCCGCCGGCCGTGAAGAAGTCGCTGACGTTGTCCACACGCTTGTGGGACCAGAGCCCGATCGCGATCATCACGCCGAAGTAGCCGATGAGCACGACCCAGTCGAGACTGTTCATGTGCCCCCTCCTGGGGTCCGCCTTGTGAACGGGTACGCACTTCGTCAGTACGGCCGCTCAGCGGGGCCCCCGTGCGGGAGCGGGGACATCGGGGATTGAACCGCCTGTTCGGTACCTCGGTCAAGGTTTTCGGCGGTCAGGGATGTGAACACGGATCAGTTAGTCGAACGTTTTTACCTGTTCTTGACCCACGAAGGCGTTGTCGTGAGCGTGACGGCGGCCACACGATGAGCGGGCACTTCGTCAGGCTGTGCAGAGAGATCAGAGAACGTCCAGGAGCGCCGAAGAGCACAAGAAAGACCGCACGGGATGCGGGTCCCGTGCGGCCGAGAAGGAGGAGGACCGACCTTGCCGAACTCCCCGCGGAGCGCGCCCGGGCGTCAGCGCATCAGCTCCCCGGCGTTGACCAGCAGGGACTGCCCGGTGATCGCCCGAGCCCGGTCGGAGGCCAGGAAGACGGCCGCCTCCGCCACATCGCCGTCCGTGGCCAGCTCCGGAAGCGCCATGCGCTCCGTCAGCCTCCCCAGCACCTCGGCCTCGGGCACCTGCTCGGTGTGGGCGGTGAACCGCACGTAGGCCTGCACCGGCGGCCCCCACATCCAGCCCGGCAGCACGGTGTTCACCCGGATCCGGTGCGGTCCGAACTCCCACGCCATGGAGTACATCGCCGAGGTGAGCGCACCCTTGGAGGCCGCGTACGCCGCCTGCCGCACCTGGGACGGCGCCGCCACCGCGGACTGCGTGCCGATGACGACGACCGAGCCGCCCCGCTCCTTGAGGGCGGGCAGGCAGGCGCGCGTCATCCGCAGGGTGCCGAGCAGATTGACGTCGACGACCGCCTTCCAGGTGTCCAGGTCGGCATCCTCGACGCCGCCGAAGTAGCTGTCCCAGGCGGCGACATGGACCACCGCGTCGATCCGCCCGAACCGTTCGACGGCCAGCGCCGCGAGCGCCTCGCACTGGGCCTCGTCGGTGATGTCGGTGGCCAGGTGCGCGGTGTGCCGCCCCTCCGGGTCGATCTCGGCGGCCGACTTCGCGAGATTGGCCGCGGTGCGCGCCCCGAGCACCGCGTCACCGCCGTCGCGCACGACCGTGGCCGCGATCCGGTGCCCGAGCCCGGCGCCCACCCCGGACACGATGACGGTCTTTCCGGCGAGCAACATCGGCGCCTCCCGGCTCTGGCAGTTCGTCTGACGGGGCGTCAGAGTAGGTCCCTCCGGCGGAGTACGGAAGGGGAACGGCATGAGCGAGGGAACGCGGGGCGAGGAAGCGCGGGACGGCGGGACGCGGGGCGAGGAAGCGCGCGAGGGCCGAACGCGGGGCGAGCGGGCACGGGACGGCGGGACGCGGAGCGGGACGTACGCGGAGCTGGCCGCGCTGGGGCCGTACGGAGTCCACCCCGGCCACGCGCTGATCACCATGGTGGAACCGCACCCGGGGCACGAGTTCGCGTACAACCGCTGGTACGAGGACGACCACTACTACGCCGGTGCGATGGCGATGCCCTGGATGTTCGCCGGCCGGCGCTGGGTGGCCACCCGGGAGCTCCAGGAGCTTCGGTACCCGGACAAGTCCGCGATCGCCCAGCCGGTCACCGCCGGCTGCTACCTGTCCACGTACTGGGTGACGGACGGACGCTACGACGACCACATGAAGTGGACCGTCGGCATCAACAAGCGGCTGAACCGGGACGGCCGGGTCTACCAGGACCGGACCCACGTCTTCACGGCGTTCCAGGACCATGAGGCGACGGTCTACCGGGACGGGGCCGCGGGGCCCCGGGACTTCCACGCCCTCGACCATCCGTACCGCGGACTGGTCCTGGAGGTGATCGACGCCGAAGGGCCCGCCGAGCGGGCCGAGTTGCTGGAGTGGCTGCGTGCCCGGCATCTGCCGGGGCGGCTGAGCGGGTCGCCCGCCGCGATGGTGACCGTCTTCCGGCCCACGCCGTTGCCGGGGGACCGGATGACCTATGTGAAGCAGGTCGAGGGCGTCGACACCCGGCTGACCCTGCTCTGGTTCCTCCAGGAGGATCCGCGAGCGTGCTGGGCGGAGCGTTTCGCCGGGCTCGACGCGGCGGTCTCGGAGTCGGGACTGGGGCGGGTGGAGCTGGTGGCGCCGTTCGTCCCGACCGTGCCGGGTACGGACCGGTACGTGGATCAGCTGCGCTGAACCGGACGACGCGGGGCGCCGTGCGGTGGTACCGGGTCCCAAAAACGCGCGGGGAGCCCTCTCGGCCAGGACGGCGAACCGGACGAGAGGGCTACCGGCAGCACCTGAATCGGTGCGGCGACGCGGCCTAAGGGAAACACCGGTCAGGCGTCGACGGAGCCCTTGGCGACATCGCGCACGAACGCGTTCCAGGTGCCGGGGACGAAGGTGAGCGAAGGGCCCTCGGGGGCCTTCGAGTCACGTACGGCAATCGCCTGCACAAGAGGGGACCTGACTTCGACGCAGGCGCCGTTGCCCCCGGAATACGACGACTTCGTCCAGTTTTCCGTAGCACCCTGACGAATGGCCATGTTCACTCCGGTTCAGAGAGTTGGTGAGCGCCAGCGGATTTCCCGTTGGCGTGATCGACGCTACTCGCCAAGCGCGCCCGATGAAGGGGCCGTTCACTCGACCGGATGGTATGAACCAGGCAGGTCTTCCCTTACGAGGTGGCGACGGTGTACCGTGCCGTCGCCCCACTCGTGACATCACTTTATTCCGTGCATAACGGACGGGGCGGGCTGGCTGGTTTACGGCCCCGTGCAGCGGGAGTTCACGCCGTCTTCAGGCGCGTGTACTCCTTCGCGATCCCGTCGATGAAATGCCGGCTGTGCTCCACGTTCAGCGCCTGCGCCCGCAGGTGTTCGTACATGACGCTGTACCTCTGCACGTCGTTCGCCTTCTCCAGGTAGAGGTCGCTGGTGACGCCCTCGATATAGACCACACTGGAATCCGCGGCGTCCGGGAATTCCAGAATGGCGTACTGGCCGCTGATGCCCGGGTGTGCTCCCATGTCGAAGGGCAGCACCTGGACGGTCACGTGCGGCAGGTGCGACAGCTCCACCAGACGCTCCAGCTGCTCGATCATCACCTGCTTGCCGCCCACCAGCCGGCGCAGCGCGGACTCGTCGATGACCGCCCACAGCCGCAGGGGGTGTTCGGTGGCGGTGATCCGGTCCTGGCGGCGCGAACGGACGCTGACACGCTTGTCGATGTCCGACTGCGGAGCCTCCGGCAGCGCGCCGTTGATCAGCGCCTCGGCGTACTGCCGGGTCTGCAACAGGCCGGGGATCACCTGGGGTTCGTACACCCGCAGCGACTCGGCGTCGGTCTCCAGGCCGATGTAGACGCTGTACGGGATGTCGCCGAAGGCGTGCCACCAGCCCTGCTGGCGGGAGTCCTTGGCCATCTGCATGAGCGAGTCGACGATCCGGTGGTCCTCGACCTCGTAGACCCCGCAGAGATCGCGTACGTCGCGCTGGCTGATGGAGCGGCGGCCGTTCTCCAGGCGGCTGATCTTGGACTGCGAGACCAGCAGCCGCTCCGCGACCTCCTCGGCCGTCATGCCCTTGAGCTCGCGCAGTCGGCGCAATTCCTGACCCAACCGGCGTCGCCTGACGGTGGGATTGACGTTGGACGGCACGGAAACGGCACCTCCGGCTATGTAGCTGTGCGTATCTACTGCTCAGCAGATTGCCACCCGGGCCCCCGGCCGCGCTGGGAAACGGCCACACGCAGCGGCGCGGGGCAGCCGGTGGTACCGGCTGCCCCGCGCTTGGTGCGGCTCCCGAACCGGGTCTTGGGGACGACGGCGCGGCGGTATTCGGTTGGTGCGGTGGTGCCTTGCGGTGCACGTGGTGCTGGGTGGTGCGGATGCTGCGTCGACGCCTGTGCGGCCCTGGTCCTAGTGGGCCGCGGTGTGCGCCATGCTGTCGCGGCGTGACTGCGACTGCACTTGCTGTTGCAACGGAACGCCGGCCGCCTGGTTGCGGCGCGGTTGTGCGACCGCCCCGTTCTGGACGTCCATCACGGCGTGCGCCACGAGGCCGCCCATCGGGTCGTGTCTGATCAGGTCCCGGAGCCGGGAGCGCGAGGAGCGCCCCTCGTTCCCGGGGTACAGGTGCTTGCCGAGTCCGACCGCGTGGGCCAGTGCGGCGAGCGCCGCGGTCCGCGGGTCCGGCGGTACGCCGGTGCGGATCGCACTGTCCAGCCGGGCCCTGATGTCCCGGCTGATCGCCGTGTCCGTCGCCTGGTAGCGAGTCGTCGGCAGCACTCCGCACATCTGGCCCGCCACGGCATGCACCATGCCGCACCGCTCCAGATGAGCGAGGTAAATCTGGCGGAGCCCCAGCCGGGGTCCGCCGATCCAGTGGACGGCCCGGACCGGGCTGCCGCGTCTGCGCAGCAGTTCCAGTGCGGAGTCCAGAGTCGGATCTCCTGTCGGCCGTGGCATCACCACGGCGATACGATCCCCATCAGGGGCTATCCGTCCTGCCAGAGCCAGCTCTACTAGCTGGGCTCCGGCGAGGCCGAGGTCGAGCGACTGCGGCTGCGCTGTGGTACCCGTGGTCGGGTCCAGAGCGAGCAGCAGAAGCTCCTCCGGAATTGTTCTGCGGCTCCTGCCCATCCATGCCTCCCCGCGTGGATGAGTGACAGGGTGACCCCTCTCACATCTGTCTGTCGAGAGCGCCTGGGTGCTTTGGATGGGAACCAGTAGGTATGTCGTTCTCGTCTAGCAGCCCGGCCAAGGGTTCACACGGGACACTGGTAGATGGTTCGGACAGCGCGGGGATGTCCCCGCGCCGCATGGAGGAGGCATCGGTGGCGGGCGAGTCCCCCGACAAGTCGGAGCAGCAGAAGTCGTCGGGAACGACTCGGAGCGAGGCCGATCCGCGCCTTGCCGTGTTCCGTGAACCCGCCTCTCCGGCGGATGCCGGAAGCGGTGCGGACACGGCGACGGCGGTTTTCCGTACGCCCCGGCCCGGGCCGGAGGCGCCGGACGCCGACGACCGGGCTGTGGACGAGGCGGACGGCGAGGCACCGGCGGGCGCCGCTGCCGGCGCCACCGCTGACGCCGGAGCGGAGTCCGGGGCCGAGCCCGAGGCTGCTGACGTCGATGACGCGGCTGAGGGTGCCGACGCCGGCGCGCGTGCCGAACGGGACGCGGACGGCGAGGGCGACGCCGCCGACGACGCCGCGGAAGCGGATGAGGTGACTCCTGCGGAGCCCGAGGCCGCTGGAGACGTCGAAGGGGCCGCTGAGGCCTCGGAAGGCGCTGAGAGCCCGGCCACGGCCCCCGAGGCCGGTACGGGCCCTGCGAAGGCGTCCGAGGAGCCCGCAGAGGGCGTGGAGCCGACGGAGGGCGCCGAGCCCGAGGAGGACGATGCGCGGCTGCGTGACGCCGTCGCCGCATGGGTGTCCACGGACGGGGACGGCGACGGGGAGAGCGCCGCGCCCGGTCCCGACGCTGACGCGCCCGCTCCTGACGCCGCTGCCGCGGAGTCCGGGGAGGGTGACGTACCGGCCGGAGACGAGGCGGCCGACAACAAGGCAGCCGTGGACGAGACGCCGGCCGAAGCCGCCGCGTCGAAGGACGCCCCCGCCGACGAGGACACCACCGTCGGCGACCCGGCCGCCGACTCGGCTGCCGAAGAGACCTCCACCGACGCGGACTCCACCGACGCGGACTCCGCCGAGGAGACCTCCGCCGACGAGACCTCCGGAGGCGCCGCGCCGGACAGCGCTGCCGGGGCGCGCGTTCCCCGGACCCGCGAGGAGTCCGGCGAGAAGGCGGTGCTCGCCGGTGACGCGGGCGGCATCGATCAGGCGACGGCCGTCTTCAAGGCGCCCAGGCTGCCGCGCGTCGACCAGCCGACGACGGCGCTGAAGATCACCCCGCCACCGGCGGAATCCAAGCCCAAGCCCAAGCCGGAGACCGAGTCCCGGCCGGAGTCCCCTGCCGAGCGGACCAGCAAGTTCGTACCGCTGCGCGCGGACGACGTGCGGCCGGCCCCCGCACCCCGCACGCCGGAGACCCCCGCTCCCGTGCCGGTGCCGCCCGGCGCCGGTCAGCAGCCGTCCGCCGCCTCGCTCAGCGGTGCCGAGCGGACCCGGCAGCAGCCGATGCCGCCCCGGCCGCCGCTCGACCTGCTGGCGGAGCTGACGAACACCCCGCCGCCGCCGGAGACCCCGGTCCGCACGGCCGTGCGCCGGGTCAAGATCTGGACACCGCTGGTCATCCTGCTGCTCATCGCGTTTGCGATCGTGCAGATGGTGCGCCCGCTGCCGACGCCCGCACTCACGATGACGGCGGAGCCGGCGTACACCTTCAAGGGCGGCGACCTGAACCTCTCCTGGCCGGAGCAGGGCCAGTCGGCGATCACCGTGGACGGTGTCGGCTCCTTCGGTTCGGCGGGGGCGCAGAAGCCGGCGCCCATCGCCAGCGTCGCCAAGATCATGACGGCGTACGTGATCCTCAAGGAACACCCGATCACCGGCAAGGAGCAGGGCGAGAAGATCACCGTCGACCAGCAGGCGGAGGACGAGTCCAAGGCCGAGGACGAGTCCACCGCGCCGATCAGCAAGGGCCAGCAGTTCACCGAGAAGCAGATGCTGCAGCTCCTGATGATCCCGTCCGGGAACAACGCCGCGCGCCTCTTCGCCCGCTGGGACTCGTCCGAGACCGAGTTCATCGGGAAGATGAACGCGGCCGCCAAGGACCTCGGCATGTCGGGCACCACGTACACGGACCCGAGCGGGCTGAAGAAGACGACGGTCTCCACCGCCGCCGACCAGCTCAAACTGGCCAAGGCCGTGATGCAGAACGAGATCTTCCGGGAGATCGTCGACACCCCCCAGATCGACATCCCGGGCGTCGACGGGACGATCTACAACAACAACACGATCCTGCTGAAGCCGGGCGTGAGCGGCATCAAGACCGGCTCCTCCACGCCGGCCGGCGGCAACCTGGTCTGGTCCGCCAACACGGTCGTGGACGGCAAGAAGCTCTGGATCTACGGCGCGGTCATGGGACAGCAGGCGGGCACCGGTCAGCCGTACGACAGTCTGGCGATGTCGCTGGACAACAGCCTCAAGCTGATCGAGGAGGCGCAGAAGGCCGTGACGTCCGCCACCGTCGTCAAGAAGGGCGACGTCGTCGGATACGTCGACGACGGCTTCGGCGGCCACACCCCGCTGGTCGCGACCGCCGACCTCAAGGCGAAGGGCTGGCCGGGTCTCAAGGTCGAGCTGTCCGTGCAGGGCAACGGCGAGGAGATCTCGCGCAGCATGACGGCGGGCACGAAGGTCGGCGTGGTGACCGTGGGGACGGGCCCCGGCAAGGTCAGCGCCCCGGTCGCCCTCCAGCAGGATCTGCGGGACCCGGGCTTCGGCCAGAAGCTGACCCGGATCGGCTGACCCTCACACCGGCGCCGGGGGCGCCCCGCGGGACCGGCCTCCCGCGGGGACCCCTCCGGCGCCGGGCTCCGACGGCCGTGGCTGCCGCGTCCGGCGCGCCCGCGCCGCCCGGCGGCCGCGGGGGGACGGTGCTCACCGGGGGTGCGAGGTACTTCACGGGCCCTTCCGGGGCGGCGGCGGGAGTGTGCGTGTTAGCGTCCCGGGGGCAACGCGTGGACCCTGGGACGCGTCTTTCCGCCCATGACACCCGAGCAGGCAAGCCGGCGGTTCCAACGCGTCCGGGAAGGGACGGGGAGAGTCGCAGTGACCACGGCCGAGCCGACACGGGCGAGCAGCACCGCTTCCGCGAGCTCCGCGGGCGGGGCGGACGGAGCGGGCGGTCCGGACGGGACGCCCCGGTTCGCCGAGGGGTTCGGCGGCCTCAAGCAGCGCTGCCTGGAACACCCGGTGCTGCTGACGACCGCGGTCGCGGCGGCCGTCCACATGCTGTGGTTCCTCTTCTTCGCCAACAGCGGCGGCGACATCGCCGCCCAGGACGCCTGGGCCGAGTTCGTCGGCCGGCACCCCGGGACCGCGTACAACCTGGCCTGGTACGGGGGCATGCACCCCGTCTCGTACAGCGTCGTCTCGCCGTATCTGATGTCGCTGCTCGGTGTCCGTACGACGATGATGATCGCCGGGACGGTCTCGGCGGGGCTGACCTCGCTGATCCTGTACCGGGTGAAGGCGGTCCGCAATCCGCTGGCCTGCTCGCTCGCGGGTGTCTTCGCGTATCTGTGCAACGCGCTGTCGGGCCGGGTGACGTTCGGGCTCGGCATGATGTTCGCCGTCG
This sequence comes from Streptomyces sp. NPDC005803, assembly GCF_040630435.1. Taxonomy (NCBI): domain Bacteria; kingdom Bacillati; phylum Actinomycetota; class Actinomycetes; order Kitasatosporales; family Streptomycetaceae; genus Streptomyces; species Streptomyces sp. NPDC005803. The sequence goes on along the minus strand of NZ_JBEXXO010000003.1, from coordinate 218,801 downwards.
GCGCGGCGGCGGCGGTGTTCTGCTGGCCCCACCGCTGGCGGTACAAGCGCTGGGCGAAGGCGGCCGTCGCCGCACCCCTCGCGGCGCTCGCGACGGCGGGCAGCCCCGTGGCCGGGCTCTTCCTCGGGGTGGTCGCGGCCGCGCTGTTCCTGAACAAACGGCGCCCCGGCGCGTACGCCCTGGGGCTGGCGCCCGTCGCGGTGGTGGCGTTGTCCGCGTGGCTGTTCCCCTTCTCCGGCACGCAGCCGATGTCGATCGCGACGCTCTCGCTGCCGTTCGTCTTCGCCTGGCTCGTCTTCTTCCTGGTCCCCGGCGACTGGAAGACGGTGCGCACCGCGGCCGCCGTGTACGGCACGGGCACGCTGCTGACGTATGTGATCGACTCGCAGATCGGCTCGAACGTCTCGCGGATGGCGATGCTGTTCGCCGGTGTGGTGCTGCTCGCCGCGCTGCCGTACACGGTGCCGCGCTCCCGTAAGTGGTACGCGCTGGTCATCGCGTTCGCCGGCCTGAACTTCTGGATCGGGTTCAAGGGCATCGACGACATCGTCCGGACCGCGCCCACCGCGTCCTGGGCGCGGGAACTGGCTCCGCTGGTCGACCAGCTCCAGAAGGTGGGGGCCGACCGGGGCCGGGTCGAGGTGGTTCCGCCGAGCAGCCACCGGGAGGCGGCCGCGATGCTGCCGTACGTCAATCTGGCCCGCGGCTGGAACCGGCAGGCCGACATGGAGCGCAACCCGCTCTTCTACGACGACACCCTGAACCCCGTCAACTACCGGGAGTGGCTCGACCGCTGGGCCGTCCACTACGTGGTGCTGCCGACGGGCGACCCGGACTCCAGCGGCGCCGTCCAGGAGGCGGAGCTGGTCGCCAAGGGGCAGCCCTACCTCAAGGCGATCTGGTCGGACGCCAACTGGCGGCTCTTCGCGGTCGACAGCCCCGTGCCGATGGCCGATCCGCCGGCGACGGTGGACGAGGCCGGTGCCGGGGAGCTGACCATCCACGTGAAGGAGGCGGGCCGGGTGCTGATCCGTATCCCGTACTCGCGCTGGCTCGCCGTCGTGGACGAGGAGGGCAAGGGCGTGGAGCGGCCGCAGGAGACCGAGGCGTCCAAGCAGCGCGTGGACGAGGACACCCCGAGGTCCTTCGTCAACACCAACGGCTGTCTGATCAAGCTGGACGAGGACGAGCACGGCGACGAGTGGACGGAACTGCTGGCCCCGCGCCCCGGCGTGTACCGGCTGGGCGCGCCCTACCAGCTGTCGCCCGGGACGCCGTGCCCGGACGAACTCCGCTGAGGACTGTCGCCTGATCCCCGGCGGTGCGGGGCCCCGGGGAGCAATTCCGTGCGATCTCTCCCTGCGGGGGTGCGGCCCTGGCAGGGTGTGCTGCCATGAGGTGCCAACAGTGCGGCGGCGAACGACGTGGTGCGCTGCCCGGTATGAGCTGTCCCGACTGCGCGTCCGTGCAGCGGGCCGGCAGCGGTGACGGGGCGTGGATCGCCCGGGAGACGCTCACGGGCCGGATCTCCACCCTGCCGGGGAGCCGTAAGGCCTGGCTGGCGGCCGGGGTGGTGGTGCTGACGGGCTCCCTGGTCACGGCGGTGTCGCTCATCGCGTCGGCGGGCGGCGAGACCCGTACCGGGGCGGTCGGCCGCGCGGGCGGCGGGGCCGGCGAGCGGGTGGGCGGCGCCCCCACCCGGATCAGCCCCCCGACCGCCGGACCGGACGCCCCCGGGGCCGCGTCCTCGCCGGCCGCCACACCGTCGGGGTCCGAGGGTGCGACGCCCACACCCCCCGCCCCCTCGGGGCAGCCCGGTTACCGCTACACCGCGTGGGCGGGCCCCGGCTGCTCGACGGGGGAGTACCGCGAGGGCGGACGCTTCGAGAACGGTGACGCGGGCTGGTACACGGTGGCCTCGGGCGGTTTCCACGGCGGCACGTGCGACGGCCGGTTCAGCGCCGTCCCGATGTCCGGCAGCCCGGACGAGGACCGCGGCAACACCGCCACCTGGTCCTGGCACCTGGGACCCGGCTACCGGGAGTGCGCGCTGACCGTCTTCGTCCCGCGCTCGGACCGCGACCGCGACGTCGCCGGGAACCCCACGGTCTACCGGGTGCTCTCCGACCCCGCGGACGCGGACTCGGCCTACACGGGCTTCGCCGTACGCCAGACCGTGCACCGGGGCAGCGCGGTCGACGTGGACAGCTACCCGGTCAAGGGCGACACCTTCGCGGTCCGACTGGTCGACCGGGGCCGGGACTGGGGCAGTACGCAGCTGGTGGGCGCGCATCACGCGGCGGCGCAGCTGAGGGCCTCCTGCCGCTGAGGGGCCGTCCGCCGGGTGGGGGGATACTGCCTCGATGGACACATCGAGGGCAGCATGGCGCAACACGACGCACGACTGGGCGGGCGTCGTCGATCTCGGTCATCTCGAAGGCATCCGGCGCGACCCCGCCGCGTACGCCCCCGGGGGCGCCGCGCACCTGATCCTCGAAGTCCTCGCGTACGCCGCCGACGAGGCGGAGAGCAACGGCGGAGGGCACGCCCTCGTCACGCTGCACCCCGACGGTTCGGTGTCCGTGGCGGACGACGGGCGGGGCACCGACACCCGCCGCGACGAGCGGGGCGAGGTCGTGAAGAAGCCGGTCATGGCCACGAAGGACCTGAGGTTCTTCGACCTCCCCGAAGCCCCGACGCTTCCCGACGGGCACCCGCGGCGGGGCATGTCCGTCGTCGCGGCCCTCAGCGAGCACCTCGTCCACACCAACCGCCGCCGCAACGGCTCCTGGACCCAGCGCTACGAGCACGGCGTTCCCGTGACCGGTCTGGATCCGGTCGACGACGACGGCACGACGGGGACGCTGGTCCGCTTCCGTCCCGCCGGACCCCTGCGTGCGGGGGCCCGCCCGGCGGCGGCCGAGCTGGTGCGGTGGGCCGCGTCGTGGCAGGACCTGACCGTCGAGGTCGACGACCGGCGCCACGGCTGACGCCCGCGCGCGTCCGCGGCGGCCCGTAGCGTCACGCGCACCGGGCCCGGCCGTCGTCGCGCCGGTACACCGTGATCCGCCGGCCGCGTTCGGTGAAGCCGCGCGCGCCGCCGCCGGCCGGCAGGCGGAAGCGGTGCGTTGCCCGTGCCCGCTGCCAGGCGCTAATGCACCTCGATGCCGTACTCCTGGACCAGTTCCTCCAAGCCGCCTCGGTATCCCTTGCCTCCGGTGACGAACTCCCAGTCGCCGTTCGCCCGGCGGCGGAAGGAGCCCAGGACGAGGGCGGTCTCGCCGCTGCGGCCGTCCGAGACGTCCAACTGGTCGAGTGGGCTTCCCTCGGAGTCCAGCAGGCGGATGCCGGCGTCGGCGAACCCGGACAGGTCGGCCGCGGGGTCGGCGACGGGATCCACCGCGGCGATGACGACGAGCCGGTCGGCCCGCGCCGGCAGGGAGTCGAAGGAGACATGGAGGGCGGCTCTGTCCGGCGCGACGGGGACGAGCGCGCGGACCGTGCCGTCCGGTGTGCGGGGGTTGTTGAAGAAGACGAAGTGGTCGTCGTCCAGGACCCGGTTGCCGTGGCAGACGAGCGCGCACACGTCCAGGGCGACGTCGCCCGACCAGTACATGCCCAGCATGTTGTGGTCGTCCGCACCGCTCGCGGCGTCCGGCGCCGTCCGCTGGGCGGGAACGGGGCGTTCTCCGCTGCCGAGCCGCCCGCGCAGCCCGTGGCGGTGCAGCAGGTCCACCAGCTCGGGGCCTGCCACCAGTTCCAGTGGTTTGCCGTGGGCGAACGTGTGCGAACCCGGACCGAACCCGGACGTCGTCACCAGCACACCCTTGTTGGCGCCGGCGTCCTGAACGGTGCCGTACAGGTCGCGGACCGCTGTCGGGGGCACGGTGTTGCGGTAGCGCTTGACCTGGACGACGATCTTGCCGCCGCGAATGGGGGCCGGGTCGAGCGCGTCGACGTCCACGCCGCCGTCGTTCGAGCGCTGCGTGGTCACCGCCTGCATGCCCATGGCCCGGAACAGGTCGGCGACCAGCGCTTCGAAGGCGAGGGGATCCATCTCGTACAGATCCGGCTCCTCGTCACCTCCGTGGGTGACGACGCTGTTGCCGACCTCTTCGGGACGCCGGCCGGGCCGCACGGGGGCGTACTGGTCGGGACGGGACGACAACTGTCCCCGGAGGCCGTCCACCAGGCAGTTGACCGCGTTGACCTGTTCCAGGTGCAGGGCGGCGAACGTCGCGCGGGAAGCCATCACCGTGCCGAGGAACATGGGCGCACGCCTGCCGGTCGCCGGGTCGTGATCGTCCACGAACCCGTTCAACGCGACCGACTCCAGCGCGCCGAACTCGTCGGCCGCGAAAAGATCGCGCAGGACCAGCAGGAGGCACTGGGCGAGCACGTCCCGGTACAGGGCGCGGCGCTGCGTGACCGGCCGGGGCGACTCCTTCTCCTGATCGGCGTTGATCAGGTAGCGCACCGACTTCGCCTCCGGGACGACGTCGTACGTGGGCAGCTCCCAGTTCAGGACCAACTGCCGTGCCCCGGAGTCGTATGCGGCGGACACCTGACGGGGCAGGTCCTCCGGCCAGCCGGTCGAGGCGTAGAGGGCGGCCGAGAAGTACTCCACCGCCGCCTCGGCATCTCCGTCGCGCAGCCCCCTCGTCATCTCGGCGGTGCCGGCGTTGTGCCGGCGGATCCCGGCCAACTGGGCGTCCGCCCACTGCTGGTACTGGAGCTGGTAGGTGGCCAGCTGGTGCCGGCGCTGCGCCTCGGCGGCCTGCGCGGCCTGCCAGTCGTGCTCGAACCTGGACCGGGCCTCCGCCTGTGCCTGAGCACGCCGGGCGGCCGTCCAGCCGCCGCCTTGCGGCTGGTACCGGTACTCGTTCGGGTCCGGCATCGGGACGGGGTGCGCGAGCTGTCCCGGGGAGAAGGCCTCGACCCGTTCCTCCCGCGTGAGGGCCGTGGCCCTGAACGCCGGGGCGCGGCATCCCGCCGCCAGCAGGCCTCGCAGCGACTCGACCCGTGCGTCGAGTTCCGCCGTGCGCCGCCGGGCCTCCGCCTCCCGCTGCTCCCGGTAGGCCGCCTTCTGTTCCCGGACGCTGCGCGCGAGATCTCGCTGGTAGGCGCGTTGTTGCCTCTCCTGGTCCCGTTGGTGTCTGGCTTGCGCCTCACGTTGACGTTGCTGTTGGCGCTGGGCTTCAGCCCAGACACCGACCAACCCATCGGAGCGACGGCTCATGCTCTACAGGCCCTCCCCACCAGCGACCCGGCGTACGCGCACGGACCCTGGCCCCCTAACCAGCAGTGATGAGGTGACTTTAGTGGGCAACCGCACGCATGCTCACGCCCTTTGCCCCAGATGCCCTCCACTTCGGTCTCCGCCCTTGCGCACCCCGCGAGGGCCGGGCAGGGGCGGTTCTCGCCGCCGGACCCTGGCCGGCCGTCAGCCGCCGGTCAACTGCGCGACGGCCTTGAGGACCCGGCCCGCGCCGTCCTCGGTCGCCATGTGCTGGGCGGCTCCCGCTGCGGCTCGTGCGTACGTCTGCTGCCGCACGACCCGGTCGAGTGAGCCGGCGAGTCGTTCGGCGGTCAAGGACGCGAAAGGCAACGGGTCGGCGGCGGCGCCGAGGGCGGCGAGCCGTCCGGCCCAGAACGGCTGGTCGGCCGTGACGGGCACGGTGACCGCGGGAACCCCGGCGCGCAACGCGGCGGCCGACGTGCCGGCCCCGGCGTGGTGGACCACCGCCGCCAGCCGCGGGAACAGCAGGGCGTGCGGTACGTCCCCGATGGTGAGCACGTCGTCGCCGTCCGCCGCGAGCCCCGCACGGCCGGCCTGGAGGATGCCGCGCAGCCCGGCGCGGCGCAGGGCCCGTACGGCGATCTCGCTCAGCCGCTCCCCGTCGCCGGCCGCCATGCTGCCGAAGCCGATGAGGACGGGCCGGGGACCGGCGCCGAGGAAGTCCTCCAGGTCCGCCGGCAGCCGTTCGGCGTCGTCGTGAGGGGGCCACCAGTTGCCCACCACGTCCAGGCCGGGGCGCCAGTCGGAAGGGCGGGGCACCAGTGCCGTGCTGAAGCCGTGCAGGACGGGCCACCTCGCCCGCTCCTGCCGTCGGCGCATGCCGGGAGCGGAGACGGGAGGCAGCCCGAGGCGGCGGCGCAGCTCCGTCACCGCCTGCGCGTAGACGCGGTCGGCCATGCGCAGCGCGAAGCGCCCGGCCAGGCGGTTGGCGGGCCGGCCCAGGGAACGGGAGCCCGTGACGACGGGCGGGAAGTCGCCGGTCGGCGCGGTGGGCTGGAGGTACACGCCGAGGCTCGGTGTGCCGGTGGCCTCGGCGAGGTGCCAGCCGAGCGGGGCCGTGGTGGCAGACAGCAGGAGCAGATCCGTGCCGTCGGTCATCGCGTCGGCGAACCCCTGGCCGAGTGCCGTGACGAACGCGGCGGCGGTACGCATCAGCTCGCGCTTGCCCGTCACGCCACCGCGCCCCCGTGGATCGGCGGGGAGACCGCGGAACTCCACCCCGGCGTCGCGTACGAGCGGCGCGAAGGCGTCCGTGGTGGCGAGGGCGACGTCGTGCCCGGCCCGCCGGAGTTCGGCGCCCAGCCCCGTGTACGGCGCGACGTCCCCGCGCGATCCGGCCGCTGCGATCAGGATGTTCACCGGTGCTCCTCGACGTCGGTACGGCTCTCCGTGCGGCGGGCGGCGTTGGCGTGGACCGCCTTGCACGTGTAGGCGGCCAGCCCCGGGCGTTGCTGCGAGGGCGGTACGACCAGGGCGAAGGCGCGCGGGTCGCCGAGGAAGTCGTCCGCGATGCGCCGGTGCATGTCGGGCGGGCAGGAGGTGAACCAGCGCGAGATGTGGATGCGGTGTTCCTCGGCGAGGTCCATGGCCCGCTCGCCGTCGCTCGGCTCCCCCTCGTCGAAGGCCGCGAGCAGCTCCGCGCGCCAGGCGGTGGCCTCCCGCATGAGCCGGCGCCAGTCCTCCTTGGTGTGGGCGGCGGCGCGCGCCATCGCCTCGCGCTGTCCCTCCGTGTGCGCCCACTTGCGTTCCGCCTCGGTGGCGTAACTCAGGTCGAAGGTGATCTCGCCGAAGACCTCGAAGCGCTCCTCCGGTGTCAGGGTGACCCCGGTTTCCTGGACCTCGATGGCCCGCTCGGCCACCTCGGCCAGCTGACGCAGCCTGGCGATCTCCTCGCTCAGCTGCCGTTGCCGGGCGCGCAGGTGTTCCAGGGCGTTCGCCTGCGGATCCTCGAAGATCGTGGCGATCTCGTCGAGGGAGAAGCCGAGCTCGCGGTAGAAGAGGATCTGTTGGAGACGGACCAGGTCGGCGTCACCGTAGAGCCGGTAGCCCGCGTGGCTGCGGCCGCTGGGCGACAGCAGCCCCGCCTTGTCGTAGTGGTGCAGCGTGCGCACGGTGACCCCGGCGAATGCCGAGACCTGTCCCACGGAGTAGCTCACGCCCTTCCCCTTTCGTCAGACACCGCTTCAGCTTCACGCCTGACGTAAGGGGAGGGTCAACCGGTGGGGGACGGACCCGGGGCGCTGCGCGGTTCCCGGGCTCAGGGGCGTGGGCTAGTGACTGGTGAGTTCGCCCGTGAGCTTGCCGTGCAGATCGGCGCTGGGGTCGTTCAGGCCGATGATCTCCACCGTCTTGCCGCGCTCGGCGTATTTGGTCTCGATGGCGTCCAGGGCGGCCACCGACGAGGCGTCCCAGACGTGCGCGGCGGACAGATCGATGACGACCTTCTCCGGGTCGCCGGCGTAGTCGAACTGGCCGACGAGGTCATTGGACGAGGCGAAGAAGAGTTCGCCGGTGACCGCGTAGACGACGCGCCCCCCGTCGGGGTCGGTGACGGCGCTGACGTTCGCAAGGTGGGCGACGCGCTTGGCGAAGATGACCATCGCCGTGACCGAGCCGACGACGACGCCGATGGCGAGGTTGCTGGTGGCGACCACGCAGGCGACGGTGATGACCATGACGGTGATCTCGCCGGCGGGCATGCGCCGGAGGGTCCTGGGGGCGATGGAGTGCCAGTCGAAGGTGCCGAAGGAGACCAGCACCATCACCGCGACCAGCGCGGCCATCGGGATGTCGGAGACGACTGGACCGAAGACGATGCACAGCACCATGAGGAAGGCGCCGGCCAGGAAGGTGGACAGGCGGGTGCGGGCGCCGGAGACCTTCACGTTGATCATGGTCTGGCCGATCATGGCGCAGCCGCCCATGCCGCCGAAGAAGCCGGTGACGATGTTGGCGATGCCCTGTCCGATGGACTCGCGGGTCTTGGAGGAGTGGGTGTCGGTGATGTCGTCGACCAGCTTGGCGGTCATCAGCGACTCCATCAGGCCGACCAGCGCCATGGCGAGGGCGTAGGGGGCGATGGTGGTCAGGGTGTCCAGGGTGAACGGCACGTCCGGCAGGCCCGGCGTCGGCAGGGATGAGGGCAGGTCGCCCTTGTCACCGACGGTCGGCACCGCGATCCCGGCGGCGACGGTGATCACGGTGAGGACGACGATGGAGACGAGGGGGGCCGGGATGACCTTGGTGACCTTCGGGAAGAACACCATCAGGGCGAGGCCGCCGATGATCAGCGGGTAGACGGCCCAGGGCACGTCATGCATCTCCGGGACCTGGGCCATGAAGATCAGGATCGCCAGGGAGTTGACGAAGCCGACCATCACGCTGCGCGGGACGAACCGCATCAGCTTGGCCACGCCGAGGGACCCGAGCGCGATCTGGAAGGCGCCGGCCAGGATCACGGTCGCGATGAGGTACCCGAAGCCGTGCTCGCGGTTCAGGGGTGCGATCACCAGGGCGACAGCGCCGGTCGCGGCGGAGATCATCGCCCGCCGGCCGCCGACGATCGAGATCGTCACGGCCATGGTGAACGAGGCGAACAGGCCGATCGCCGGGTCGACCCCGGCGATGATCGAGAACGAGATCGCCTCGGGGATCAGCGCGAGAGCGACGACGAGGCCCGCGAGGACCTCGGTGCGCCAGACCTTCGGATCGTTCAGCCAGTCGGGGCGCAGGCCGCGCAGCCGCGCGGCGGGAGACACAACGGAAGAGGACAAGGGAGAAGAAACCTGTCGGGCTCGGGCACGCCCCGCTCCGGGGGAGGCGGACGTGCGCGGGAGGACGCGGAGAGGCCCGGTCGGCACCCCGCGGATGACCCGCCGGAGGCGGGCCGGACGTGCGTGGGGACGGAGCGCGGGGCGGTGCCGAAGCACGCGTCCGGACGCGCTCACGTCCTGGCGCGAGAAGTCATGGCGGGCAGGGGGCGGCGGTGGGCGTCAGGGGCTCGCGCACGCTCTCTCCTGCGAAAATCGGGTCTTCGGGCCTCGGGCCCCAGCAACTTCGGATGGCCTTCCAGCCCTCCAGCCGGCCTTCCAGTCAGCTTTCCAACTGGCATTTCAGCCGTGCGGCCGTGAGGTCTTCGGGTTCTGGCCGGGGGCGACACCGGCCCCGACACGGCACTGCGGGGCAGCGCGAGCCGCCCTCGTCAGCACTAACTCTACCTTAACGTTAGAGTAGGGATGGGTGGGGTCGTGCCGGGGGTGCGGCCCACCGACCGACGAGAAGGGCCAGGGAGCACGGGCGTGGACGACAAGCACATGCAGATCGGCGAAGTCGCCGCGCGGACGGAGCTGTCCCTGCGCACCATCCGGCACTACGAGGAAACCGGCCTGGTCACCCCGTCCGCGCGCTCCCAGGGCGGCTTCCGCCTCTACACCGAGAGCGATGTGCAGCGGCTCATGGTCATCCGCCGGATGAAGCCGCTCGGCTTCACCCTCGACCAGATGCGCAACCTCCTGTCCGTCACCGACCGCCTGGACGACGACGACGCCCTCGACGCCGCCGAGCGGGAGGGGCTGCTGGCGCGGGTGCGGGAGTACGAGCAGGCCGCCACCGAGCAGGTCGACAAGCTGCGCGTCCAACTGGCCCGCGCAGAAGACTTCTCCGCCACCCTCCGCTCCCGCTTGGAGCAGCCCGCATCCCTGCCCGCCCCGGAACACCCGACGGTCCGGGCAGAGCCCTCCCCGGTCCGCTAGACGCCGGATCGAGTCCCCGCGCGGCCCCGCCGGCCGGCCCGCCCGGCCATGCACCTCACCTCACCCCACCCCCCCGTCTCGGGAGCGTCCGCAAAGCCCCCCGCGCCACCGCTCGTTCACCAGACCGCGCGGGGCGAGCGAGATGCATCGCCGCCCCCCGCTCCGCCGAGTGACCGGTCGAACGGTGTCCGACCTGCCGAGTAGGGTTCGGTTCTCGGACGGCCGGAGCCCCGCGGAGCGCAGTGGCACCGCCGTCATGGCGATCCTGGGGGGATCATGCGTACACGATTCGTTCTACGCCGGTGGGTGAGCACGAGCACCGCCGCGGCCGTGCTCGCGCTGGGAGGGGCAGGCGTCGGGCAGGCCGCGACCGGGGCGCAGGCGGCGGAGCCGCAGCAGCGCGTCGTCTACTCGGAAGAGACGACGGTCGACGGCATGCTGACGCATTCGCTGGTGTCGATGAACGCCGACGGCACCGACCGCCGGCTCCTGGTCCCGACCGGTGACGGACTGCCGCACGCCAAGTACTCCAACCCGGTCTTCTCGCCCGACGGGCGGCACCTGGCGTTCATCAGCGAGGACGGGTACGCGGACATCTGGGTCGCAGGCCCCGACGGCAGCGGAGCACGTCCTGTCGCCATGGATGTCCAGGACCCCGACGGATGGCTGAAGGAGCTGGCCTGGGGCCCGGACAGTGACATGCTCTACCTGGGCTTCCAGGCCATGCCCGGGCACGACCGCCTGCGGCTGATGAAGGTCAACCTCGACGGCAGCGGTCTCGGCTACGTGCTGCCCGACCAGCCGTACGTCTTCGACGGCCAGCCCTCGGTCGCGCCGAACGGCACGCTGGCCTTCCTGCACGGCAGCACCATCTCGGTCTACGACCCCCGCCAAGGCGGTACGCCCACCCTGCTCACCTCGGGCCTCCAGCCCGCGTACTCGCCGGACGGCACCGAGCTCGCCTTCGTCCGGCAGGCGTCGGCGGGGCCCCAGGTGTTCGTACGCGACCTGGCCAGCGGCCGGGAAACCCAGATCACCAACGATCCCGGCGGGGTGATCTACCCGTCGTGGTCGCCCGACGGAACCAAGCTGGCCTACCTCGCCGGCGGCACGGAGATGCGGCTGACGGTCCATTCCGCCACCACTGCCGGTGGCCCGGGCACAGCGCTCACCGGCGCCGACGTCCAGGGCGACGGACGCCCTGCCTGGGTCATCCCCACCCGCACCACCAGCCCCGGAAGAGACCTGACGGGTGATGGCCGGGCGGATCTGGTGGGCCGTGACGGCGCGGGTGTGTTGTGGCTGTACGCGGGGACGGGCAAGGCGTCGGCTCCGTTCGCCGGTCGGGTCAGGGTCGGCGGGGGTTGGGGCACGTACAACGCGCTGTCGGCGGTGGGGGATCTGACGGGTGATGGCCGGGCGGATCTGGTGGGCCGTGACGGCGCGGGTGTGTTGTGGCTGTACGCGGGGACGGGTAAGGCGTCGGCTCCGTTTGCCGGTCGGGTCAGGGTCGGCGGGGGTTGGGGCACGTACAACGCGCTGTCGGCGGTGGGGGATCTGACGGGTGATGGCCGGGCGGATCTGGTGGGCCGTGACGGCGCGGGTGTGTTGTGGCTGTACGCGGGGACGGGTAAGGCGTCGGCTCCGTTTGCCGGTCGGGTCAGGGTCGGCGGGGGTTGGGGCACGTACAACGCGCTGTCGTCGGTCGGGGACCTGACGGGTGATGGCCGGGCGGACCTGATGGGCCGTGACGGCGCGGGTGCGTTGTGGCTGTACGCGGGGACGGGCAAAGCCTCCGCTCCGTTCGCCGGGCGCATCAGGATCGGTGAGGGCTGGAACACGTACAACGCGCTGAGCTGAGCGCGGGCCGCATCCCCTTGCGGAAAGGGCCAGTTCGGAGGAGAAACCCTCTGAACTGGCCCTTGGCGCTGCGTCCTCGGTTGCTTCGAGGACGAAGCGGGCCAGAGCTCAAGCGATCGCCGCCGTCAGCCGCTAGGCATTCCCCGTCAGAAGGCAGGGGGGTTCGTCGTTGTCTGCGTCGCCCACAGGGGTCCAGAGCATCAGAGTCTTTCCATGCCGCAGGGCATCAAGGACGTCTCCCACCTCATCCCCCTGGGGGCCTTTGGTGTCGAACGACAACCGGACGGCGGTCCCCGCGTTGCCGGAGTCGTCCTTCCAGGTGCCGGAGCCCGACCGGGGCCCTGTCCAGTTCAAGTCCGAGGCGCCCATCCAGTCGCCGCATACGTCTTCGGCGGTGAACGTCCCATCTGGCTTCAGCGTCAGGGTGCCGCCGTCGGCGTCGGTCCATGTAGTGATGAGTTCAGCCGGCTTCAGCACGACCGATTCGCCCTCGGGCGGCGGCCGGTTCCAGATCCTGCCGCAGGCGGTGAGCGCGAGAGCCACGGCAAGGAGGACCACTGCGGTCCGCTGGGAACGCGACACGCTCCACCTCCAGCGGTTTCGACAGGGCGCACACACATGAAAGACCACCCCTCAATGTTGAGGGGTGGTCTTCTTCGCTTGTGCCCCCGGCAGGATTCGAACCTGCGACACCCGCTTTAGGAGCGAGGTGGGGCGAGTTGGGGGCTGACCTGCGGCTTACCGACTTCGCCGTCTGTTGATTGCGGTCCCTGTCCGTAGCCGCTGCTCCCCGTGAGGCCCCGCCCGATCTGGCGCGGTTGTGGCACGGGAAGAGCTGATCCGTAGCTTTGGATGCCAGCCCAGCTCGGCGCCAGTTTTTTGGCCCTCAGGTGAGCGCGTAGAGCATCATGTACGGGACTGCGATCACGCGCCAATCGTGAACATCCGTTACTGGGGAGGGGCAGATGTCGAGCACCACTGACTGGCTCAGTGCGACGGGCGGGATTGTTGGAGCCATCGGTGGGCCTGCTGGTATGTGGGCTGCCTGGAATCAGCACAGGATGAACCGCCGCCGCAGATTCGGGCCACCAGAAGAGCTCGTGGGCTTGCTCGGCAAGATTCTCGATGTCGCACACGATGTCACTCTCAGCTACCGAGATGAAGCTTGGCTGGAGGCGTCCGGCTTGCGGCCAGCATCAGAACGGGTCGATGAGTTGTCGCACCTGGTCACCGATGGAGTGCTTCGTCATGGGCTTCGGCTCGTCACGGGGAACGCGGGCCTGGTACTCGGAGCGACCACGGATGAGGATCAGTCTCCAGAGCGGAGTGTAACCACCGTGACGAACCAAGCCAGGTATGCGGCGGAACTCGACAAGTGGGCTAAAGACACCCTGGGTGACCTCCGACGTCAACTGTGACGGTCAGCGGAGTCTCAATGACCTAGTCAGGTCGATGGTGCGCCGTATCAGTGCGACGGCGCACCAAGCTCGATGCAGGCTTTGCGATCTGGCCCCACCCTTGTCAGATCAGTCAGTGAGCACTGTCGACGCCGGTTTACGAGGCCCCTGCCTACGTTGATGGTCGGCTGGCATACGGCCTCAATCGCACCTTTCCGTGCCCGTAGGTTTCAGGTACTGATGTCAGGGTTCGTCGCCCCGGTTGACAGCTCATTCGGCGATGCCGATGAGGTGGCTGTCCTGCGTCGTGACACAAGCCTGCGCCATGCTGAGACCTCTGGTCGCGTGACCTCGCGGATGTACGCCTTGCGCCCCTTGCTCAGCAGGGTGATGGCTTCCCCAATGCCCTTAGGATCCCAAGTCTCAAACAGATCATCGTGACTCTCCGGGACTCTGACGAGCCGCTCAAGCCTCTTGATCGAGGCTTTGACCTCATCAATGCCTTGGAAGTCAGGCAAAGCGTGGGACTCAACTCGGGCTCGGCCGATCGGTTCCAAGATCGCAAAGACGTACGCTTCACGCTGCTTGAAGTCGGTCGCATCTATGTCCCCGAGCGCCGCCATGTAACGGTTCCCGGCATCGGCAGCCTCGATGAAGTATTTGAGAGTGATCTCGAATCGCGGGACATCGAACTTGGCTACCTTTAGCCTTCCCTCCCACCGAATCCGATCCCGTGCCACTCCTCGCTGCGTCCACCGAGTGACGCCACCAACGATGAGCGCTGCACCCGCTGTCAGAAGCGGCCCAACAGTGGCAATCGAGTCAAGGTCCATGAAAGCATGTTGCACGAAATACCCCCTACAGACACCCAAATAGCCCGACCCACCACTTACCCCGGCTCCCATCCCGTCCGCCTTCGGCCCACACGTCGTGGAGCGGTCGTGGTTCAGGGCGTCAAGGTGGAGCGCGCCACTGTACGAACGACCTTGACGCCCTGGGCCGCGACTGCTCGGCTCTGCCTGGGTCGAAGGTGGTCGGGATGGGAGCTCCAAGACGCTCGCCCCGCTCCGGCCGGCACTCGCGAACGGTGCCCCGTCCATCCCGGAGTCTGAGCGCCCCCGCCGGAGGCATCCTCTTGAAGCCGCGGGCTTGGTTCTCGTCTCATGCCCCCGGGCCTATCCAGTTGTGGGCGCGCGTCGGCGGCGGCAGCGCCGAGCGGGCCGGAGGCAGGAGCGCGGGCGCAGCCAGAGCCGGGAAGCGCGCCCGGCGGAGCGGAGCGCAGCCGGGTGCCTTGATGAGGTAGAGAAACCTGTAACAACTCCGTGGGAAGCGGGGCCGTCAGTTGCTCGCGTGAGGGCGGATCGCGTCGGCAATGGCCTGCATGGACTCGGTGATCGCTTCGGCTCTTGCTTCGGCGAACACCTGGCGCTTGCGTGACTTGTTGGCGTAGCCGATCGCCGTGCTGCCCACCGCATGTGCAGCCTGGATGTCTGTCAGTGAGTCGCCGATCAGAGTGCACAAAGTGGTGTCCACTCCCAGGCGTTCAGCGGCCGTGATGAGTGAATGCGGGTTGGGCTTCATGAGTTCGGGGTGCGCCTTGGGGCGGCCAACAATGGCCAGCACATGTCCTGCTAGCCCATGCTGATCAAGGAATGAACGAACGCACTCGGCAGAGTTGTTGCTCACCACCGCGATTTTCCGCCTCGCTGCTCGGACGGCTTCGAGCGATGCGACTGCTCCCGGGGTCGGGGCACCCGCGACTCTGACCGCTTCGACCTCGGCCGCGGTGAGAGCGTGTTCGACCTGTAGCCCGATCGCTGCATCGGCCTCATGTGTGAGCCGCAGGACTTCCAGAGGATCATCGATGCCACTTAGCTTCCTGCTCAGGGCCGGTTCACTACTGGCTGCGAGCAGGGCCAGGTTCCGTGCAACTTCTGCCGCGGGGTGACCAGCGAACACATCGCAGATTGGACCGTCGAAGTCGAACAGGACTGCATCGGCGTTGACCAATACGGCACTCAGGGCTTCAGTGTCCATCAAGGTCGAACTCCCTCGCGATGGTCTCCCACACACTGTCGAACCACATGCTGGCCTGCTGGACCTGCTGCGTCCCGCTCGACGACTCGCTGTCGTTGATGGAGTGGTGGAAGAGGACCGTGTCCTTCCCGACCAAGTCGTAGATCTCGATGGCTTCGCCCTGGGCTACGACCTTGTTGGGCTTGATCGGGTAGTAGCCGAAGAAGGCATCTTCCTGGTTGATGACGTACAGCTTGAAGAACTGCGTTCCGCTGTGAACACGCACGTCGACGCGCGTTTCGGGCACCAAGCCGAGGTGGCTCAGTTCCGCCATCGAGTCTCGGATGCTGCGGGCGTACCCAACCATGATGTCGTGCATCCGGGCGCGCAGACGTTCGTCATCGCCGCAGTCTTCGCGGCGTACTGGGGCGGCCTGCGCGACGGCCATGTCCGGGACGAGTATGCGAACAGTGATGCTCGATGGAGTCAGTCTGCCGACTCGGATCTTGTCCATCGGTTCTTGCAGTGCGCCGTGCAGGGTCTCGCTGGAGAATCCGGCAAAGTCGATGGTTACGGCGCTGCTGGAGAACGCTTGCTCGACGTAAGGCCGTAGCCCTGCAGGCCTCTCGGTTCGGTTTCGAACGAACACGCCGCTTCCCTTGCGCGACACCACCAAGCCTTCGTCTTCAAGGTCCCTCAGCGCGCGCTGGATGGTGGCTCGGGCGAAGCCGTACAGCTCCGTTAGTTCCTTGTGAGACGGCAGCTTTTCGCCGGGCCCGAGCCGCCGCGTCCGAATGGCTGCCCCCAGGCTGCTGGCCACCTGCTCATAGGGCGGTCGGTCGTCGTCAGGGTCCAGGGGCTCGGGAGTGAAGGTCATGCAGCGATGCTACGCCGTTGAACGGGCATTGAGGCAGCCAGGACAGTCAGGTGTTGACCTGACTAGCCAGGCTGTGTACGTTGGTCATGTAGCCATCAAGGCTAGCCAAGTCAGCCACCTCGCTTTGGGGAGAACCTCATGCCGTCGTTCAAGATTGATGTTTCGACCGCTGTCGTGTTTGTCGCGACGCCTCCGACTCCGAAGCTCGTGAGTAAGCAGACCGGTGAGATCGCGATGGACCGGGAGACCGGTGCTCCGCTGGCGACCGTGGGCCTGCTGATCTCGGACGAGGGGGAGGGCAACCTGTACCAGGTGACCGTTCCGAGCACGGGTGTCCCGGAGGGCCTGGCCCCGGGTACGCCGGTCACGGTGGTTGGGCTCAAGGCGCGGGACTGGGAGAACACGTTCAACGGGCAGACCCGGCACGGGATCAGCTTCCGCGCGGTAGCGATCACGGCAGGTGTCTGACCATGCCGGACCTGACCATGATGATCGAAGCTGCGGGGGCCTTATCGGCTGTCGGCGGCCTCGGTTACGCGAAGGCTCGCGCACCGCGGGTGTTCTGGTCGCTGGTGGGCTTGCCGGTCGCCCGGGTTCGGTTCGCGGCTACGTACCGGTCGACGATGGATGTGTGTGGGCTGACGGTTCAGCCGTCCAGGCTGCGGGCGTTCATGGTTCGCAACGTGGCCCGTCGCCAGGATGTGCAGCCGGTACCGCCGAAGGTTCGCCGGGTCCGCGGCTCCTCGACGGGGATGCGGGCGATACTCCGCCTCCCTGCCGGTTTGGAGCCCGCGGACGTGGCTGCGGCCTCGGAACGGCTGCGGCACGCCTGGGGCGTCCACTCCGTCCACGTGGTGGAGGTCAAACCCGGCTTCGTCGAACTCCGCATGACCGGGTACGACGTCCTGCGGCGAGTGAAGATGCCGCGCCGGCTGCCCCGGAAGCTGGTCGGCCCCATGGTGGTGCCGGTGGCGTTGCGGGAGGACGGTACGGCGTTCGTGCGGGACTACAAGAAGATCCCGCATGGCCTGACGCTGGGCGCGAATCAGTCGGGTAAGTCGATGTTCCAGCGCAACCTGATCACCGGTCTCGCGAAACTCCCGGTCGGCCTGGTCGGGATCGACTGCAAGCGCGGTGTGGAACAGCGCGGCTTCGCCCCTCGGCTCTCCGCGCTGGCTACCACCCCGGATGAAGCCTCCAGCCTGCTGGAAGTCCTGGTCCGGGAGATGGAAGAGCGCTTCGACGCCCTGAGCTCCCACGGCGTCTCCGACCTGTGGGACCTGCCGGCCAAGGTGCGGCCGGTGCCGCTGGTCGTCCTGGTCGACGAGGTGGCCGAACTGTTCCTGACCGCGGTCAAGAAGGATGAGGAACGGCGCGATCAGATGGTGATGCGCCTGGTCCGTCTCGCGCAGATGGCCCGCGCGGTCGGCATCTATCTGGAGGTTTGCGGCCAGCGCTTCGGTTCCGAACTCGGCAAGGGTGCCACGATGCTCCGCGCCCAGCTCACCGGCCGCGTGGTGCACCGCGTCAACGACAAACAGACCGCCGATATGGGCCTGGGCGACATCGCCCCGGACGCGGTCTTCGCCGTGACCACGATTGCGCCGGACCGTCCCGGTGTGGCGGTGGCCGGCGACTCCTCCGGCGGCTGGTCCCGCATCCGCACCCCCGAAATGACCGCCGCCGAAGCGGTCGCAATCTGCCGCGACTACGCGCACATGACCCCGGACATCGCCGCTCTGGCCCCGTTCCGCCCGGTCGTCCGCACCACCCCGGCCCCGGCTGCGCCGCTGGCCAAGCCGCGCCCGGTCACCGAGTAACACCCCCGAACTCCCGGTTGGCGTGACCGTCTCGCGCCAGGTCCCTACCCCGCCCATGCCCGGAACCGAAAGGAACCACCGCCATGGCCACCACGAAACGGACCACCAAACCCACACCCCAACCCTCTGCCGAGCCCGGCGACTGCAAGCCGTGCGGTGGGACCGGAAACGTCCCGACCACGGTGCGGGTCGGTCGCAAGCGCCGCCCGGTCGGCCAGCAGGACGGCCTCTGCCTCAACTGCTTCGGCTCCGGCACCGACCCGAACGCCTGACCCCTGCTCCGGGTGCTGGGCGGTGAACACCACATCCCGCCCGGCCCCGGCACCACCCCAGATTGGAGGTGAAGACCATGTTCCGAACCATCCGCTTGGATGCCGTGCTGGTCCAGGCGGTCATCGCCGGTGCGCTGTCGTTCTCGCATCTGCATGACCTGGCTGAGGCGGCCGGCCAGGACGGCTGGAAGGCTTGGGCCTATCCGATCAGCGTGGACCTGCTCCTGGTCGCCGCATGGCGCCGGATGCGGACCCACGCCGACAACCGCCCGGCCTGGGTCTGGTTCGTCATCGCCCTGACCGCATCGTTGGGCGCGAACATTGCGACCGCCGGAATGCTCGACCTCGGCGACGTCCCGGCCTGGCTCCGCATCCTTGTCGCCGGCTGGCCCGCCCTCGCCTTCCTCGGCGGAACGCTCCTCGCCCACACCCCCGCAAGTGTCCCGGCCGAAGGTGAACCGGCCCCGGTCACCGCACCGCTCACCGCCCCGCACCCCGAACCGGTCCCAGACGTCACGGTCGAGCGCGCACCCGAACCGGTCGCGGAACCGGCCCCCGAACTTCCACCCGCTGCCGCTCCAACTCCGGTGCCAGCCACAACGGCCGCGGTTCCTCCGGCACTGCTCGATCACGCCCGGAAGCTCGCAAACACGCACCACGCCACCACCGGCAACCGCATCGACACCGAGACTCTGCGCGCTCGCCTCGGCGTTCCTGCCCCGCTCGCTGACGCCATCACAGCCCAACTCACCTGAAAGGCAACCGACATGGCCATGCACCGATTTACCAGCGTCTCCGAGTTCCTCAGCGCCGCACGCGAGATGGTCGAGAGCGGCCGCCCGACGCTGGCCCGGCTCCTCGTGGAGGAGGCCGCCGACCGCACCACTGACCCGGTCGAAGCCGACCGCATCCGTGCCGAGTGGCTCGGCCCCAACCACAGGAAGCAGGGCTGATCATGCCGCGCCCGAACCGCTTCACCGACGTGGTTCGTATCGGCCCCGTGCGGGTCGGCACGCACTACGACGGGCGGGGCCGCACGAAGCACACGGCCGCTTGCACCGCCCCCGGCTGCAACTTCTCCGCCGACTACCACGGCCGTGCCGCCGCCGAACTCGCCGCCAAAACCCACCGCTGCAACGCCTGAGAGGAGCAAGCCATGTTCACCCCGAAATACCCGACCCCGGACACCGCCCCCACTGCCGGTCAGTCCCTCGTCCGACCGCTCACCGGCCTCGTGCACCCGCCGGCGTGCGACTGCCACCACACCCCCGCCACCACCGCCCCGGCCTCGATGCCTGCTCCGGCGACCCGGTCCACGGTGCAGCTCACCCCCGGCACCCTCGCCGTAGCTGTCGCCGGCGGAACCGCCGTGGTCCTCGTGGTCGGTGCGGTCCTGGTCTCGATGCTCCTCGCGATCGCGATCACCGCCGCATCCGTCGCGATCTGCGCGGTCGTCCTGCGCTCCCTGCTCAACAATCATCAGCAGCGCTAGCAGCCCCCGGGGCGGCCTCAACCGCCAAGTTTCCGCCGCCCCGGGCGCCCAACCCACTTCCTGATCCAACGGACCCGAAAGGGAGATCCCATCATGCCCGAGAACACCCTGCCCCGGCCGATCTGCGGCCACTGCGACGGCTTCCCCCAGGTCGCCATCACCACCGGCCAGACCACCCCGGACGGCGAGCGGCACACCATCACCGCCCACTGCCCCGCCTGCCGCGGCGTCGGCCACGCCACCACCCCCGTCCGCGCCTACGCCCGCGCCGGGAAGTGACTGCGATGGCCGACCTGACCCCGACCCCGGACCGCCCCGGCCTGCACATCAGCAAGCCGTCCCCCAACAGCCCCGCCACCGGATCGGCCGTGTGCCACTGCGGTGCTTCGGCCACCGCGACCGGTGACACCGCGGTCCGCGCCCTGGTGGAGGGCTACACGACCAACCACGGGCCCGCCCACAACCGCACGGGACGCTGACCATGACCAACACCGCCACCGCGGCGGGCCTGGACCCGACCACCCTCGCCGACGTGCTGAGGGTGGCCGGGTCCACCGGCTTCGACCGCTGGAACGAACAGATCCGCCGCACCGGAGGATGCGCACAACCCATCCACCTCACCGGCGCAACCAAGACCACCGACCGGGCCACCGGCACCCTGCTCCACCACTACACGACCGACACCGAGCCCGGCGGCCGGTTACGCATCGCCTGCGGCAACCGCCGCGCCTCCCGCTGCCCCGCCTGCGCCTGGACCTACGCCGGCGACACCTACCACCTCATCCGCGCCGGCCTCACCGGCGACCCGGACAAAGGCACTCCGCACACGATCCGGGATCACCCGCGGGTCTTCGCGACGCTCACCGCCCCGTCGTTCGGTGCGGTCCACAACCGGCCCGGGAACCGGCCCTGCCGCTGCGGCACCCACCACCACGACAACGCCCCCGAACTCGGCACCCCGCTCGACCCGGCACGGTACGACTACGCCAGTGCGGTGCTCTGGAACAACCACGCCTCCGACCTGTGGCGCTACTTCACGATCTACCTCCGCCGCGAAATCGCCCGCCGCGCCGGCCTCACCCAGAAAGCCGCCCGCGAACAGTCCCGGCTCTCCTTCGGGAAAGTCGCGGAGTACCAAAAGCGCGGCGCGGTCCACTTCCATGCCGTGATCCGCTTCGACGGACCCGACGGCCCGGACTCACCCCCGCCGGCCTGGGCCACCCTCGACCTGCTCGACGACGCGATTCGTGCGGCTGCCGCCCGGGTCGAAGTCACCGTGCCCGCGAACGAGGAAGCCGGATTCATCACCCCTTGGGTACTGCGCTGGGGCACACAGCTCGACGTCCAGCCCATCGGCGCGTTCGGCAACGGCGAAGACCTCACCGAGCAAGCCGTGGCCTCCTACGTCGCCAAATACGCCACCAAGGCGGCCGAGACGACCGGGACCGTGGACCACCGGATCGGCAACACGGAAGCGCTGATCCTCCTCGACGTCCCCGACCACCCGCGGCGGCTGATCGAAGCGTGCCTGGACCTCCACCACGCCTACCCCGACCGCAAGCTCCGCGACTGGGCCCACATGCTCGGCTTCCGCGGCCACTTCTCCACCAAATCCCGCCGCTACTCCACCACCCTCGGTGCCCTCCGCCAGGTCCGCGCCGACTACCGGGCCGCCCAACAACGCGAAGCGCTCGGCCTACCCGATCCGGACGACCACCCCGAGGCAACCACCCTCACGCTCGCGCACTGGGCCTACGCCGGCCACGGCCACACCCCCGGCGAATCCTGGCTCGCCGCCAACATCCACCGCGACATCCAACACAACCGCGACACCGCCCGCGAAGCACGTGCCGAACTCGAAGCATTCACAGAAGGGGAGTGGTGAGCATGGCCGACCACCTGCTGACCGTGGAACAAGTCGCTGACCGACTCGGCACAACCGTGCGCTTCCCCCGGCGGCTGATCGAGGAACGCCGGATCACCTTCGTCAAGGTCGGCCGACACGTCCGTATCCCCGAGACCGCCGTAGCGGCCTTCGTCATGGCCAACACGGTGGAACCGGTGACGACCCGGCGAGCCGGACTACGGAGGGCTGCCTGATGGCCAACAAGAAGGGGAACCGCCGGCGCTTCGGCTCCGTCCGGCAACTGCGGTCCGGCCGCTGGCAGGCTCGATACCGTGACCCTGCGACGGGGCAGCTCCGCAGTGCCGAGCAGACCTACGCGACCAAGACAGACGCAGACCTCGCGCTGACCCACATCGAGGCGGACATCTCGCGCGGTCAGTGGGAAGATCCGGACAAGGGTGCCGTCCCCTTCACCGAGTACGCCGATGCCTGGCTTCGGGACCGCAAGCTCGCCGACCGCAGCAGGGAACGGAACGAGGCAGTCATCCGGCTGCACATCACGCCGACGTTTGGATCCGGATCTCTGGCCGATGTGACCACGTCCCGCGTCCGGGCCTGGCGCGGAAAGCTGCTCGCGGCCGGAGTGGGGGAGCCGACGGTCGTCAAGGCTTATCAGGTCCTCCGAGCGATCATGAACACGGCGGTTGATGACGAACTGATCCGTCGTAACCCCTGTCGGGTCAAGGGCGCAGACCGCTACGACGTGCCCGAGCGGCCTGTGTTGACCGTGGCTGAGGTGTACGCGGCTGCCGACGCCATCGCTCCCCGGTACCGGCTGCTCGTCCTGCTCGCCGCGTTCACCACGCTGCGCTTCGGTGAGCTGGCCTCTCTACGCCGCCGCGACATCGATACCGCCGGGCGCGTGGTCCTGGTGCAGCGCGCTCAGGCCGAGATGCAGAACGGCAAGCTCTTCGATAAGGCTCCGAAGTCGGCGGCCGGCGTCCGCCCCGTCGCCTTCCCGGACGAAATCCTGCCCGACGTCATCGAGCACCTGGAGCGCTACGCGGGTGCCGGTCGCGACGGCCACATCTTCCTCGGCCCCCAGGGCGGACAGCTGCGGCGCAGCAACTTCCGGGACGACTGGATCAAGGCGCGCAAGGCTGCGGGCATCTCTACGGACGTCCACTTCCACGATCTACGGCACACGGGGAACAACCTCGTCGCTGCGACGGCGAGCACGCGTGAACTGATGACGCGCATGGGGCACAGCACGGCGCGTGCGGCACTGATCTATCAGCACATGACCGCCGACCGGGACCGCGCCATCGCTGACCGGCTGGGGGCGATGATCCGCAAGCAGCAGGGAGATACCGAGACGTAGTGGCACGCCCGTGGCACGGGCGCGATCATGCGAAAGGGCCAGTTCGAGAGGATCAAGCCTCGGAACTGGCCCTTAATGCTGTGCCCCCGGCAGGATTCGAACCTGCGACACCCGCTTTAGGAGAGCGGTGCTCTATCCCCTGAGCTACGAAGGCGGGGCTTGTCCGAAGCCGGCCGGGGACCCCAGTGGGGCATGCCGGGCGGCGGGAGACGAGCGCCCTGGTCAGGCTTCCCACGGGGCGGTGTCGGGTGGGGTCCGGAGGGACCGTTGCCCGGGCAGGTGCCCTGAAGGTCGACTGACCGCTGACAGCCTAGCGGATGGGGATTGCGCAGGTCGCCCCCGTTACTGCTGAGTGCCGTTTCGCCTTCGGACCACGCCTGCTGGGCTGCGAAGTGATGTGCGCGGTGCGGTGGCCCTCCCACCATGCCCCGCGACGATGCTCGGGGGCTTCGTCCGAGTCGTACGGCTGAGCCGGCTTCCCCTGGCGCGGGGCTCGGCCCCTCAGCCGGGTGGATCACGGTGCCGACGTCAGGGACGCGGGTTCCCAGCCGAAACCGTCCGGGTCGGTGAAGGCGCCGGCGTCGCCCACGACGGCGAGGCGGTGCGAGCCGGTGCCGTCGACCGGGACGCCGACGTCCTTGGCGAGGGCGCGGCGCCCGTACAGAGCGAGCTTGACGGGGCTGCCCTGGGTGTCGAACTCCACGTACTTGCTGCCGAAGCTCTTGGCGACGGTGAGGCCGCGCTCCACGTAGAAGCGCTTGCTGGCGGTCACGCTCGCAGCGCCCAGGAGAAGGACCATCTGGTCGATCCGGCCGGTGGCGGGGGCCGTGTCCTTCTTCGCCGATGTCGCGATCTTCCAGATCGTTCCGTCCGGGGCCTGGACGACGCCGCCGTAGCCCCAGAACGACTTCGAGGCCGGCTTCAGCGAGGTGGCGCCGGCGTCCAGAGCGGCGTCGACGAAGCCGCGGACGTCGGCCGGCTGGGACATGGTGAGCGACAGCGAGAATCCGCGGAATCCGGTGGTGGGCGCGTCCGAGCTGCGCAGGCCTACCCGGGAGTCCAGGCCGAGGGTGGTGTAGAAGCGGTGGGCGGCCGCGGTGTCGGCCACCTCGAGGGTGAGGGATTCGATGGAGGTCATGTGCTTCACGCTAATTGCGGGCCTGCTGGGGTGCTTCTTGATTCCTGACCGGTTCGGTACGGCGGTCGGTGAGCCCGGGACGGTGGAGTCCGGGACGGTGGGATCCCGGGCGGTGGAGCCCGGGAAGTGGGATCCCGGCCGGTCTGTCCCGGCCGGTGGGGTGACAGTCGTGGGGTGCCTGGGCGGGGGAGGCCGGGCGGTCACAGGCGCGTGACGCGTACGCGGTAGTCCCCCTTGGAGCCCTTCTCGACCACCGAGATGCGCACCCCGTTGGTCCGGTCGATGAAGGTCTGGCCGGGCTGGAACGGGGCGTCGGAGAGTTCGGCGTGCACGTTGGGCAGCCGGGTGCAGCCGCTGCTGTCCCTGGTGCTGTCCGTGACGGACACCGGCCCCTGACCGGTGTCGACGTCCGAGCTCACCTTGTAGATCAGCACGCCCGGCCGGCACACCTCCTGGTCGTTGCCGGCCTGGGTGCGCACCTCCACCGCGTAACCGGTTTCGGCGGTCAGCGGTACGAACGCCAGCTTGGTGCCGCCGTGGGTGGCCAGCGGTTCCAGGACGTGGTCGCTGGTGCCGGGCCCGGAGGCGCAGCTGACCTGGTTGTTGTCCAGCCAGCCGAGCTTCCACTTGTGCCAGCCCAGCAGGTCGTTGTTGGCGCCCCAGTCCTCCGACATGATGTCCCAGTGCCCGACGGAGCCCCCGCCCTCCATCGTGTAGAGGTCGGGGAGGCCGAAGACGTGGCCGTTCTCGTGCGGCAGCACGCGGTAGCCGGTCTGGGGGTACGAGCCCGAGCCGTCGTCCTGGCGGCTGTAGACGAAGGACGCGTTGGAGAGCGGGATGCCGTCCGCGTACGGGGCCTCGTCGTTGCCCGAGAAGGTCACGGACAGCACGGTGTCCAGGGCCGAGGGCCCGGCGTTCGGGGTGACCAGGATGTTCACCAGGTCGTATGCGGTGAAGTCCACCAGCGGGTCGGCGGCGGCGACGATGTCCTGGACGAGGTGGCGGTAGCCCGGCTCGTACGGGGAGCCGCGCTCTATCCCGTACTCCGCGAACGGCAGGGGCATTCGCAGCCAGGACTTCACCGGGGCTTCGGGCACGTAGGTGAGCCGCCCGTACGAACTGGTGCGGAACCAGTCCGTGGTCTGCGGGAAGAACTCCGCCAGCCGGTCCGTGGCCGGCCCCTTTCCCGGCGCGTCCGGGAAATCGATCATCAGGTTCAACGCGTGGATCTGGCCGGTGGAGCGGACGTAGCCCGGCTGGGTGGGCATGCCCTCCGACATCTGCACCCCCATGGCCGCCGATATCCGGCACGGGCCGAGACCGGCCGACCGGGTGGCGGTCATCGGCCCGGCGGAGGCCCGGCTGGGGAGGGGGAGAGAGCTGCTGGCGGAGGCGAAGGCAGCGATGACCAGGGCCGTTGCCGCGCCGAGGACGACCGGGTGGCGGTGTTTGCGTATCCGGTGGCGGGGCTGCTGCATAGAGGCGCCTTCGGGTCCGCGGCAGCCGGCCGACCCTGACTGCGCTCTGCCGATCAGCCTTAGCCGGGCGGTGCGGCACCGCGCGTTGGGTGCGCCGATCGGTGGGTTTTTTCGGCAGAGTCGGGTGGTGCGCGCGATGTGACGCAGGTCACAGGAGTGCCCGGAAATAACCGGGGAGCATTTCCCCGTTTGCATCGGTGTCCCCGCGAAACGGGGAGGCGGTCCCCGGTTACGCGGAGGCCGCCGGAACCACCCCGTAACCGAAGAGCCAGGAAGAGAAGGAGCGCCGCCGTGGACACCGTCGCCCGCACCGCACCCGGAACCGCGCAGTCGCGTACGCCCCGCCCGCGGGCCGACGCGCTGCGCAACCGGGAGCGGATCGTGACGGCCGCGCGCGAGATGTTCGTCGAGTTCGGCCCCGAGGTGCCGCTCGACGAGGTCGCCCGCCGCGCGGGCGTCGGCAACGCCACCCTCTACCGCAACTTCCCCGACCGGGCCGCACTGACCCACGAGGTCGTCCTCGCGGTCACCTCCCGCACCACCGACCGCGCCGAGGAGGCCGCGGCGGAGGAGCGGGACCCCTTCGTCGCGCTCAGCCGCTTCGTGCACGCGGCGGCCGACGAACGCATCGGGGCCCTGTGCCCGATGCTGTCCGGCGGCTTCGACAAGGACCATCCCGAACTGCTCGCCGAGCGCCGGCGCCTCGAAGAGGCCGTCGAAGGGCTCGTCGCGCGCGCCATGTCCGCGGGGCGCCTGCGTACCGACATCGCCGTCGGCGACGTACTGGTCGCCCTCTCCCAGCTCACCCGGCCGCTGCCGGGCATCGCCTGTCCGAACATCGACCGGTTCACCCACCGTCACCTCCAGCTGTTCCTGGACGGACTCGAGGCTCCGGCCCGGTCCCGACTGCCCGGAACGGCGGCGACCTTGGAGGACCTGCGGCGCACCGGCTGACCACCGCGCCGGGCGGGTTCCCGAACCGGACGCCCGCCCGCGGGTCCGCCATGCCGCGACCACAACTTTCTCCCTGACCAGAGCCCGGCACGCCCGGCCCAGCCCAGCTCACTCCACCCTCGCTTCTGCTTCCGCCGGCCCGCACCGGCCCTCACCGCATCCACGGTTCACGATCCCGCGCGCCTTCCGCGCGTCCTTAGGTGGCTACTCCCATGTCAAAAACAGCTGATCTCCGACTCCCGGACCCCAGTCGCTGGAAGGCGCTGGCGTTCATCGCCCTCGCCCAGTTGATGGTCGTGCTCGACGCCACCATCGTGAACATCGCGCTTCCGCACGCCCAGACGGACCTCGGCATCACCGATGCCAACAAGCAGTGGGTCATCACGGCCTACGCCCTCGCCTTCGGCGGACTGCTGCTCTTCGGAGGCCGGATCGCCGACCTCTGGGGCCGTAAGCGCACCTTCGTCGTCGGCCTGATCGGTTTCGCGCTGGCCTCCGCACTCGGCGGCGCGGCGCAGAACCAGGGCATGCTGTTCGGCTCCCGCGCCCTGCAGGGTGTCTTCGGCGCGCTGCTCGCCCCGGCGGCCCTCTCGCTGCTCGCGGTGATGTTCACCGACGCCAAGGAGCGCGCCAAGGCGTTCGGCATCTACGGTGCGATCGCCGGTGGCGGTGGCGCCGTCGGCCTGATCCTCGGCGGTTTCCTCACCCAGACCCTGAACTGGCGCTGGACGTTCTTCGTCAACATCCCGTTCGCGATCGTCGCCGCGGCCGGTGCGTACTTCGTGATCCGCGAGCCGGCCGGCAGCCGTAACCGCGCGTCGCTCGACATCCCCGGCGTCGTCCTGTCCGCCCTGGGTCTGGTCTCGCTGGTGTACGGATTCACCCGCGCCGAGTCCAGCGGCTGGTCGGACGCGCTGACCATCGGAACGTTCATCGCCGCCGGTGTGCTGCTGCTGGCGTTCGTCCTGACCGAGACCAAGGTCAAGTCGCCGCTGCTCCCGCTGCGCGTCGTGACGGACCGCAACCGCGGTGGCGTCTACCTGTCGCTGGGTCTGGCCATCATCGCGATGTTCGGCCTGTTCCTGTTCCTCACGTACTACCTGCAGGTCGTCCAGGGCTACTCGCCGATCCGGACGGGCTTCGCCTTCATGCCGATGATCGTCGGCATGATCACCGGCTCGACGCAGATCGGCGCCCGGCTGATGACGCGGGTCCCGGCCCGCATGCTGATGGCCCCCGGCTTCCTGGTCGCCGCCGTCGGCATGCTGCTGCTCACGCAGCTGGAGGTCGACACGTCCTACGCCGCGGTCATCCTGCCGGGCCAGCTCCTGCTGGGTCTGGGCATGGGTACGGCGTTCATGCCCGCGATGTCGCTCGCCACGCACGGCATCGAGCCGCGTGACGCGGGTGTCGCCTCCGCGATGGTCAACACCTCGCAGCAGGTCGGCGGTGCGATCGGCACCGCGCTGCTCAACACCATCGCCGCCTCGGCCGCCACGGCGTACGCCACCTCGCACGCCGCACTCGGCGCCACCGACCCGGAGCTGCTGAAGCTCCAGTCGATGGTGCACGGCTTCACCGGCGCCATCTGGTGGGCCGTCGGCATCCTGGCGGTGGCCGCCGCCATCGCGGGGACCTTCATCAACGCCGGCCGTCCCTCGGCCACCACGACGGCCGGGGGCACCGGTTCCGGTGACGCCGAGGGTGTCGAGGACGAGTTCAGGGTCCCGGTCGTCGCGCACTGACGCCCGTGCGTGAAGGCCCGCGACCCCTGTGACGCGGTGTGAAGCGAGCTCTGCCCCGGTTCCGTTCGTACGGAGCCGGGGCAGAGGCGTGTGCGGAAGCCGTTCGTACGGAGCCGCAGCAGAGGCGTGTGCGGGAGGCGGGGCGGTCAGCGCAGCCAGGGGAGGTCCGCGTCGGTGCCCTCCGGCTGCAGTCCGGCGGCCATGACCTGCATGATCTCGCCGAGCGCGCGCACCTGCTCGGGGGTGAGCCGGTCGAACATCGCCTGGCGCACGGCGCTGACGTGGCCGGGGGCCGAACGGCGGAGCATCTCGTAGCCCTCGTCGGTGAGGACCGCGTTCTGGCCGCGCTTGTCGGACGGGCAGTCCTCGCGGCGCACCCAGCCGCTCTTCTCCAGCCGGGCAACCGCGTGCGAGAGCCGGGAGCGGGTGATCTTGGCGTCCTTGGCCAGTTCGGTCATGCGCTTCTGGCGGCGGGGGGCCTGGGAGAGCTGGACGAGCAGACCGTAGTAGATGTGCGGCATGCCGGCGTCGCGCTGCAACTGGCGGTCGAGGTGGTCCTCCAGGAGCGTCGTGGCGTGCAGATACGCGCGCCAGACGCTCTGTTCTTCGTCGGTGAGCCAGCGTGGCCCGCCGGGGGGTGCCGTGGTCATGTACTCCACTGTACGACCTTTTCTTGAAAGTTGAACTAGATAGAGCTAAGGTCTCCGAAGGTAGGAACTTGAAGATTAAAGAAAAGTCCCTGCCGAAGACCCCGGTAGAAGACTTACCTTGAGTAGCAGCAGATGGGGAGTGTCATGACAGTCACCGCGGAGCGCATGCCCGCCCTCTATCTCTCCCACGGCGCACCGCCGCTGGCCGACGACCCCGTCTGGCCCGGCGAACTGGCGGCCTGGTCCGCCGGGCTGCCGCGCCCCACCGCTGTTCTCATGGTCTCCGCCCACTGGGAGGAAGCCCCGCTCGCGCTCGGTGCCACCGAGACGGTTCCGCTGGTCTACGACTTCTGGGGCTTTCCCGAGCACTACTACCAGGTGCGGTACGCCGCGCCGGGTGCCCCCGCACTGGCCGAGAGCGTCCGCAAGCTGCTGCGGAGCGCCGGGACGCCGGTCCAGGACATCCCGGACCGGGGCCTCGACCACGGGGCGTACGTCCCGCTGGTGGAGATGTTCCCGGCGGCCGACATCCCGGTGCTGCAGGTCTCCATGCCGACGCTGGACCCGCAGAAGCTGATGGACATCGGGCGCAAGCTCGCGCCGCTGCGCGACGAGGGCGTCCTGATCGTCGGCAGCGGCTTCTTCACCCACAACCTGGCCGCGCTGCGGCACCAGGGTGGCGGCACTCCCGCCTGGTCGGCGGAGTTCGACGACTGGGGGCACCGCGCGCTCCAGGCGCAGGACATCGACGCGCTGCTGGACTTCGCGCACAAGTCGCCGGCGGGCCGGCTGGCGCACCCGCGCACCGAGCACTTCGCCCCCCTCTTCGTCACGCTCGGGGCCGCGGAGCAGGAGCTGGACCAGGCGCGCAGTGTGATCGACGGCTTCTGGATGGGTCTGGCCAAGCGCTCGGTGCAGTTCGGCTGAGGCGAGGGCCCTCACCGGCCGGGCCGGACCTGCAGGTGAGTGAGGGCGGGTGTCAGAGCGCCGGGGGGTTCAGCTCGACCGACCGGAGTGCGGCGGCCAGTGCGGTCGCGTCACCGATGTCCAGTGCGGTGTCGGTGAACTTGATGGTGTGGTCGTCGCCGTGCGCGGCCGCCCGCGCGAAGACGTCCTCGGGGGACAGGCCGCCGGACACGGCCGGGTACTCGGCGGGCCGCGCCGGGGAGTACGCGGCGGTGACCGCCGCGCTCGCCGCCCAGGCGGCCCCCAGGCTCGGCGCCCACAGGTCGCGGGGGAGTGCGGGCAGGGTGCGCAGCACGGCGTTGGGGGCGGTGGCGGCGTGCACGAGCATGATCGGCGCGCCGTATCCGTACGTCGCGTAGCGATGGGTGGCGGCCCGCACCAGTTCCCGCAGGCGGTCGCGCGCGGTGTCGGGGTCGGTGGCGGCCCGGCCCGGCCACTGCGGGAACGCGGTGAGCTGGTCCAGCCGGTGCCGGATGCCTCCGCTCTGGTCGGGTACGGGCGCCACGGCGTCCAGCGCGGTGGCGGCGTCGGCTGCCGGGGCGAGCGAGGACAGCGGGGGGAGCGGCTGGTGGCGGGCCGCCCAGTAGCCGAGGGCGTGCGCCAGCTCGGTCACGCGGGGCGCGTTCTGCGGTGCGCCCAGCAGCGTGCGCACGCTGTGGCCGACCCGGATGACCGGGTGCGTGGCCCCGGCCGCTATGCCGGGCAGCAGCCGCGGCCACCACTCGGCGAGGACGTCGCGCCAGGGGCGGTCGGCCGTCTCCCGCTCGAAGTACACCGCCCAGTCGGCGATGCGCCGCGGATCACCCAGCGCCTCCCGCCAGTTCTCCGGGGTCACCTCGGCGACCGGGTCCGGCATGTCCTCCAGCTTGTCCCGGTAGTGGTCCAGCCACCGGTGCACCGCCGGGGCCTGGCCGTGGCGCACCAGCGCCTCGACGGCCATCGGGGCGTGGTTGCTCAGCCATCCGCCCCGCTCGGGGCCTGAGGTGTGGAGTCGCTGCAGTGCCTCGTCGAGCGTGCCGGACGTGTCGGAAGGGGTGTGCGTCGTGAGGTCCATGCCGCCTCACCGTAGGCGCGGCGCCGCCGCCGGGTAACGGTCTGCGGTCCCGGGTGGGGCGGGCGCCGGGACTAGGTCTGCGGTCCCAGTTGTTTTTCGTACCAGGCCACGTCCCAGTACCGGTCGAACTTCCGGCCGACCTCCGTGTACGTACCGATGTGGTGGAAGCCGAAACGTTTGTGCAGACGGACCGAGGACTCGTTGGGCTGGGTGATGCCCGCGTACGCGCGCCGCAGGTCCTCACCGGCGAGGGCCTCGAAGAGCGCCGAGTAGAGGAGGGTGCCGACGCCCCGGCCGGTGGCCTCGGGGGAGCAGTACACGCTCACCTCGACGGAGGTGGAGTACGCGGCCTTGGGACGGAACGCGCTGCTGGTGGCGTAGCCCAGGATCCGCGGGGCCGCACCGCTCGTTTCGTCCACATTGCGGACGTCCTGAGCAACCAGAAGCCGGTGCTTGCCGTCTTCGGGGTGGGAGCGCAACCACGGCAGCCGCTGCTCCGGGGTGAAGGGCGTGACGTCGAATGTGAGAGCGGTCTCACGTACGTAATGGTTGTAGATGTCCGTGAGGGCCTCCAGATCGCTCCCGAGGCCCGCCCTGACCTGCACTTCCGTGACCGGTGGTGTCATGTGCCCTCCCTGGTGGCGCGACAGGGTACTGCATGATCGCGAAAGTGAACGCCGGTCATGGGAATTCTGTCCGGATTCCAGTCGTTGTTTCCATCGGATGCAGGGCACCCGAAAAGGTGTCGCGACCTACTCAGCAAGGGAGCTCGCATGGCAACCCGTGCCGTCGCCCGTCGTTCGTCCGCCACCGGCGGGACCAACCGGGCAAGCAGTGTTCGCGCCGTGGGCGGGGAGATCGCCGATCGCGACCTGGTCGGCATGTACCTGGACGAGATCGCGCGCACGCCGCTGCTCGATGCCGCCAAGGAGGTCGAGCTGTCGCAGACCCTGGAGGCAGGCGTTTTCGCGCGGCAGGTGCTCGACGGCGCAGTGGAGAGCGACGCCGGCGGGGCCTCGCGCGAGGAGCTGGAGGCGCTGGTCGCCGAGGGCGAGCGCGCCAAGGACATATTCATCCGTTCCAACCTCCGACTCGTCGTTGCCGTCGCCCGCCGCTATCCCCGGGCCGGGCTGCCCCTGCTCGACCTGATCCAGGAGGGCAACGCGGGCCTGGTGCGCGCGGTCGAGAAGTTCGACTACGCCAAGGGCTTCAAGTTCTCCACGTATGCGACGTGGTGGATCCGGCAGGCCATCACCCGTTCCATAGCGGACCAGTCGCGCACGATCCGGCTCCCCGTTCACCTGGTGGAGGAGCTCGGCCGGATTCGCCGGGTGCAGCGCGAGTTCAACCGTGAACACGGGCGCGACCCGGAGCACGCCGAGATCGCCGCCGAGCTGGACTCGACCACCTCACGGGTGGGTGACGTCCTGGACTGGGCCCGCGACCCGGTCAGTCTGAACATGTCGGTGGACGACGACGGCGACACGCAGTTCGGTGATCTCCTGGAGGACACCTCCGCCGTATCACCCGAGCAGTCCGTGATGACGCTCCTGCGCAGCGAGGAGCTGGAGGAGCTGATCGGCAAGCTCGACCACCGCACCGCCTCGATCATCCGTATGCGGTACGGCATCGAGGACGGCCGTGAGCGGACCCTCACCGAGGTGGGCAAGCAGCACGGGCTCACCCGCGAGCGGATCCGCCAGATCGAGAAGCACGCGCTGCTCGAACTGAAGCGAATGGCTCACGACACGGGCTTTGACGCTGCGGCATGAGCCCGCGTCCAGTAACCTCCGAATTGGGCCGCTTCACATCGGTGGCCCCCTGAGCTGAGTCCCGGCGCCCACCCCCCCTGGCGCCGGGGCTCATCCCTTTTTCCGGCCGTGTGCCGTGGGTCGACAGCCCCTGGCAGCGGGTCCCTACGGCACGCCGAGGGACTACGAGGCCGGAGCCGCCGAGGGCGCGGCCGCGCGGGTGAGCCGGCCGCCCAGCTCGTGCAGGTGGGTCACCAGCTGCGGCGGCTGATGCACGGTGAACTCGCAGTCCACCAGCGCCAGGCGCAGCGCCACCCACTCCAGCGAGTCGGTGAGCACCGCCCGCAGCCGGCAGCCGTGCTCGCCGGTCCGCTCCAGCGGGCCGATGGAAGCGGGCAGCCGCGAGGTCACGAAGTCGGCGGGGGCGGCGAAGCTCACGTCGATCGCCAGCTCCGGCTGCCTGCGCGCCATGGAACTGCTGAGGAACTCCGCCGCGTCACCCGTCGGCAGCTCACGCGGGGTGAAACGGGCGCCCGTCGCGAACGGGTCACTCACCCGGTCGACCCGGAAGGTGCGCCAGTCCTCCCGCTCCAGGTCGTACGCGACGAGGTACCAGCGCCACCCGGTACTCACCAGCCGGTACGGCTCCACCTGCCGCCTCGTCTCGGCGCCGTCCCCCGCGCGGTAGGCGAACCGCAGCCGCTCCCGCCCGGTGACCGCCGACGCCATCACGGTCAGCGTCCGCGGGTCGATCGTCGAGCCGTCGCCGCGGGCCAGCGGCATCGTCGCGTTCTGCAGGGTGGACACCCGGTGGCGCAGCCGGGAGGGCAGCACCTGTTCCAGCTTGGCCAGCGCCCGTACGGAAGCCTCGTCGACGCCCTCGATGGCGTGGCCGGCCCCGGCCCGCAGGCCCACCGCGATGGCCACCGCCTCCTCGTCGTCCAGGAGCAGCGGCGGCATCGCCGTGCCGGCCACGAGGCGGTAGCCGCCGACCGAGCCGCGTGACGCCTCGACGGGATAGCCCAGGTCGCGCAGGCGGTCGATGTCGCGGCGGATGGTGCGCGGGCTGACGTCGAGCCGGTCGGCGAGTTCACTGCCCGGCCACTCGCGCGGCGTCTGGAGCAGTGACAGCAGATTCAGCAGTCGTGCCGGGGTGTCGGTCATGTCACCCAGGATGCCCGCCCATCGGGTCATGATCTGGCCTAATGCACCTTTAACTTTCTCATATGACTTCTTCCGCATCCCTGCCGTCGCCGGCGGACGCCCCCGCGGCCCCGGATCCGTCGGACCGCCGACGGTGGTTCGCGCTGGCCATCGTGATGACCGCCGCCTTCATGGACCTGGTGGACGTCACGATCGTCAACATCGCCATCCCGAGCATCACCGAGGACACCGGCGCCTCGTTCAGCTCGATCCAGTGGATCACCGCCGGGTACGCCCTGGCCTTCGCCGCCGGTCTGATCACCGGCGGCCGGCTCGGTGACATCTACGGCCGCAAGCGGCTCTTCCTCATCGGGATCGGCGGCTTCACCCTGGCCTCGGCGCTCTGCGGGTTCGCCGCCAACCCGGAGATGCTCGTCGCCTCACGCATCCTCCAGGGCGGCACGGCCGCGCTGATGGTGCCGCAGGTGCTGTCGATCGTGCACGCCACCTTCCCCGCGCACGAGCGCGGCAAGGTCTTCGGCCTCTTCGGCGCGATCGTCGGACTCGGAGCCGTGTCCGGCCCGCTGCTGGGCGCCCTGCTCACCGAGTGGAACATCGCCGGTCTCGAATGGCGCCCGATCTTCCTGATCAACCTGCCGGTCGGCATCGCGGGGCTCATCCTGGGCCGCACGTTCATCACCGAGTCCAAGGCGCCGAAGGCACTCCGCCTCGACCTGGTCGGTGTGGTGCTGGTGACGCTGGGGATGCTCATGCTCATCTACCCGCTGACCCGTGGCGAGGAGCTGGGCTGGCCGCTCTGGGGCTATCTGTCGATGGCCGGCAGCATCGTCGTCTTCGCCGTCCTCGTGGTGTTCGAGCGGGCGAAGGCGAGCCGGGACGGTTCGCCGCTGGTCGAGCTGTCGCTGTTCCGGGTCAAGAGCTTCGCCGCGGGCATCGCCGTGCAGCTGACCTTCGGCGTCGGCCTCGGCATCTTCTTCCTGGTCTGGACGCTGTACATGCAGGAGGGGCTCGGCTGGAGCGCGCTGCGGGCCGGCACCACCGGCATCCCGTTCTCCGTCGCCGTCTCGGTCGCCGCCGGCATCTCCGTACAGAAGCTGGTGCCGCGCTTCG
The DNA here is from genome assembly GCF_040630435.1 of Streptomyces sp. NPDC005803. Lineage (NCBI taxonomy): Bacteria > Bacillati > Actinomycetota > Actinomycetes > Kitasatosporales > Streptomycetaceae > Streptomyces > Streptomyces sp. NPDC005803. Next base: position 183,780 of record NZ_JBEXXO010000003.1, on the reverse strand, counting down.
GGCGCAAGGTGCTCCAGGCGGGGGCGCTGCTCATGATCGCCGGGCTGCTGCTCTACATCGGGGAGTCGGACCGCTACGGCATGGGGATCACGTCCTGGCAGATGGCCCTGCCGCTGGTGGTCATGGGTGTCGGCATGGGGCTGATCGTGGCCCCGCTCGCCGACGCGGTGCTGTCCGAGGTGCCCAAGGAACACGCGGGATCGGCCTCCGGGCTGTTCAACACCGTGCAGCAGATGGGCAACGCGCTGGGGCTCGCCCTGGTCTCGGTCATCTTCTTCGGGGCGATGGGCGACAAGCTGACGCCGCCGCAGATCGGTCCGGCGTTCGCGGACGCCTTCGAGCAGTCGCTGTGGTGGGTGGCCGGCGTGCTCGCGGTCATCTTCCTGGTGATGTTCGCCCTGCCGGCCCGGCCCGTACAGCACGTCGAGGGCGGCGGCGAGAGCGCCGGCACCGTCCAGGAGCCCGACAAGGAGCCGGTGCTGACGCACTGAGCAGGCGGAAACGGAAGCGGAAGCGGAAGAACCGATGGTGCCCGCGCCCCACCGAGGGGCGCGGGCACCGTCATGTCCGGGCCGGGACCGGCACGGGCCGACCGGACCCGGGAGCGGGTCAGCAGATGCGGGCGCGGCTCTCCATCGCGCCGCGTGCGGTGGCCTCGTCGCCGTACACCTCGCACATGTGGCGGCCGTCCGGCGTCGCCGTGTGCTCGACCTCCCACAGGCTCGTCTCGCTGCCGTCGAGAAGCAGGAACGCGTGCTCGTACAGCGTGAACCCCGCGTCCCGTCCGTCCACCTGGAACTGCCGGCCGAAGACCTGGGTGATGTGGTGGGCGAACGCGGCCCGCAGCCGGAGTGCCGTCTCCTCGCCCGGCACGTCCCGGTTCTCCGCGCGGCGCAGCACCCGGCGGGCGTGGTCCGCGGAGTTGTCCGGGGCGTACGTCCGGGGCAGCGGGGCCGGCGGCGCCGCCATCAGGGCGGCGAGGATCTCCAGGTCGGCCTGCGGCCCCTCGTCCCCGAAGAGCGGGCCCTCGCAGAAGCCGCCGGTCAGCCGGGCCGCCGCGATGTGCACGTCGGCCTCGTCGTCGTACACCTCGTGCTGCCGCCGGTCGGGCCGCGCGCCGAAGCCCGGGGCGGCGGCGTCGCGCGGGCCGCAGTGCGCCAGCTCCCACAGGGTGAGCGGCGTGCCGTCGGCCAGCAGGTACGTGTGCCGGTAGGTCTCGCGGTGCAGGTGGGAACTGTGGTGTGAGGAGTGCAGGGAGCTGCTGTGGGCGAGCGCGGTGCCGAGCCGCTCGACCGTGCTGTCGGGCAGGTCGAACGAGTTGAGAGCCCGTCGCAGGATTCGCTCGAGGTGCTGCTCGGTTGTCTCGTACGGATCGCTCAAGGTGCTGTCTCCAGGCCGTTGCCGCGTGTGACTCGATGCGTGCTCAACGTAGTCCCTGGGTCTGACATCGTGACCGGGGTTGGGAAAAACGTACCGTGCGCGCGGATGGTTCCCGCTGCCCGGCCGAACTCCCCTATGCGGACGGTGAGTCGGTTCCGTGCCCCGTACGGTCCGGTGACTGTGCCGATCTCCGGGGCGTGCCGTAGAGGTCGCCGTACGCGAGGTAGGTCGCGCCGCCGCCCCGGCCGTCGACGCCCGTCGCCGCCCGCACCGCCTTCACGATGGCCCGGGTCACGGCCTCCGCACCCGCTGCCAGCAGGTCGTTGAGCGCGAGCGGGTCCGCCGGATCCAGCGGCCGCCCGCCGGTGGCCAGGGCGAAAACGGTGTCCCCGTCGCTCATCAGATGTACGGGACGGATGGCGCGCGCCAGCCCGTCGTGCGCCGTCCCCGCGAGCTTCTGCGCCTGCGCGCGGCCGAGCTCGGCGTCCGTGGCGACGACGGCGAGCGTGGTGTTGAGCGGGGGGCGCGTGTTCGCGTCGTGCGCCTGTGCCAGGCGCTGTCGCGCCGCCCGGTGGACGTCCGGCGCGGGGGCGACGGCCGGCTCGGCGCCGCCGTACTCCCCGTACAGCACCCCGGTACGGGGATCGAGGACCGAACCCGCCGCGTTCACCACGGCCAGCGCGGCCACCGTGACCCCGGACGGCAGCAGGACGCTCGCCGTGCCGACCCCGCCCTTCAGCTGCCCGGCGACCGCACCCGTGCCCGCACCGACGCAGCCCTCGGCGACCGCGGCGCCCGGCTCCGCGCGTGCCGCGTCCTCCACCGCCGCCCGGCCGGTCGAGGCGTCCGGCCGGGCCCGCCAGTCGCCGCCCCGCCCCAGGTCGAAGACGCAGGCCGCGGGGACCACCGGCACCACCTGGGACGGATCCGGGCCGACCCGCACGCCGCGCCCCCGCTCCTCCAGCCAGGCCATCACCCCGGATGCCGCGTCGAGGCCGTACGCGCTGCCGCCGGTGAGGACCACGGCGTCGATGCGCTGCACCAGATTGCGCGGATCCAGTGCGTCCGTCTCGCGGGTGCCCGGGCCGCCGCCGCGTACGTCGACGGCCGCGACCACGCCGCCCTCGGGTGCGAGGACCACGGTGGTGCCGCTGAGCGCGCCTTCGCCCGCGACCCGCGCATGCCCGACGCGCACCCCGGCGACATCGGTCAGCGCGTCCCTCCGGCGGGGCGTCGGCGGCGGCGGGGTCGAGGTGTCCTGGCCGGTCATCCGGTGCTCCTCTTGGTGCGGGTGACGGGGAGAGCGGGGCCGTTCACGGTGAACGTACCCGGGGGACGGGGACGGCCGGAACAACAGGCGCGTGGAGGCGGTGGCAGGGGAGGGGCGCGGAGGTGGTGACAAGGAAGGGGCGCGGAGGCGGTGTCGACAGGGACGGGCGCAGGCGGCGTTGAGAGAGGCGCGCGGAGGCGGTGTCGACAGGGACGCGCGGAGGCGGCGTTGAGAGAGGCGCGCGGAGGCGGTGTCGACAGGGACGCGCGGAGGCGGCGTTGAGAGAGGCGCGCGGACACCTGCGGCAGGCGCGGCAGGCCGACTGCTCACCCGGACGTCGTCGGATCGCGACGCGCTCACCCCGTAGCGCCACAAAACAGGACTAATATCCTCTTACCGCCCTACGCTGACGGGGTGACCGAGCCACCAGAAGCCTCCGCCGAAGCCGCGCAGCCCGCCCCCGGCGCCAGCACCGCCGGCGCGGCCGTCGTCCCGACGCCCGCCGGGGGACCAGTCCGCGGGCGCCCCGTCGTCCCCCGGTCCGTCACCGCCCGTGCGACGGCGGCCGGGGTGATCGTCTCCCTCCTGCTGATCGTGGCCATCGTGCTCGGCAGCAGGCTCCTGGAGAACTTCGACTCCGCGCTCCTGCCGTACGCCGTGGCCACCGTCTTCCTCGCCTTCGGCGTCGCGTACCGCTACACGGTCTGGATCTCCGCACCGGGCGCCCGACGCCTGTTCAACAAGGGCTGGGGCAGCCTGTTCTCGGCCGCCAACTTCCGCAAGGCGCCCACCGCCCTGCCGAAGATGACCGCCACGTACCTCGGCTTCCAGAAGTTCCTCGGCGCCCGCTCCCACGCCCGCTGGGCCGCCCACCAGCTGATCTTCTGGGGCTGCGTCCTCGCCTCGCTGATCACCTTCCCGCTGACCTGGGGCTGGTTCACCTTCACCTCGCACACCGGGTCCGGGCCCGGTTACGAGATGCGGATCTGGGGCTTCAAGATCATCGGTTTCGACTCCCTGGACTTCCTCGGCTGGCTGATGTTCCACGGCCTGGACATCGCCGCCGTCCTCGTCATCCCCGGCGCCTCCTACTTCCTGTGGCGCCGGATGAAGGACCGCGGCGCCATCACCGGCCAGCGTTTCGGCTACGACCTGGTGCCGCTCATCGCGCTGATCGTCATCTCGGTGACGGGCCTGCTCCTCACCTTCTCGTCGATCTTCCTGCACGGCGGGGGGTACGAGTTCCTGGCGATCCTGCACATGGTGTCGGTGGTCTTCACCCTCATCTACATCCCGTTCGGGAAGTTCTTCCACATCGTCCAGCGCCCCGCCGCCGTCGGCATGCAGCTGTTCAAGTACACCGGCCGGCAGGACGAGGAGGTCTTCAGCTGCCGTCGCTGCGAGGAACCCATCGACACCGCCCCGTACGTGGAGAACCTCCGCGGCACCATGCGCGATCTCCGCCTCGGCTTCGACGAGTGGGCCGAATACTGCCCGCGCTGCAAGCGGGTGCTGCGCGGCAGCGCCTACCTCTCCCAGGTGAAGAAGGGCTTCAAGTGACCGCGGACCCGCGAGCAGCCGACACCCGTGCGGTTGTCCCCCTCGACCCCTCCCTCGCCCCGCCGGGCACCCGTGGCTTCCGGGACGCCGGCGGCATCCCCGCCGACCAGTGGCACGCCGACCAGAACGGCGAGACGCTCGTCCCCACCCACTGCTGCTTCTGCGGCATCCAGTGCGGCATGTATCTGCGCGTCGACCGCGGCGGCAAGGTCTTCGGCGTCGAACCCCGCAACCACGACATCAACCGGATGCGGCTGTGCCCCAAGGGCATCAACGCCTACCAGCAGGTCAACCACCCCGACCGGCTGACCGCCCCACTGATGCGCCGGTCCCGCGACGAACCCTTCCGCGAGACGTCGTGGGACGAGGCACTCGACTTCACGGTCTCCGAGATCCAGCGCATCCAGGACCGGTACGGGAAGGACGCCTTCGGGCTCTTCGGCGGTGCCAGCCTCTTCTCCGAGAAGACCTACCTGGTCGGGAAGTTCGCCCGGGTCGCCCTGCGGACCCGGCACGTCGACTACAACGGCCGCCTCTGCATGGTCAGCGCCGCCGCCGCCAACAAGCTCGCCTTCAACATCGACCGGGCCGGCAACCCCTTCGCCGACATGCTGCTCACCGACTGCCTGCTGATCGCGGGCTCCAACGTCGGCGAATGCTTCCCCGTGCTGTCCCAGTACGTCTGGGGAGCGCGGGACCGCGGTGCGACCCTCATCGTCATCGACCCCCGCGAGACGGCCGTCGCGCGCACCGCCGACATCCACGTCGCGTTGAAGCCCGGCACCGATTCGGCGTTCTTCAGCTCTCTGCTCTGCGTCGTCATCCAGGAGGGCCTGACCGACGAGGACTACCTCGCCGCCCACACCACCGGCTGGGAGGAAGTGCGGGCCAAGGCGCTCGAGTACCCTCCGTCCCGCGCCGCGGACATCTGCGGAGTCCCGGCCGAACAGATCGTCCAGGTCGCCCGTACCTTCGCCCGTGCCCCCAAGGCCATGGCCTGGCACGCCAGGGGGATCGAGCACCAGTCCCAGGGCGTGGAGAACTGCCTCTCGGTCATCAACCTCTGTGCGGCCACCGGACACATCGGCAAGCCGGGAGCGGGCTACGGCACCCTCACCGGTCAGGGCAACGGGCAGGGGGGCCGCGAGCACGGCCAGAAGTCCGACCTCCTGCCCGGCGGCCGTTCCATCAACAACGAGGAGCACCGCCGGCAGATCTGCGAGATCTGGGGCATCGAGGAATCGGAACTCCCGCTCGCGGGGACCTCGATGATGGAAATGATCTGGCAGATGCAACGCGGCGAGATCCGCGGACTGATGGGCGTCTGCAACAACCCCATCATCTCCCTGCCGAACTACCCGGTGGTCAAGGAGGGGTACGACGCCAACGAATTCCACGTCCAACTCGACTTCTTCCTCTCCGAATCAGCGGCCAACGCGCATGTCGTCCTCCCCGTCACCACCTGGGCCGAGGACGAGGGGGTGATGGCCAACGCGGAGGCCAGGGTGGTCAAGCACAACAAGGCCCAGGACCCGCCCCCCGGTGTGCGGACCGACACCTGGGTGATGTGCGAACTCGCCCGGCGCCTCGGTGCGGGCGACAAGTTCGAGTTCAGCGGCTCCCGTGATGTCTTCGACGAACTGCGCGCCGCCTCCGCCGGCACCGTCATCGACTACTCGGGCATCACCTACGAGCGGCTCGAGGAGACCGGCGGCATCTCCTGGCCCTGCCCGTCCACCGACCACCCGGGCACCCCCCGGCTCTTCGAGGACGGCAGGACCTACCACGCCGACGGCAAGATCCATCTGCAGGTCGTCGAATGGCACCCCCCGATGGACCCGTACAGCAACGAATTCCCGATGTCCCTCACGACCGGACGCACCGTCGCGCACTTCCTCTCCGGCAACCAGACCCGCCGTCTGGGCGCCCTCGTCGAACAGACCCCGCGCCCCTGGGCCGAGATCCACCCCTCCCACGGCTTCCGCAACGGCGAACCGGTCCGCGTCGTCACCCGGCGCGGCAGCGCGGCCTACCCGGCCCTGGTCACCGAGGCGATCCGTCCCGACACCGTCTTCATCCCCTACCACTGGCCGGTCCCCACCTCGGCCAACGTGCTCACCATCGACGCCCTCGATCCACGGTCGAAGATCCCGGAGTACAAGGTGTGCGCCTGCCGCATCGAGCACGCCGACGCCGTCGACGACGTGCCCGCGCCTCCCGTAGCGCCCGGCCGTGTCGCCTACCCGGAGGCCCAGGTCTCCCGCACCGACCCGCTGCCGCCCTCCTCCCCGCAGGGGCGCGGCACATCGGAGAGGAGCTGATGTCCGCATGATGGGCCGAACGATCTTCATCGACCCGGGGCGCTGCATCGGCTGCCAGGCCTGTGTCTCCGCCTGCCGGGAATGCGATTCGCACCGCGGCAAGTCGATGATCCACCTCGACTACACCGACGAGGGCCAGTCCGTCGCCTCCCTCCCCACGGTCTGCATGCACTGCGAGGACCCCGTCGCCCCCTGCGCCGAGGTCTGCCCCGCCGACGCGATCCTGGTGACGGCGGACGGGGTGGTGCAGCAGGCGGACACCACCCGCTGCATCGGCTGCGCCAACTGCGTCAACGCCTGCCCCTTCGGCGTGCCGAAGATCGATCTCGAGGCGAAGCTGCAGTTGAAGTGCAACCTCTGCTACGACCGCACCGCCTACGGTCTCGCCCCCATGTGCGCCACCGTCTGCCCGACCGGGGCGCTCTTCTACGGAACCGTCGAGGAGCTGCAGGCCGAACGCCCCGGCGTCCAGGTCGCCGACTCCTTCGTCTTCGGCGAGAGCGAGGTCCGCACCGGCGTCGCCATGGTCGTCCCCGCCGACCGGGTCCAGTGGCCGGTGCCGGGCGGCCTGCCCGTCGTGGAGATCAACGGGAAGGACGTCCGCCGATGAGCGTCACCGAACAGCCTTCCCCCGGGGACCCGCGCGAGGCCCTGCACGACCGGATCGCCGCGGACTCCCTCACCACCCGCCGCGACTACCTCCGCATCGTCGCCACCGTCTCCGGCGGTCTCGCCGTCGGCGGTCTCGGCGTCGCCGCCGGCATGCTCCCGCGCCACGGCGACCCCGAGGACAGCAAGGCGCCGGCGCCGAAGAGGGTCTCCGCCCAGTTGCTGCCCGGTGAGTCCGTGGCCTTCAGCTATCCGGAGGAGGAGGACAAGGCCGTCGCCGTGCGGCTCAACGACGGCACCCTCGTCGGCTACTCGGCGATCTGCACCCACCTGGCCTGCGCCGTCCTGTGGCAGAAGGACCGGGGCTCCGAAGGCGAGCTGTACTGCCCCTGCCACGAGGGCGTCTTCGATGCCCGTACGGGTGAGGTCACCGCCGGACCGCCGCCCCGCGGACTGCCCAAGGTGGTCCTCACCGAGCAGACGGACGGCAGCGTCTGGGCGATCGGCACCACCCGCTCCGGCGAGAGCATCGAGCAGGGGCTGTGCCGCCAGCTCGGCGACGACCGCCCGGACCTCGCCGCCCGGATCGGCTGCCCCGGAGTCCGCACGGGCGCCGAGGCCCCCGAGGCCGCCGCCACCTCCCGTACCGCGGCCACCCGGCCCGAGACCTCCGGCAGGCGGACATGAGCGACCCTGAGCAGCCGACCGGCCCGCGCTACCCGGAGTACCACCCGGGCAGCGCACGGCCCGAGCTCAACCGGCCCCTCCACGAGCGGTACCCGCAGATCCGGTCCACCAGTGGCTACGGCGACCCCCGCGTCCGCCACACCGGGCCGGGACCGGGGGCCGGCACGGACCAGGAGCCGGAGCGGTCCTCGAAACTGACGGCACGGCTGGTCCTGGCCATGACCGTCGTCATCGGGCAGCTCTGGGGGCTCACGGTCATCATCGACGAATGGATGGAGGGCAACACCGGCACCGCGTGGTGGGGGGCCGGTTTCCTCTGTCTCTCGTTCCTCGTCGTGCTGGGGCTCTGGTGGCTCGACCCCAAGGACCGATGAGCGGCGCCCTGCCGGGAGGCGCCACCGGAGCCCTGCCCCACGGAGGGGGCTCTCCGGTGCGCCGCCGCTCTCGTCGGTCGGCCGTACCCTGGAGGTATGAGTACCGCCCCTGCCCCCGGACCGCGCGATGCGAAACCGAGCGCGCCGGACCGGCCCGAGCCCAAGCCGGCGCTGGTCTTCGACGATCCGCTGGACCAGCAGTCCGCGGACGATACGGACCGAGGGTGGGGTGAGCGGGCCCCTTCCGCCGGCAGCGCCGCCGACCTGGCCCGCTTCCTCGACGAGAAGCCGCCCCACCACATCTGAGCCCACGGCTCGCGGCTCCGCTTGTGCTTCCGCACGACGCGGCACGCGGTCTGCGGCTTCTGCTTGCACTCCTCGCACGACGCGCCACGCGGTCTGCGGCTCTGCGCGCACCCCTCGCACGGGGCAACACGCGGCCCGCGGCTGTGTTCGCCCTTCTCGCCCGAGGCGGCCCTCGATCCGCGACCGGCAGGAGTCAGCACACGATCACCGCGAACCCGGCCGCCGAGATGCCCGCACCGGCCAGCGCCGCGGCCGTCGCACGCGGCACGGAGAGCACGATCAGCGCCCCGCTCTCCGCGGACCCCTCCGTAGAACCGTCGGCGGCCGCCGACGGCACCTGGGTCACCCGCGCACCCCTCGCCACCACCCGGGAGCCCGCTCCGGCGCCCTCGGACGCGATCACATCGACGCGGTCTCCCGGCCGCAGCAGGCGCACGGTCGCCGCGTCGGCGATCCGGACGGGGGCCGACACCAGACGGACCGGCGGTGCCACCCGACGCGGAGCCGCCGTACCGGCCTCCTCGGCCGCACCCTGCCTGCCGCCGGTCCCGGCCGCGCTCCCGGACGCACTGCCGCCGAGTCCTGAAGCGGCCAGCGCGGCAGCCGTCAGCGCCATTCCCGCGGCCATCGCCCGCCGCTGCCGCCACACCGCCCGTCGCAACCGGTGCCCCCTGCCCCCGCGCACCCGTAGCGGGGCGAACGGCGGCACCCCGCACGGCGGTGGTGCGGGGGCGGGCAGGGGCGGAGACGTGGAGGGGGGACGGGACGCGGACTGCGGGGACGTGGGGGAGGGGCCGTACGGGAGCATGCCAAACACCGCCTGGGGTGAGGGAGTTCGGAGAACGGGGGGAAGCGAATCGTGCGGCCCGGCCGAAGGAGACCGGCCGGACAACCCCCACGATCCACCACCCGCGAGATTCCCGCCGGGCCCTGTGGACAGCCCACAGGATGTGGAAAACTCCGTCACCAGCTTGAGGGCGCGCGAGACCGGCTCACGGGCAGGCGGGACCCGCCCGAGGGGTCAGGCCAGCCCCACCCCAGGCTCACCCCAGAGCACGCAAGGGCAACCCCGTTACGGCAGCACGATCCCCGTATCGAGTCCGTCCAGCGCATGAGCGCACAGGCAGTCCCGGTCCTTCTCCGCCGGCAGCGCGGCCACCGCGTCGAAGAGGACCGCGCGCAGCCGGTCGACGTTGGCCGCGAAGACCCTGAGCACCTCGTCGTGGGAGACGGCCTCGCCGGCCTCCGCGCCCGCGTCCAGGTCCGTCACCAGCGTCATCGTCGTGTAGCAGAGGCCCAGCTCACGGGCGAGCACGGCCTCGGGGTGCCCGGTCATCCCGACCACCGACCAGCCCATCGCGGCGTGCCAGCGCGACTCCGCCCGGGTCGAGAAGCGCGGCCCCTCGACGACCACGAGCGTCCCGCCGTCCACCACTTCCCAGTCCCGCCCGCGCGCCGCCGCGAGGGCGGCCTTGCGTCCCTCGGGGCAGTACGGGTCGGCGAAGCCCAGGTGCACCACGTTCGGCGCCACCCCGTCCGCCCGGGTCTCCCCGTCGTAGAACGTCTGGACGCGGGTCTTCGTACGGTCGACCAACTGGTCGGGCACCAGCAGCGTCCCCGGCCCGTACTCCGGCCGCAGTCCGCCCACCGCGCACGGGCCGAGCACCTGGCGTACGCCGACCGAGCGCAGCGCCCACAGGTTGGCGCGGTAGTTGATGCGGTGCGGCGGCACGTGGTGGCCGCGGCCATGACGGGGGAGGAAGGCGACCCGGCGGCCGCCGATCTCGCCGAGGAAGACGGAGTCGCTCGGCGCTCCGTAAGGGGTCTCCACGCGCACTTCGGTGACGTCCTCCAGGAAGGAGTACAGCCCCGAACCGCCGATCACACCGATCTCTGCGTTCACCATGCGGTCACACTAGGCGTTCGCCCCGCGCTCGACGCAGCCGGGCGGACAACGCCGAGAACCCCACCGATCGGATCGGTGAGGTTCCGGTGAAGCCAGGTGAGACGGTCGGGCCGGCGCCTCAGGCGGCCGACGAACCGCTCGACGAGGACGACGAAGAAGAAGAGGACGCCGAAGAGGACGCCGTGGAGGAGCCGGAGGAGGCCGTCGACGCGGAGGACGACGACTTCCCGTCCGATCCCGTCGAGGACGACGAACCGGACGCCTTCGCAGCGGCCGGGGCGGGCGTGCTGCTCGACGACGAACCGCGGCTGTCGTTCCGGTAGAAACCGGAGCCCTTGAAGACGATGCCGACCGCCGAGAACACCTTCTTCAGGCGTCCGTTGCAGTTCGGGCACACCGTGAGGGCGTCATCGGTGAACTTCTGCACCGCTTCGAGGCCCTCGCCACACTCGGTGCACTGGTACTGATAAGTCGGCACTTGTTCCTCCTGGCACTCTGACTCGATGAGTGCTAACGACGCTCCATACTGACGTATTCCTCGGGATCAGTCCACCGTGACCGGCCCGCGGTGACCGATCCCACGTGCCACGGTCCGTCCCGAACCCCTCGGCAGCAGCCGTGAACTCAGCGCCACCAGGGTCACCAGGGCCAGCACCGTGCCCACCAGCGGCACCAGGAAGCCGGTGCTCGCACCATGGGCGTCCGCGAGCCGCCCGGCCACCGTCACCGCGGCCGCCTGGCCGAGCGCGACCGCACCCGTGAGCCAGGTGAAGGCCTCGGTCCGCGCGGAGCCCGGCACCAGCGCCTCGACCAGGGTGTAGCCGCTGATCAGGGCGGGGGCGATGGAGAGGCCGACCAGCAGTCCGAGACCGGCCAGCAGCGGCACGGAGTGCACCGCCCACAGGCCCGACGCGGTGAGGGTCAGAGCCGCGTACCCGGCGATGAGCCGGCGGCGCGGACCGGTCTTCCAGGCGATGGCCCCGCAGGCGATCCCGGCCAGCATGTTGCCGGCCGCGAAGATCCCGTAGAGCAGGCCGTTCGCCCCCGGGCTGCCGATCTCCTCGGCGAAGGCGGTCAGCGAGACCTGCATCCCGCCGAAGACCGCGCCGATCCCGAGGAAGGCCACCGCGAGCACGCGCACGCCGGGGACGGACAGTGCGGAGGCGTGCCGCTGCGATCCCGCGGGCCCGGCGGCGCGCACCGCGGGCTGGGTGGCGCGCTGCGCCGCGAAGAGCAGACCGCCGGACAGGGTCAGGGCGGCTTCGGCGATCAGTCCCGCGGCCGGGTGCACACCGGTGCACAGCGCGGTGGCGAGGACCGGACCGATGACGAAGGTGAACTCGTCCGTCACCGATTCGAAGGCCGCCGCCGTCGACATGAGCGGCGAGGCCTCCCGGCCCGGCGCAGCGCCGAGCACGGCCGCCCAGCGGGCCCGCACCATCGGGCCGACCTGCGGGACGGAGGCGCCCGTCGGGACGGCGGCGGCGAACAGCGCCCACATCGGGGCGCCCGCCAGCGCGAGCGCGGTCAGGCCCGAGACGGACGCGGTGTGCACGAGGACGCCCGGCAGCAGCACGGCACGCTGGCCGAAGCGGTCGGCGAGCTTGCCGGTCTGCGGGGCGAACAGGGCCATGGAGACCCCGGTCACGGCCGCGACCGCGCCGGCGCTGCCGTACGAACCGGTGGTGTGCTGCACGAGCAGGACGATGCCGATGGTCAGCATCGCGAAGGGCTGCCGTGCGGCGAAGCCCGGCAGGAGGAAGGTCCACGCACCCGGGGTGCGCAGCAACTGCCCGTATCCGGGGCGGTCGGAGACCGTGGACGCCACGGTCCATGCCTTTCTGCCGCCTGGTGGCCGTGCCCCCGCGGAGCGGGCCGGCACGGGGGTGCGGACCCGGTCAGGAGCTGCCGAGAGCTGTCCTCTGCGCGCGGAACTGCGGTAGATGCCGGGCGCTCGCAACTGAGGCGGAGGACGCCACGACCGCCATACGGTCGCGCCAGCTCTGCGTCAGGCAGAGTTGGTGGATCAAACAGGTCGATCTAGGTTCCCTTTATGCTACAGGCAAAGGTCCCGGGGCACCTACGATCGTGGGTGGGACGGCCTCTGCCACCCGATGAACGCGGTGTGCTTCAGCGATGGGCCTTGGTATCCCGGGAAGCCCGGCCCTCGTGCTTCCTGACGTCGTCGGTCCTGCCCAGCTTCTTCACCGCCTTCAGCGCGTTGCTCACGTGGGGTCCGGCGAGGGTCTCGTCGCCGGGGACGCCGGTCCCCAGCCAGCCGGCCAGCTTGCCGCCCTCGCCGATCGCGCGCAGCCGGGCCTCGGCCGCGTCGCGTACGGGGTCGGTCGTCACGACCAGCAGTTCGTCGCCGCGGCGCAGGACGGTCGAGGGCCCGGGCACGAAGCTCTTGCCGTCCCGGACGACCAGCGTCACCGCCGCTCCCGCCGGCAGGCGCAGTTCGCCGACCTCGACCCCGTGCATCTTCGACTTCGCGGGGATGGCCACCGAGAGCAGATGCCCGCGCAGCCGCTCCAGGGGCGCCGACTCGATGCCCAGGTCGGCCGTCTCGGACGGGTCCTCGGCGATCTTGAGGGCCTTCGCGAGCCAGGGCAGGGTGGGTCCCTGGATGAGCGTGTAGACGACGACGAGCACGAAGACGATGTTGAAGACCCGGGTCGAGCCCTCGATCCCGGACACCATGGGGATGGTCGCCAGGATGATGGGCACCGCGCCGCGCAGCCCGGCCCAGGACATGAGGGCCTTCTCCTGCCAGGGCAGCCGGAAGGGCGCCAGCGAGACGAACACCTCCAGCGGCCGCGCCACCACGGTCAGGACCAGCCCCACCACGACGGCGGGCCAGAAGTCGTCGAGCAGGTCGTGCGGGGTGACCAGCAGGCCGAGCAGGACGAACATGCCGATCTGGGCCAGCCAGCCGAGCCCGTCGGCGAAGCCGCGCGTGGCGGGCCAGTGCGGCAGTTTGGCGTTGCCGAGGATCATGGCGGCGAGGTAGACGGCGAGGAAGCCGCTTCCGTGGAGCATCGCGCCGGCCGCGTAGGCGGAGACCGCGATGGCCATCACGGCGATCGGGTAGAGGCCCGAGGCGGGCAGGGCCACATGCCTCATCGCGTACGAGCCGAGCCAGCCCACGGCGATGCCGAGCGCGGCGCCGATCGCCAGCTCCAGGGCTATCTCGCCGACCAGCATGTACCAGCTGTCGACGGGCCCCACGGTCGAGAAGGCGACGACCAGGATCACCACGGGGGCGTCGTTGAAGCCGGACTCGGCCTCCAGGACACCGGTGATCCGGGCGGGCAGGGGCACCTTGCGCAGCACGGAGAAGACGGCGGCGGCATCTGTGGAGGAGACGACCGCGCCGATGATCAGCGCCTGCCGCCATTCCAGACCGACCAGGTAGTGGGCTCCGGCCGCGGTCACGCCCACGCTCACGCCGACGCCGACGAGTGAGAGGACGACGGCCGCGGGCAACGCGGGTCTGATCTCCTTCCACTTCGTGCCGAGGCCGCCCTCGGCGAGGATCACGACGAGGGCCGCGTATCCGATCACCTGCGTCAATTCGGCGTTGTCGAACTTGACGTCGAAGAACCCGTCCTGCCCCAGGGCGATACCGATGCCGAGGTACAGGAGCAGGCTGGGGAGCCCGCTGCGCGACGAGATGCGTACCGCCGCCACCGCGACGAGCAGGACGAGTGAGCAGACGAGCAGGAGTTCGTTGAGCGCGTGGACAGTCAGTGGCCGGTCCTTCCCTGCGTACGCCTGCCGGATCGACTTCCGGCGGCCGGTACTTCGTTACCTTACCTAATCTTTAACGTTTTCTTGATGCGTTCGCCCATCCGTGCGATCGCTACGCAATTCGAGCCATCCTGATACCGCGTCGGAGTGGCCTCGGCGCTGCGCCTATGGTTGCTCCTGCACTCCCAGGACCACCCTGCCCCTCGAAGGACAGCGATGCCCGCCAACACAACCGCCTCTTCCGGCTCCACCGGTACCGCCGGCGGCGGGCCGCACAAGAAGAAGAAGGGGCGACGCGCCCGCCTGATCGTGCTCGTTCTGGTGCTGGCGCTCGTCGCGGGTGTCGGTTACGGAACGTACTGGTCCGTATCCACCGTGCGCGCCTCGTACCCGCAGACCAACGGGACCGTCCACCTCGACGGACTCGACGGCAGCGTCGAGGTCAAGCGCGACAGCTACGGGATCCCGCAGATCTACGCGGACTCCGACGCCGACCTCTTCCGCGCCCAGGGCTTCGTCCAGGCGCAGGACCGCTTCTGGGAGATGGACGTCCGCCGTCACATGACGGCCGGCCGGCTCTCCGAGATGTTCGGCTCCGGCCAGGTCGAGACGGACTCCTTCCTGCGCACGCTGGGCTGGCGCAAGGTCGCCCAGGAGGAGTACGACACCGTCCTGTCGGACGAGACCAAGAAGAACCTCCAGTCGTACGCGGACGGCGTCAACGCCTACCTCGAGGGCCGCGACGGCAAGGACATCTCCGTCGAGTACGCGGCCCTCGGCTTCACCAACGACTACAAGCCGACCGAGTGGACCCCGGTCGACTCGGTCGCCTGGCTGAAGGCCATGGCCTGGGACCTGCGCGGCAACATGCAGGACGAGATCGACCGCTCGCTGATGACGAGCCGGCTCGACGCGAAGCAGATCCAGGACCTGTACCCCGCCTACCCGTACGACAAGCACGAGCCGATCGTCGGCGAGGGCGCGATCTCCCCGGCCACCGGGAAGTTCGACCCGGAGGCGGCCCCGTCCGACGGCACCGGCTCGTCGACCGCCCAGGGCGCCACCGAGGGCCTCACCTCGCAGCTCGGCGCGCTCTCCGACACCCTCGACGAGATCCCCGCGCTGCTGGGCCCGAACGGCACCGGCATCGGGTCGAACTCCTGGGTCGTGTCGGGGAAGTACACGACCACCGGCAAGCCGCTGCTCGCCAACGACCCGCACCTGGCGCCGCAGCTTCCCTCGCTCTGGTACCAGATGGGGCTGCACTGCCGCGCGGTCTCGGCGACCTGCAAGTACGACACCGCCGGCTACACCTTCTCCGGCATGCCCGGTGTGATCATCGGACACAACCAGGACATCGCCTGGGGCTTCACCAACCTCGGCGCCGACGTCACCGACCTCTTCCTGGAGAAGGTCTCGGGCGACGGCTACCTGTACGACGGCAAGGTGAAGCCGTTCGTCACCCGCGAGGAGACCATCAAGGTCGCGGGGGGCAAGAGCCGGCACATCACCGTGCGCGAGACCAACAACGGCCCGCTGGTCTCCGACCGCAGCGGAGAGCTGGAGAAGGTCGGCCAGAAGGCCCCCGTCAGCAATGCCGCTCCCGACCGGGCGGACGGCTACGGGGTCGCGCTCAAGTGGACCGCGCTGGAGCCGGGCCACTCCATGGACGCGGTCTTCGAGCTCAACCGGGCCAAGGACTTCACCACCTTCCGCAAGGCGGCCGAGCACTTCGAGGTCCCCTCGCAGAACCTCATCTACGCCGACACCAAGGGCCACATCGGCTACCAGGCACCCGGCAAGATCCCGGTCCGCAGGTCCGGTGACGGCACGCTGCCCAGCCCCGGCTGGTCCTCGTCGTACGGCTGGAAGAAGGACCCGGTCCCGTTCGACGAGCTGCCCTACGAGTACGACCCGGAGCGCGGCTACATCGTCACCGCCAACCAGGCCGTGATCGACGAGGACACGTACCCGCACCTGCTCACCAAGGACTGGGGCTACGGCAGCCGCAGCCAGCGGATCAACGACCTCATCAAGTCGAAGACCAAGGGCGGCGGGAAGATCTCGACCGAAGACATGCAGAAGATGCAGATGGACAACACCAGCGAGATCGCCGCGCTGCTGGTGCCCGAGCTGATGAAGATCAACATCTCGGACAAGAACATCCGCGAGGCGCAGAAGCTGCTGGAGGGCTGGGACTACACCCAGGAGGCCGACTCGGCGGCCGCCGCGTACTTCAACGCGGTCTGGCGCAACATCCTCAAGCTCGCCTTCGGCGACAAGCTGCCCAAGGAGATGCGCGTCGAGGGCGAGTGCCTGAACGTGCCCCCGGCCAAGAGCTCGGGCCCGGTCGACGAGCAGAACCGGCTGGTGCGCGAGTGCGGCCAGCGCGACCCCGACTCGGCGCAGCCGGACGGCGGCGACCGCTGGTACCAGGTCGTCGCGAACCTCATGGAGAAGCCGGACAGCGACTGGTGGAAGGCGCCGGCGAACCGCAAGGACAAGGCGACCGAGAACCGCGAGGAGCTCTTCGCCCGCGCCATGGAGGATGCCCGCTGGGAGCTGACGGCCAAGCTCGGCAAGGACATCACCACCTGGAGCTGGGGCCGGCTGCACCAGCTGACCCTGAAGAACCAGACCCTCGGCACGGAAGGTCCCGGACTGCTCCAGCGGGCGCTCAACCGGGGCCCCTGGAACCTCGGCGGCGGCGAGGCCGCGGTGAACGCCACCGGCTGGAACGCGGCCGGCGGTTACGAGGTCGTCTGGGTCCCGTCGATGCGGATGGTCGTCAACGTGGGGGACTGGGACAAGTCCCGCTGGATCAACCTCACCGGCGCCTCCGGACACGCGTTCAGCGCGCACTACACCGACCAGACCGACAAGTGGGTCAACGGTGAACTGCTCGACTGGTCCTTCGGGACGAACGCGGTGGCCGGCGCGACGAAGGACACGCTGACGCTGAAGCCGTAGGGGCCCTCGGGCTCCAGGGGCCGCCGCGGAGCGGGTACTCAACGCTCCGGGCGGCTCCCCGGATCTTCGCCCGCCGTGGCAGCCCCGGCTCCCCGGATCTTCAGCCGCCGCCGAAGCGCCGGGGGCCGGCCGGTGTCACCACGGCGTGCACGGGGTGGTCGTGCGGTTCCTCCGGGACCCGCCCGGCCACCTCGTCGTCGTACAGCAGCACGATCAGCGCGGGATGCGCCCCGGCCGCCGCGAGGCGTGCCAGCACCCGGTCGTAGCTGCCGCCGCCGCGGCCGAGCCGCATCCCGCGCCCGTCGACGGCGAGGCCCGGCAGCAGCACCACGTCCGCGTCCAGGACGGCGTCGGGGCCGAGCCGGGCCCCGGTGGGCTCCAGCAGCCCGCGGCCGGCCTTCTCAAGGCTCCCGGCGCCCTCGTACGGCGCCCAGTCCAGGTCGTTGTCCGCGAGGAGCACCGGCAGCAGGACGCGTACGCCCCGCGTGCGCAGCGCGTCCAGCAGGGCGCGGGTGCCCGGTTCGCTCCCCACCGAGACGTACGCGGCGACCGTACGGGCCCCGGCGACCTCCGGGAGTTCCAGTGCGCGACGGGCCAGTACCGTGGCGGCCTGCGCGACGGCCTCGGCGGACAGGAGGCGACGCGCGGCGAGCAGTTCGCGTCGCAACAGGGCCTTTGCGGACATGTCGGTGTTCAACGGGGCACCCACGGATCTCCTGTATCGGCATATTTAAGTACGAAGTTAACCGGAGGCTCATCTTCCGCCCATGTGCGCCGGTTAGGGTTCTGCGCATGACTCAGTCGAACCTCAGGATCAGCAAGGCTGTCATTCCGGCGGCGGGCCTCGGTACCCGCTTCCTGCCGGCCACCAAAGCCACTCCCAAGGAGATGCTGCCTGTCGTCGACAAGCCTGCCATCCAGTACGTCGTCGAGGAGGCGGTCGCCGCCGGGCTCTCCGACGTCCTGATGATCACCGGTCGCAACAAGCGCCCCCTGGAGGACCACTTCGACCGCAATTACGAGCTGGAGTCGGCGCTGACCCGCAAGGGGGACGCCGAACGGCTGCGCAAGGTCCAGGAGTCGAGCGACCTCGCCACCATGCACTACGTCCGCCAGGGTGACCCCCGGGGGCTCGGCCACGCGGTGCTGTGCGCGGCTCCGCACGTCGGCGACCAGCCGTTCGCGGTCCTCCTCGGCGACGACCTGATCGACCCGCGCGACCCGCTGCTCGCGCGCATGGTGGAGATCCAGGAGCGTGAGGGCGGCAGCGTCATCGCGCTCATGGAGGTCGCGCCGGAGCTGATCCACCAGTACGGCTGCGCGGCCGTCGAGGCGACCGCCGAGGACGACGTGGTGCGGATCACCGGCCTGGTCGAGAAGCCCGAACCCGCCGACGCGCCCAGCAATCTCGCCATCATCGGCCGTTACGTCCTGGACCCCGCCGTCTTCGGCATACTGCGCAGGACCGAGCCGGGCCGCGGCAACGAGATCCAGCTGACGGACGCCCTCCAGCTCCTGGCGGAGGACGAGAAGGCCGGCGGCCCGGTGCACGGCGTCGTCTTCAAGGGCCGCCGCTATGACACCGGTGACCGGAGCGACTACCTCCGTGCCATTGTCAGACTCGCGTGCGAACGTGAAGACCTGGGGCCGGAGTTCCGAACCTGGCTCCGCAGTTACGTCACCGAGGAGATGTAGCACCTTGAGCAGCACGATCTGGTCGGTGGACGAGCACCTGGAAGACATCCTCGCCGCGGTGAGGCCGCTCGAACCCATCGAGCTGCAACTGCCCGAGGCCCAGGGCTGCGTCCTGGTCGAGGACGTGGTGGTGGAGATCGCCCTGCCGCCCTTCGACAACAGCTCGATGGACGGTTACGCGGTCCGCGTCGCCGATGTGGAGGGCGCGACCGAGGAGTTCCCCGCCGTTCTCACCGTCATCGGGGATGTCGCGGCGGGCGACGCCGGCCTGCTCGGCGACCAGCGCGTGGGCCCGGGCGAGGCCGCCCGCATCATGACGGGCGCCCCGCTCCCGGCCGGCGCCGAGGCCGTGGTCCCGGTCGAGTGGACCGACGGGGGCACCGGTGGCGGGCCCGCCGCCACCATGCGCGCCCACAGCGACGCCCCCGAGGGCGCGCACGGCGAGGTCCGCGTCCACCGGCCGGCCGAGGCCCGCGCCCACGTCCGGGCCCGCGGCAGTGACGTGCGGCCGGGCGACCTGGCGCTGCGCGCCGGCTCCGTGGTGGGGCCGCCCCAGATCGGCCTGCTCGCCGCGATCGGCCGCTCCACGGTGAAGGTGCGGCCCCGGCCACGGGTCGTCGTCATCTCCACCGGCAGCGAACTGGTCCAGCCGGGCGAGGAACTGACCGGCGGCCAGATCTACGACTCGAACAGCTTCGCCCTGACGGCCGCCGCGCGCGACGCCGGGGCGATCGCCTACCGGGTCGGCGCCGTCTCCGACGACGCGGAGACGCTCCGGTCCACGATCGAGGACCAGCTGATCCGCGCGGACATCGTCGTCACCACCGGCGGCGTCAGCGTGGGCGCGTACGACGTCGTCAAGGAGGCCCTGTCCACCGTCGGTGACGAGGACGAGCCGGGCGGCGGCGTCGACTTCCGCAAGCTCGCCATGCAGCCCGGCAAACCGCAGGGCTTCGGCTCCATCGGCCCGGACCACACCCCGCTGCTCGCGCTGCCGGGCAACCCGGTCTCCAGTTACGTCTCCTTCGAACTGTTCGTACGGCCCGCGATCCGCACCCTGATGGGCCTTCCCGAGGTGAACCGCCCGACCGTCAGGGCGTCGCTGGCGGTGGACAAGGCCCTGTCCTCGCCGGCCGGCAAGCGGCAGTTCCTGCGCGGGACGTACGACCCCGAGGCGGGCACCGTCACCCCCGTCGGCGGTGCCGGATCGCATCTGATCGCCGCTCTCGCCCAGGCGGACGCGCTGATCGTGCTGCCCGAGGACGTCACCTCCGCGGAGCCCGGCGCGGACACCGAGGTGATCCTGCTCCGCTGACCGGCCTCCGGTGGCGGTACGGTATCTGCCGCTGTGCCTTCCGGGGGACACCCCCCGGGCCCCGGGCCTGCACCCCGGTGCAGCACCGGGGCAACCGGCGCCCTACCGCTAGGCGGAGTTAGTTGAGTACGCAGAACAGGCTGACGCACATCGACGAGGCGGGGGCCGCCCGCATGGTCGACGTCTCCGCGAAGGACGTCACCGCGCGCGTCGCCCGCGCCAGTGGCCGGGTCCTCGTCTCGCCGCGTGTCATCGAGCTGCTCCGTGGCGAAGGGGTTCCCAAGGGCGACGCCCTCGCCACCGCGCGCATCGCCGGGATCATGGGTGCCAAGCGCACCCCGGACCTGATCCCCCTCTGCCACCCCCTCGCCGTCTCCGGCGTCGTCGTCGACCTGAACGTGGCCGACGACGCGGTGGAGATCACGGCCACCGTGCGGACGACGGACCGCACGGGCGTGGAGATGGAGGCCCTGACCGCGGTGTCCGTCGCCGCGCTCACCGTCGTCGACATGATCAAGGCGGTCGACAAGTCCGCGGTCATCACGGACATCCGGGTCGAGGCGAAGTCGGGCGGCAAGTCCGGCGACTACCGGCGCACCGCGCCCGGCGGGGCGGACGCGTGAGCGCCCCCGGGGCACGTTCCGACGGCTACCGCGCCCTCGTGGTGACGGCCTCCAACCGGGCCGCCGCCGGGGTCTACGCGGACAAGGGCGGCCCCCTGATCGCCCAGGCGCTGGCCGGACTCGGCTTCACCGTCGACGGGCCGCAGGTCGTCCCCGACGGCGACCCGGTCGAGCAGGCGCTGCGGGCCGGGGTGGCCGCCGCGTACGACGTCATCGTCACCACCGGCGGGACGGGCATCTCGCCCACCGACCGCACCCCCGAGGTCACCCGGCGCATCCTGGACCACGAGGTCCCCGGCATCCCCGAGGCGATCCGTGCCGAGGGCCGGGACAAGGTCCCCACGGCCGCGCTCTCGCGTGGTCTGGCGGGCGTGGCCGGCCGCACCCTCGTCGTCAATCTGCCCGGTTCCACCGGCGGGGTGCGCGACGGCCTCGCGGTCCTGACCCGACTCCTGGTGCACGCCGTCGACCAGCTCCGCGGCGGCGATCACCCCCGACCCGGGAGCCCGAGCTGAACGTCCCGACCTGGCCGGTGATCCTGGTGGACGGCGACGTCGCCCTCCGGCCGATAAAGGCGCGCGACCAGCGCATGTGGCGCGAGGTCAACCGGCGCAACCGGGACTGGCTGCGCCCCTGGGAGGCGACCGTGCCGCCGCCCGCCCCCGGCGGCCCGGTGGCGCAGCGCCCCACGTACCGCCAGATGGTCCGCCACCTGCGGGCCGAGGCCAACGCGGGCCGGATGCTGCCGTTCGCGATCGAGTACCAGGGCCGGCTGGTCGGGCAGCTGACGGTGGCGGGGATCACCTGGGGCTCGATGTGCTCGGGCCACGTCGGCTACTGGGTGGACCAGGAGGTGGCGGGCCGTGGGGTGATGCCGACCGCGGTCGCCCTCGCCGTCGACCACTGCTTCCGCGTGGTCGGACTCCACCGCATCGAGGTGTGCATCCGCCCGGAGAACGGGCCCAGCCGGCGGGTCGTGGAAAAGCTCGGATTCCGCGAGGAAGGGCTCCGGCCGCGCTATCTGCACATCGACGGCGCCTGGCGGGACCATCTCATCTACGCGCTGACCGCCGAGGAGGTGCCCGACGGGCTGCTCCGGAGGTGGCACCGCACGCGCCCGGAGCCACGGGACCGGCCGGAGGCAACGGCGCGTCCGGAGGGAACGGAGCGGCCGGGGCGATCGGAGTGGCCTAACCGCCCGGAGCCCGGCACGAAATAAAATATGTGTTCGAAATTGATCGGGTGAGAACCGCTAACGACCGCCCACATGCCGACTGCTGATCCGAACAATCACAAAAAAAGTCCGTGATATCAGCCGGATCGTGCGACACACCGCGCCAATTGGCGGATGCCCCCATGCAAACCCCTCTACGGTGTGAGATGTGAGCAGCAGCGGCCTCATCTACGCAGTCATTGTCGGGGCCTGGGCCGCCTACTTGGTACCGATGTGGCTCCGCAGGCAGGACGAGCTCAACGAAGCCCGTCCGACGGAACGCTTCAGCACCGCCATCCGGCTGCTGTCCGGACGGGCGGCGATGGAGCGCCGGTACGCCAAGGAGCTGCGGGAGCGCACCGACGAGGAGGCGGCGCCCGACGCCGACCCGGAAGCAGTCACGGACCGAATGGATTCCGTCGACGTCCGGGCCTTTTCCGCGCCTCCGGCGCACACCGAGCTCCGGGTGCACGACCCGGCTCGGCCGCCGGAGCATTCCGCCGAGGAGCGCGCGGCGCAGAAACGCCCGCCCCGCGAACGCCCCGAATCGACCTCCGATTCATCCGCCCCCGCAGCCGACCGGCGCTCGCGCCCCGGTGGGATCGACGCTGAGCGCGCCCGGCGTGCGCAGCGCCTGCAGGTCCTCGCGCGCCGGCGCCGCACCACCGTCGTCCTCTTCCTCGCGTTCACGCTGGGCGCGGTCGTCGCGGCGGTCGGCGGCCTCCGCCTCCTCTGGGCGCCCGCGGTTCCCGCGGTGCTGCTGAGCACGTACATCGTGCATCTGCGGGCCCAGGAGCGGCGCAGGTTCGCCTTCACCATGGACCGGCGCCGGGCGGAGGTCGCGGCGCAGCGGCTCCGCGAGAGCCGCCCCCGCCGTCACCAGCCGGCCGCGACGGTCCCCGCCGAGTCCGACGAGGACCCCGAAGCCCGCCACCCCGCCCCCGAGCCCGCCCCCACGGTCTCCCCGCAGGAGGCGGGCCGACGCGCCCTGGTCGAGCAGACGGACCACGCGGAGTGGGTCGACCAGCAGCGCGAACGCGGCCGGGTCCAGGGCGACAGCTGGGAGCCCGTCCCGGTCCCCCTGCCGACGTACGTCACCGCCCCGGTCGCCCCGCGCGCCACGGGCGGCATCGAGGTCGGCAACCCGGAGACGTGGAGCGCCGCCCGCTCCTCCGCCGCCGAACCCACCCAGCCGGCCGGCCCGCAGACCGCGACCACCCCGGTGGACCCGGCCCCGCGCCAGCGCTCCGCCCAGTCCCGCCGCTCCCGCGACCGGGGCCGGACGCCGCTCTTCGACCAGTACGAGGACGGCGACCGTCCACGTGCCGCCAACGAGTGAGACCCCGTGCCGCCCGCTGCGACGCCGACTCGGCTGACCAGCACGGAACGGATTTCAGAGCACCCCGGTCGAGGTGCTAGAGTTTCACTCGTTGCAAGGGCCTGTGGCGCAGTCTGGTAGCGCACCTCGTTCGCATCGAGGGGGTCTGGGGTTCAAATCCCCACAGGTCCACCGCACAACGAAGATCCCGTCCGATCGCAAGATCGGGCGGGATCTTCGTCGTTCACGGGTGTTCGGCCTCCGCGGCCGATGAACGCGAAGCGCGGAGACCGTGCCGCGCGGCTGTGCCGCTGACCGGTCAGGGGCCGGTCGGAGATCGGCCGGAGGGCGGTCGGAGAATCGGCCGGCCGGTGGCGGCCGGTGGCGGGCCGGGCCGAGAGCCCGGACCTTCTGGCCGTGGCGGTCGTCGAAGCGGAGGCGTGGCGAAAATCCGTTTGGTGGACCGTCGCGACCGCTGCTACGTTGCCGGAGGCCGTGCGAGAAACGAGGAGGTGGTACCCGTGAACGCAGTATCGACATGGGTGCTCCTCTCCGGGGTCACGGTCGGGCGATAGGTCGTCCGGGAGCGCCGTTTCTGAGCCCTCCCGAAAGGCACGACCATGCACGTCACTTCCGAGCAGCGCCTCGACGACGGCGTCCTCGAACGCGACTTCACCCTGGGCGAGATCCCCGGCATCCTGTGGACGCCCGTATCCGCGTCCGCGTCCGCACCGGTTCCGCTGATCCTGCTGGGCCTTCCCCCGCTCGGGCTGCGCAGGATGTACCCCCGACTGGTGGCGCGGGCCCGGCGCGCCGCGGCGGACGGGTTCGCCTCGGCCACCATCGAACTCCCGGGGAGCGGTGACCGGCCCCATTGGCCCGCCCTCGATCAGGCCCGCGCCGACCTGCGCCGGGCGATGCAGGCCGGCGAGCCGGTCAGCGACGAGATCACCGACGCCCTCGTCCTCCCGCTCGTCGACCGGGCGGTCCCGGAATGGCAGACCGCCCTTGACGCCCTCCTGTCGCTGCCCGAGATCGGCGGCCCGGTCGGATACTCGGGGGGAGTGATCTCCATCGGCGTTCGCCTTGCGGTGGTCGAGCCGCGCATCGTGGCCGCCGGCTTGTTCGCCGGCAGTTTCGTGCCGCGCGCCACATTCGAGGAGGCCCGCCGGGTCACCATTCCGCTGCACGTCCTGCTGCAGTGGGACGACGAAGGCAACGACCGGCAGGCGGCCCTGGACCTCTTCGAAGCCTTCGGCTCCGAGGAGAAGACGCTGCACGCCAATATGGGCGGGCACACCGGCGTCCCGGAGTTCGCCGGGGAAGACGCGGCCCGGTTCTTCGCCCGGCACCTGAAGTGAGGCCCGGGCCGTAGGACCGGCAGCGGACGGCAGGCAGCGGAAGGCAGGCGGCGTCGGCACGCGGCGTCGGCAGGCGGCCAGGATGCCGCCGACGGAGGGTGAACGGCGGGTCTCCTCCGCCGTTCGCCGCGGCGGGCCCCCGCCCGCTCGGCGGGGGCGGCGGGTCCGCGCCGGCCTCAGTGCGCCCGGTCGAGCCGCTGCCGCTGTTCGCCCGTCAGTTCCACGTCGACCGCCGCCAGGTTCTCCTTCAACTGGGCGACCGACGACGCCCCGGCCAGGGGGATGACGGGAAGCCGGCTGCCGATCTGCCAGGCCAGGACCACCTGGTTCACGCTCGCCCCTGTCTCGGCGGCGACCTCGCGCAGGACCGCGAGGCGGGCGGGCGTGCCGGGGTGGTCGTAGTCCTGGGGGAGCGGCTTGTCCGGGCGGGTGTACGCGCCGGCCAGCAGGGGCGAGTAGGCGATCAGGGTCAGGTCCGGTTCGGCGCGCAGGTAGCTGAGCAGTTCAGGACCCGCGTGGCCCAGGCTGCCGTCCTCGAAGAGGGGGCTGGGCACGTCGAAGCGGGGACGCAGGTGGCTGTGCTGGTACTGCAGCACCTCGTAGCCGGGCAGTCCGGCCGCGGCGGCCAGTGCGCGGGCGCGTTCCACCCGCCAGACGGCGTGGTTGCTGGCGCCCAGGAGGCCGACCGCGCCGGACGCGCTCAGCTCGCTGAGCGCCTCGACGGTCTCGGCGAGCGGAACGGTCCGGTCCTCTATGTGGGCGTAGAGGAGGTCGAGCCGTTCCACCCCGAGGCGCTCGCGGCTGCGCTCGACGGCCTCGCGGACCGCCTTCGCCGACAGGCCCTCCGGGTTGTCGACGAACCCGGTGCCGGGCGCGAGCGGTTCGGCGCCGAGCTTGGTGGCGATGACGATCTCGTCCCCGATGCCGCGGCTGCGCCGCCAATCGCCGAGCAGCCGCTCGCTCTGGCCGCCTAGGCCTCCCTCGACCCAGTACGCGTAGTTGTCGGAGGTGTCGATGAAGGTGCCGCCGGCCTCGACGAAGTGGTCCAGGATCGCGAACGACGTCTTCTCGTCGGTGACCGAGCCGAAGAGCATCGCGCCGAGCGCGAGGACGCTCACCTCGCGGCGGGTGGCGGGATCTGTGCCGATGGTGCGGTACTTCATGACGTTCCCCTCCGGGTGCGGTCGCCGTCGTTCGGTGGCCGTGGGAGGCAGTGTTCTTGTTGAAGTGCACTTCAACGCAAGGGCGTCGGCGGGCTCAGCGGTCCGCGGGCCGGGCACCGTCGCTTAGGCTGCACGCGTGTGAAGCGTTTACCCGATCATGAAGTTCCGCGCACCGAGGAGTGACCTGTGACGGCAGGCATACCCGAGCCCCAGCCCCGTATCGACACCAGCAAGCCGCATCCCGCCCGCGTCTACGACTGGTTGCTCTGCGGCAAGGACAACTACCCGGTGGATCAGCAGGTGGCGGAGAGCCTGCCGGAGGAGGCGCGCGGGAACGCCGCGCGGAACCGGGCGTTCATGCACCGGGCCTCCGCCTGGCTTGCGCGCGGCGGGATCGACCAGTTCCTCGACATCGGCACCGGCATCCCCACGGAGCCCAATCTCCACCAGATCGTCCAGGCGATCACGCCGACGGCCCGGATCGTCTACGCGGACAACGACCCGATCGTCCTGCGCCACGCGGAGGCCCTGCTCGTCAGCGCTCCCGAAGGGGCCACCGACTACCTCCACGCCGATGTGCGGGAGCCGGAGACGATCCTCGAACGGGCCAGGAAACTGCTGGACTTCGAGCGGCCCATCGCCCTGTCGCTGATCGCGCTGATGCACTTCCTGCCGGACGACCAGGACCCGTACGGCATCACCCGCACGCTGGTCGACGCGCTGCCCACCGGCAGTTACCTCGTCCTCTCGCACGGCACCGCCGACCAGCACCCGGAGTTGAAGCAGGAGACGGAGACGGCGTACAAGAAGGGCGCCATCGCGCTCCGGATGCGTACGCGTGCGGAGGTCGAGCCGTTCTTCGAGGGGCTGGAGCTCGTCGAGCCGGGGCTCGTCCCCGCGACCGAGTGGTACCGGGAGGAGCCGGCGCCGGTCGTCGAGCGCAGCGGCTTCTACGTGGGGGTCGGACGGGTGGTCCGGTGAGCGTCCGGTACACGGCGGTGGACGGTACGGCCCTGGCGTACGACGACCTGGGGGCGCCCGGAGATCCGCCGCCCGTCGTGCTCGTCCACGGGCATCCGTTCGACCGGACCATGTGGCAGCCGCAGACCACCGCGCTCGTCGCGGCCGGGTACCGGGTGATCGTGCCCGATCTGCGGGGGTACGGAGAAAGCGGCGTCGTCCCCGGGCGCACCCTGCTCGCGGACTTCGCCGACGACATCGCCGCGCTGCTGGACCACCTGGGCCTCGCGCGGGCCGTGGTCGGCGGGGTGTCCATGGGCGGGCAGATCGCGATGGAGTTCCACCGCTCGTACCCGGGGCGGGTGGCGGCGCTGGTCCTGGCCGACACCTCCCCGGTCGCCGAGACCGAGGACGGCAAGGCGTTCCGCAACCGGCTCGCCGACCGGCTGCTTGCCGAGGGGATGGACGGGTACGCGAGCGAGGTGATCGACAAGATGCTGGCCCCGTACAACGTCACCGCCTTGCCCGACGTCGCCGCGCAGGTGCTGGGGATGATGCGCTCCACCGCTCCCGAGGGGGCCGCGGCGGCGTTGCGGGGCCGGGCGGAGCGGCCCGA
The DNA here is from genome assembly GCF_040630435.1 of Streptomyces sp. NPDC005803. Classification (NCBI taxonomy): domain Bacteria; kingdom Bacillati; phylum Actinomycetota; class Actinomycetes; order Kitasatosporales; family Streptomycetaceae; genus Streptomyces; species Streptomyces sp. NPDC005803. The sequence goes on along the minus strand of NZ_JBEXXO010000003.1, from coordinate 156,383 downwards.
CTACCGGGAATCGCTCGCCGGGGCGGGGGTGCCGGTCCTCGTGGTCGTCGGCGCGGACGACGTCTACACGCCCGTCGCGGAGGCCCGGGTCCTGCACGGGCTGATTCCGGAGGCGGAGCTGGCCGTCGTCGAGGGGGCCGGGCACCTGCCGAACCTGGAGCGGCCCGCCGTGTTCAACGACGCGCTGACGGGGTTCCTGGCCAAGCGCGGTTAGAGCGGCTTGGCGAAGCAGAGACTGCTGTCGTACGTGCGGTAGTGGCCGAACTTCTCGCAGAGCGCGTAGCCGCTGGAGCGGTACAGCGCGATGGCCTCGGGCTGCTGGTCGCCGGTCTCCAGCACCATGCGGGTGCGGCCCGCCGCGCGGGCGTCGGCCTCCAGGGCGGCCAGGATGCGGCGGGCGAGGCCCTGCCCGCGCCCCTCGGGTATCACGAACATGCGCTTGAGCTCGGCATCACCGTCCGAGTAGCCCTCGGCGTTGCGCTCCTGCGAGCGCCAGCCGCCGGTGGCGACCGGGCGGTCGGACGCGTCGTAAGCGAGCAGGTACAGACCGTGCGGCGGGTCGAACATCGTGGCGTCCAGCGGTGTGATGTCGCCCTCGTCCCCGTAGCGCTCGGCGTATTCGAGCTGGACGAGATCGTTGAGTTTGACGGCGTCGGGGTGATCGAACGGGCGAGGCTGGATAAGCATGCGATAGATGGTACATGTATGCGCGCGGCAGGGTCGATATCGTGCCGGAATGCTGACTGTGACCTCCGTGAATGTAAACGGTCTCCGCGCCGCCGCGAAGAAGGGCTTCGTCGAGTGGCTGGCGCGGACCGACGCCGATGTGATCTGCCTCCAGGAGGTACGGGCCGAGCCGCAGCAGCTGCCCGAGGAGGTGCGGGAACCCGAGGGCTGGCACACCGTCCACGCGCCGGCCGCCGCCAAGGGCCGGGCCGGCGTCTCGCTCTACTCCCGCCGGGCGCCGGAGCGTGTGCAGATCGGGTTCGGCGGCTTCGGGGGCGCGGGCGGCGAGGAGTTCGACGCGAGCGGCCGGTACGTCGAGATCGACCTGCCGGGTGTCACGGTCGCGAGCCTGTATCTGCCCTCCGGCGAGGTCGGCACGGAGAAGCAGGACGAGAAGGAGCGCTTCATGGCGGCCTTCCTGCCCTACCTCACGGGTCTGAAGGCGCGGGCCGCCGCCGGGGGCCGCGAGGTCGTGGTGTGCGGTGACTGGAACATCGCGCACCAGGAGGCCGACCTCAAGAACTGGAAGGCCAACCGGAAGAGTTCCGGCTTCCTCCCCGAGGAGCGGGAGTGGCTGACCCGGGTCTTCGACGAGGCCGCGTACGTCGACGTCGTACGCGCCCTGCATCCGGGCGTGGAGGGGCCGTACTCGTGGTGGTCCTACCGCGGGCGGGCCTTCGACAACGACACGGGCTGGCGCATCGACTACCAGGTGGCGACCCCCGGGCTGGCGGCGCGCGCCGTGAAGGCCCTGGTGGAGCGCGCCGCCACGCACGGGGAGCGGTGGAGCGACCACGCGCCGGTCACGGTGGTGTACGAACGCTAGGGTTCGGGCCCTGCGCCGGTGGTGTGCGAGCGCCAGGGCGCGGGTCCTGCGCCGGTGGTGTGCGAGCGCCAGGGTTCGGGCCCTGCGCCGGTGGTGTGCGAGCGCCAGGGTTCGGGCCCTGCGCCGGTGGTGTACGAGCGCAAGGGTTCGGGCCCTGCGCCGGTGGTGTACGAGCGCCAGGGTTCGGGCCCTGCGCCGGGGGTGTACGAGCGCCAGGGCGCGGGGCCTACGACGGTGGCTGCGACGCCTCCGCGTCGCGGCGCAGCCGCCGGTCCAGGGCCATGGACAGTTCCGCGTCCACCACCGCGCGGGCCAGCGGGCGCAGTTGGGGCGGTTCGGACTCCGTGCTGTGGGCGCGCAGCGCGGTGACGAAGAGGTCGGCCAGTGCGTCGGCGTGCTCGCGGACCCGGCGGCCGGAGGCGAGCACCTCGGCGAGCGGGACCCCTTCGCGTACGAGCTCGGCCGACACCTCCAGCAGGCGGCGGCTGATGTGCACGATCTCGTCGCCGTCCGTTCCGAGGTAGCCCAGCTCCATGGCCGTCGCCAGGTTCTCCGGGGTGGACTCGCCCTCGAAGTGGTCCGCCAGCTGCTCGGGCGTGAGCCGGACCGGGGTCTCCTCGGTCGGCTCGCCCAGGCCCAGCACCTCGGCGACGTCGCGGCCGCTCTCGAAGGTGCGGGCCAGGTCGGCGATGCCGGTGAGGGTGTGGCCGCGCTCCAGCAGGCCGGCGATGGTGCGCAGGCGGGCCAGGTGATGGTCGTCGTACCAGGCGATGCGGCCCTCGCGCCGGGGTGGCGAGATCAGGCCGCGTTCCCGGTAGAAGCGCAGGGTCCGGACGGGGATGCCGGCCTCCTTGGCCAACTCCTCCATGCGGTATTCGCGGTGCTCGCGTCCTTCTGCCACCCCCGCACCCTACCGGCCGCCCTCGCGCCGGGGCGGCAGGTTGTACCGCCGGTAACTTTCTCTCGCGGCCCCCTACCCATCGGTACGAAGCTGCTCTAGTCTCCCAACAACGCCAGTGATTGCTGGCAGAGTCGTGTGACGTACCGCGGGAGGCGGCAGCATGGCCCAGCACGAGCACGTACGAGTGGCGGTGATCGGATCCGGGTTCGGGGGCCTCGGGGCTGGTGTCCGGCTGCGCCGCGAAGGCATCACCGACTTCGTCATCCTGGAACGGGCCGGCGCGGTCGGCGGCACCTGGCGGGACAACAGTTATCCGGGCTGCGCCTGCGACGTACCGTCCCACCTCTACTCGTTCTCCTTCGCGCCCAACCCCGAGTGGCCGCGCACCTTCTCCGGGCAGGAGCACATCCGCGCCTACCTGGAGCACGTCGCGGACACCTTCGGGCTCCGGCCGCACCTCAGGCTCAACCATGAGGTGAGCGTGATGCGTTGGGACAACGACGAACTGCACTGGGTCATCGAGTGCGCGAACGGCGCGACGGTCGTCGCCGATGTCGTCGTCTCCGCGACCGGCCCGCTCTCCGATCCCAAGACCCCCGGCATCCCGGGGCTCGCCGACTTCCCAGGCAAGGTGTTCCACTCCGCCCGCTGGGACCACGACGCCGACCTCACCGGCAAGCGCGTCGCGATGATCGGCACCGGCGCCTCCGCGATCCAGATCGTGCCGTCGATCCAGCCCCAGGTGGGCAAGCTGACGCTCTTCCAGCGCACCCCGCCCTGGGTCATGCCCCGGATGGACCGCAAGATCAGCGGCGTCGAACGCTGGCTGCACCGCGCGCTCCCCGTCACCGGCACCGCGCGCCGCGGACTGCTGTGGGGCATACGGGAGTTGCAGGTCAGTGCCTTCACCAAGCACCCGAACGAACTGGGCCTGGTCGAGCGGATAGCCAAGTCCAACATGGCGCGGGCGATCAAGGACCCGGCGCTCCGGGCCAAGCTGACGCCCTCGTACCGCATCGGCTGCAAGCGCATCCTGCTCTCCAGCACGTACTACCCGGCGCTCGCCCGGCCCAACGTGGACGTGGTCGCCTCCGGCCTGGCCGAGGTACGCGGTTCCACGGTCGTCGCCTCAGACGGCACGGAGGCCGAGGTCGACGCCATCGTCTTCGGCACCGGATTCCACGTGACCGACATGCCCATAGCCGAGCGGGTGGTGGGCGCGGACGGCATCACGCTCGCCGAGTCCTGGAAGGACGGCATGCAGGCGCTGCGCGGCGCGAGCGCGGCCGGCTTCCCCAACTGGATGACGATCATCGGTCCCAACACCGGGCTCGGCAACTCCTCGATGATCCTCATGATCGAGGCCCAGTTGAACTACATGGCCGACTACATGCGGCAGTTGAACGTGCTGGGCGGCCGCGTCGCACTCGACGCCCGCCCCTCGTCCGTCGGCGCCTGGAACCGCCGCGTCCAGGAGCGCATGAAACGCACGGTCTGGAACACCGGCGGCTGCGACAGCTGGTACCTGGACGCCAACGGCCGCAACACCACGGTCTGGCCCGGCACCACCGCGGAGTTCCGCAAGGTGACGCGGGACGTCGACCTCACGGAGTACCAGGTCGTACGGGTTCCCGCGCAACGGCACGCGGAGAAGGCCGTCGCCGAGGAGGTGGCGGGATGAGCTGGCCGCCGCGCAGCGCGCACCCCCGCCCCGTGCCCGCCCGCGAACTGATGGCCGTCTCCGCCGACGGCTCCCGCCTCCACGTCGAGGTGCACGGACAGGACGGGGCCCCGGCCGTGGTCCTCGCCCACGGCTGGACCTGCAACACCCACTTCTGGGACGCCCAGATCCGGGACCTCGCCGTGGACCACCGCGTCATCGCCTACGACCAGCGCGGCCACGGCACGTCGCCCGCGGTGGGGCGCGCCGGGTACAGCACCGACGCGCTGGCCGACGACCTCGAAGCGGTGCTCGCGGCCACCCTCGCCCCGGGGGAGAAGGCCATACTGGCCGGGCACTCCATGGGCGGCATGACGATCATGTCCGCCTCGCGCCGGGCCGGGCTGCGCGAGCACGCGGCCGCCGTCCTGCTGTGCAGCACGGGCAGCTCCCGGCTGCTCGCGGAGTCCCTCGTCGTGCCGCTGCGGCCCGGCGCCGTGCGGACCCGGATGACGCGTGCGATCCTCGGGGCGCGGGCGCCGCTCGGGCCGGTCACCCCGATTTCCCGGCGGATCCTCAAGTACGGGACAATGGGGGCCGGTTCGGCCCCTGATCGGGTCGATGCCTGCGCACGGATCGTGCACGACTGCCCGCGAGCGGCCCGGGTCGCCTGGGGGCATGTGCTCGCGGACCTCGATCTCGAAGAGGGCGTACGGGAGTTGCGGGTGCCCACCGCGGTGATCGCGGGGACGGAGGACCGGCTGACGCCGCCCGTCCACGCCCGGGCCATCGCGGCGGCACTGCCCGACTGCCTCGGCCTCACCGAACTGACGGGCATGGGCCACATGACGCCGGTCGAGGCGCCGGAGGTCGTCACGGCGAAGATCCGGGAACTGGTGACCACGTACCTCCCGGTGCGGGGCGCGGCCGATGTCGAGGGCAAGGAGGAGGTCGTATGAGCGGCAGGGGCAGTCTCGAAGGACAGGTCGTCGTCGTCACGGGCGCGGCGCGCGGCGTGGGTGAGCTGCTGGCGCGCAAACTCTCGGCGCGCGGGGCGAAGCTGGCGCTGGTCGGCCTGGAGCCGGACGAGCTGAAGAAGGTCTCCGAGCGGCTGCACGGGGACAGCGACCACTGGCACGCCGACGTCACCGACCACGAGGCGATGGAGCGGGTCGCGCAGGAGGTCAAGGAGCGGTTCGGGAAGGTCGACATAGTCGTCGCCAACGCGGGCGTCGCCACGGGCGGCCCGTTCGTCGACTCCGACCCCGTCGCCTGGCGGCGGGTCATCGAGGTCAACCTGATCGGCGGCGCGGTCACCGGCCGGGCGTTCCTGCCGGTCCTGATGGAGAGCCGCGGCTACTTCCTCCAGATCGCCTCCCTCGCCGCGATCACCCCGGCGCCCATGATGACGGCGTACTGCGCCTCCAAGTCGGGCGTCGAGGCGTTCGCGCACAGCCTGCGGGCGGAGGTCGGCTACCGGGGCGTGAAGGTCGGCGTCGGCTACCTCTCCTGGACCGACACGGACATGGTGCGCGGCGCGGACGAGGACGACGTGATGCGGGAGCTGCGTCAGCGGCTGCCGTGGCCCTGCAACCGCACCTACCCGCTGGGCCCGGCCGTCGACCGCATCGTGGCCGGCATCGAGCGGCGCTCGGCGCACGTGTACGCCCAGTGGTGGCTGCGCGGGATGCAGTCCGTGCGCGGCTACCTGCCGAGCCTGATCGGTGCGGTCGGCCAGCGGGAGATGCGGCGTTTCGGACCTCGCCTGGAGGGCGTCAGCAAGGGCCTCGTGGGCGCCGGAGGGGCCGCCGACCAGGACGAACGGGCGTCCAGGGCCGCGTCGCCTACGGAGCGTAAGTGATCGAAATGCGGTGAATGTGCCCCCGTGTAACTCTGGTCGAGGCCCCGCCGGGGCCATCCCCCACGCACCACATAGGAGTGAACAGCATGGGCATCGCCGACCAGTTCAAGGACAAGGCGCAGGAGCTTGCCGACCAGGGTCAGAAGAAGATGAAGGGCGGCAAGGGCGAGGACCAGCGTCAGGGTCAGCGCCAGGGCCAGGGCCAGGGCCAGCGCCCGGGCCAGGGTCAGGACCGTCGCCAGGACGCGTCCGACCGGGCCCGCCAGGCGTCCGAGCAGGGTCGCGACCGCGCCCAGGGTGCGGCGGACGACATGCGTGAGCGCTTCGACCGCTGACGTACGCACGACTGACGCGTTCCGCGCGTCGCACGGTGAGGGGCGCGCCCGGTTCGTACCGGGCGCGCCCTTTCCGCTGGGCGGGTGCGCGCGCCGCGGGGCGCTGCGGGGCGTGGGCGGCCCGGGACCGGGCTCGCGCGGTGGTCAGGCGGCACTCCAGTGCTGGTTGTCACGGCCGTTGCACTCCCAGAGCACGATCTGGGTGCCGCTCGCGCCTCCGAACAGATCCAGGCATTTGCCGGTGGACGCGGACACCAGCGCCGTACCGGAAAGGCTGATGCGCTGGACGGAAGACCGGTCGCAGGGGGCCAGGACGACCGGGGTCCGGTCCTCGGTTCCGGTGACGGTCACGCAGAGGCCGCCCTGGCGCAGACTGCCGTCGGGCTGGGGACTCCAGGACTGGCCGGCCGAACCCCCGCAGGCGGATGCCAGCAGTTGTGATCCCGAGCCTGCGCCGGTCAGGCACTTGCCCGAGGCCTGGACGGTCAGAGCGACGCCGGTCACCGTGGTCGAGCCGCCGGGGCCGTCGCTGCCCGGTTTCGCGACGCTGTCGGTTGCGGGATCGTCCGCGGCCGGCGACGAGCCGGACCCCGCGGAGGCGGTACTCCTGCCCGGGCGGGGCGTGCCCTCGGCTCTCTTGCCCGACGACGAAGAGGGGGCGGCGGACGGGGTGATGGAGGGGGATGCTGACCGCTCCGCCGTCGGAGTTCCCGGCAGGAGCGACTGCCCCCCGGCACCTTCGTCCTCCCCGTCGGACCGGACGAGCCCGCCGGCGGGCGCGTCGGCCTGGCGGCCGGAGCCGTCGGAGCCCCCGCCGACCGTGACGGCCACCCCCGCGACGACAGCGACGACGGCCACGCCGGCGGCCGTGGCCAGGACCCACCTCCGTCGTAGTAACGCCCAGCGGCGGGGGGAAGAGGTCGGCGCTATCTCGTGCGTCGACTCCGCGGCGCCCGCGAGGCCCTGCGCCGGTGCGCTCCGGGCCGCCTCGGCTTCCGCGCTTCCGGCGCTCTCGGCCCGCTGCGCCGCGATGGCGCGAGCGAGTGCGGCACGGGCGGAATCGAGGTTCAACGCATCGTTGCTTCGAGGGGGCTTGGCCGGCCGTGAGCTGTCGGGCCTGTTGACGTTGCGCTTCGGCAGCTCTGGCATTCGGTTGTGCTCCTTGGAATATGAGGTCGAGCCCTGAGGAGTGCCCGGGAACGGAGAGGCGACCAACGGCGCGTGCCTCCCCCTGACGCGGCAGGCGGTTCACAGGGCGCTTTCCCGGCGGGCAGAGGCCCTCGGGGCGCGTGAGGAGGAGCGCAGTGGATCAATCCCATCTCATCGCTGCACACCCTGCCGAGGGAAGGTGAACACGCCGATGGGAAGACGGTGAGTTGGGGGGATCGGTTCGCGATGCGTTGTACGGGCTTCGGCCGGCGACTCCTGGACCGTCCCCGGCATCGACGCCCGCCCGTGCCGCCCGGCCCCCGCCCACATGCGTACGGGTACGTGCCGCCGGCGCCTACCGCGGCGGCAGCGGCGGCCGCCGTCGGTTCGGGGCGGTGTCGTACGTCGGGGCCGTCGCCGGCGGGTGCGCCGCCAGCAGGTCCAGGGCGACGCGGACCGCGTCGTCCAGCACCGCGTGGCGGCCCTCCGCCCAGTCGAGCGGGGTGCGCAGGGCCTCCAGGTCAGGTTCGACGCCGTGGTTTTCCACCGACCAGCCGTACGTGTCGAACCAGGCGGCGTTCATCGGGACCGTGATCACGGTGCCGTCGCCCAGGCGGTGGCGGCCGGTCATGCCGACGACGCCGCCCCAGGTGCGCTGGCCGACCACCGGGCCCAGTTTGAGGAGCCGGAACGCGGCGGTGATCATGTCTCCGTCGGAGGACGTCGCCTCGTCGGCCAGGGCGACCACCGGGCCGCGGGGGGCGTTGGAGGCGTACGACACCGGCTGGGCGTCGCGGGTGAGGTCCCAGCCGAGGATCGTGCGGGTGAGCTTCTCGACGACCAGTTCGCTGATGTGGCCGCCCGCGTTGCCGCGTACGTCGACGATCAGGGCCGGCCGGGAGACCTCCAGGCGCAGGTCGCGGTTGAACTGGGCCCAGCCGGAGCCGCCCATGTCGGGGATGTGCAGGTAGCCGCAGAGGCCGCCGCTCAACTCCCGTACGACCTCGCGGCGTTTGGCCACCCAGTCCTGGTAGCGCAGCGGGCGTTCGTCGACCAGCGGGACGATCGCGACGCGGCGGGAGCGGCCCTCGCCCTCGGCGGGGCGGAAGGTCAGCTCGACCGTGGTGCCGCCCGCCGCGGACAGGAGGGGGTAGGGGCCGGTGACCGGGTCGACCGGGCGGCCGTCGACATGGGTGAGGACCGCGCCCTCGCGGATGCCCGTACCGGCCAGCGGGGAGCGGGCCTTGGAGTCCGAGGAGTCGCCGGGCAGGATGCGCCGCAGGGTCCAGTCCCCGTCCCGGCACACCAGGTCGGCGCCGAGCAGGCCGATCGCGCGCTGGTAGTGCGGCGGGCCCTCGTTGCGGCGGGCGGGGGAGACGTAGGCGTGCGAGGTGCCCAGTTCGCCGAGGACTTCGCGGAGGAGGTCCGCGAACTCGTCGGGGGTGGCGACCCGTTCGACCAGCGGGCGGTACTGGTCGAGGATGGCCGGCCAGTCGATGCCGCACATGTCCGGCTCCCAGAAGTAGGAGCGGATGAGGCGGCCCGCCTCGCCGTACGCCTGCCGCCACTCCGCCGCCGGGTCGGCCTCGTGCAGGACGCGGCGCAGGTCGAGGTAGACGGTGGAGTCGTTGTCGCCGGGCTCGGTGGCGGGGACGGCGCGCAGTTCGCCGTCGTCCATCACCACGAGGCGGGAGGCGTCGCCGCTGACGGCGAACCAGTCGAGGTGGTCGACGAGTTCGGTCTTCTTCGCCTTCGCGATGTTGAAGTGCTCCAGGGTCGGCCGGCCCGACATGTCGGCCGGGTTGGCGAACGTCTCGCCGAGCGCGCCGGAGATCGGCCAGCGCAGCCAGACGAGGCCGCCGCCGCTGACCGGGTACAGCGCCGAGTACTTGGAGGCGGAGACCGGGAACGGCGTGACCCGGCTCTCCAGGCCCTCGAACTCGACGCTGACCGTGGAGCCTTCGGCGGTACCGGCCTCGGCGGAGTCCACCGGATCGAGGCCGCCCGCCGCCGGCCGGCCGTCGGGCAGGAGGGCGAAGGGGGAGGGGGTCGCCGAGGACAGCGGGACGAGGTAGGGGCGGCAGCCGAGCGGGAAGGAGAGGTCTCCGGTGTGCACGTCGTACACCGGGTCGAAGCCGCGCCAGGAGAGGAAGGCGAGATAGCGGCCGTCGCCCGTGAAGACGGGGTTCTCGTCCTCGAAGCGGCCGTTGGTGACGTCGACGATCACGGGGGAGCCGGTGCCTTGGATGCGGGCCAGCTTGATCTTGCGCAGCGAGCGGCCGATGCCGGGGTGCGACCAGGTCAGCCAGGCGCCGTCCGGGGAGAACGCCAGATCGCGGACCGGGCCGTTGACGGAGCGGATCAGTTCGGTGGGCTCGCCGGTGGACGTCTCCTCGTCCGTGTCCAGGAGGAGCAGCCGGCCGTCGTGCGCGGCGATGGCGAGCCGTTCGCCGTCCGGGTCGGCGATCAGCTCCTGGACCCGGCCGATCCGGCCGGAGGCGAGCCGGCGCGGTGGGCGGTCGCCGCTGGCGCGCGGCAGGGAGGCGATCTCGATCGCGTCCTCGCCCTCCGCGTCGGTCACGTACGCGACCTGGCCGCCGCTGCCGAGCATCTCCGGCAGCCGGACCCGGACGCCGGGGGTGTCGGCGATGGTGCGGGCGGGGCCGTCGCGGTGGGTGAGCCAGTAGAGGCTGCCGCGTACGGCGACGGCGCTGGCCCGGCCGGTCTCGTCCACGGAGAGGGAGTCGATGTTGCTGGCGGCCGGTACCTGGTAGGTCCGGCGTCCGGCGCGCGGGCCGCCGAGCCGGACCTCCAGCCTGCGGGGCACGGCGTCGGGCGAGGCGAGGTCGTCGACCAGCCACAGTTCGCCCGCGCACTGGTAGACGACCCGCCGCCCGTCGCTGGAGGCGTGCCGGGCGTAGAACGCGTCGTGGTCCGTGTGGCGGCGCAGATCGCCGCCGTCGGGCCGGCAGGAGTAGAGGTTGCCGACGCCCTCGTGGTCGGAGAGGAAGGCGATGCGGCCGGCGACGAACATCGGTGAGTCGAGGTGCCCGCCGATGTCCGGGAGCAGCCGTTCGCCGTGCAGCCACAGGCGCCCGGTCGCGCCGCCCCGGTACCGCTTCCAGGCGGCCGGCTCGTGCGGCGGCTTTCCGGTGAGCAGCAGGGTGCGGCGTTCGCCGTCGATGTCCGCGACGGCGATGTCGGAGACCGGGCCCCAGGGCAGCCGGCCGCCGGGGCTGCCGTCCGTGGGCACGCTGTAGGCCCAGGAGAAGTACGAGAACGGCTGGCGGTGCGAGGACACGGCGAGGATCTGCGCGCCGTCCCCGGGGTCGCAGGTCCAGCCGCAGACCCGGGCGTCCGTCGACCCCCAGTAGGTGAGCCGGCGCGCCGGTCCGCCGTCGACCGGCGCCAGATGGATCTCCGGGTCCAGGCTGCGCCAGGTCGTGTAGGCGATCCGGGTGCCGTCGGGCGAGAAGCGAGGATGGCTCACCCGGGTGCGGTCCACGGTCACGCGCCAGGCGCGTCCGGGCGCCTCGCCCTCGGGGGCGAGGGGGGCCACCCAGAGATCGTCCTCCGCCGCGAAGCAGAGCAGATCCTCGTGGAGGTGCGGGAACCGGAGATACGAGACGTCGTCACTCACCCCCCAATGCTTTCCGTGCGAGGGGGCAGCGGCAACTTGTGGTGCGGAACACAAGCGAAACGGTTTCGTTTCGCTGGGTGCACGGGGTAACGTCCTGGTGTACGAAACAGTTTCGTTCGATTGACTGACGTACGCATCGCACGCGAGCTCAGGAACAGGAGGTCGACCCATGGCACGCACACGGCTCACGCCCGAGCGTGAGAGCGAGCTGTACGCCGCCGTACTCGACCTGCTGCGCGAGGTCGGCTACGACGCCCTCACGATGGACGCCGTCGCCGCGCGCACCCGTTCCAGCAAGGCCACCCTCTACCGCCAGTGGGGGAGCAAGCCCGAGCTCGTCGTCACGGCCCTGCGGCACAACAAGCCCGTGAGGCTGGGCGAGGTCGACACCGGGTCCCTGCGCGGTGACTTCCACGCCGTCCTGGGCCGCAGTGACGACTGTCAGATGGAGAAGGACGCCGCGCTGATGCGGGGTCTGAGCCATGCCGTCCACACCAACCCCGATCTCCTCCAGGCCCTGCGCGAACTGCTGGTCGAACCGGAAATGACCGGTCTCGACGTGCTGTTGCGCCGTGCCGTGGACCGAGGGGAACTGCGTCCGGACAATCCGGCGCTGAAGTACGTACCGCACATGCTGATCGGCGCCTTCGCCGCCCGGCAACTGGTCGAGGACCGCGCCGTCGACCAGGCGTTCCTCTTCGATTACGTCGACTCCGTGATCCTCCCCGCTCTCGGAGTCTGACCGCCGTCCCCACGGCACCCGCACGGCCCTCTCCCCAAGCCCCACCTGACACGCCGCTCTCGTCGTCGGGCTGGTTCCTCACGCCCTTTTCCACTCAACGACCTGACCGGGAGTACGCCCCCGTGGCCACATTCCTCTACAAGCTCGGACGGCTCGCCTTCCGGCGCCGCCGCTACGTCGCCCTGATCTGGGTGGCGCTGCTGGCACTCGCCGGATTCGGCGCGGCCACCGCGTCCACCGCCACCTCGAGCTCCTTCTCGATCCCGGGTACGGAGGCCCAGAAGGCCTTCGACCTGCTGGAACAGCGATTCCCCGCGGCCAGCGCCGACGGCGCGACCGCGCGCATCGTCTTCAAGGCCCCCGAGGGCGAGAAGATGACGGACCCGGCCCACAAGGCCGACGTCCAGAAGTTCACCGGCCAGCTGAAGGCGGGCTCGGACCAGATCGCGTCGGTCGCCGACCCGTACACCGGCAACGCCGTGTCCAAGAACGGCACGACGGCGTACGTCTCGGTGACCTACAAGGTCAACTCCATGGAGCTGACCGACGCCACCCGGGACGCCCTGGAGGACGTGGGCGAGTCCGCGCAGAAGACCGGGATGACCGTGGAGATCGGCGGTGACGCGCTCCAGGTGATGCCGGAGACGGGCGCTACCGAGGTCATCGGCATCGCGCTGGCCGCGGTGGTGCTCGTGATCACCTTCGGCTCGCTCATCGCGGCGGGGCTCCCCCTGCTCACCGCCCTGATCGGGGTCGGCATCGGCGTCTCGTCGATCACCGCGCTGGCCAATGTGCTGGACCTGGGTTCCACCACCTCCACCCTCGCGATGATGATCGGCCTCGCGGTCGGCATCGACTACGCGCTCTTCATCGTCTCCCGCTACCGGGCCGAACTGGCCGAGGGCCGGGAGCGGGAGGAAGCGGCCGGCCGTGCGGTCGGCACCGCGGGATCCGCGGTGGTCTTCGCCGGGCTCACCGTGGTCATCGCCCTGGTCGGCCTGGCCGTCGTCAACATCCCGATGCTGTCGAAGATGGGCTTCGCCGCGGCCGGCACGGTCGCGATCGCCGTCCTCATCGCCCTCACCCTCGTCCCGGCCATGCTGGGCTTCGTGGGCAAGCGGGTCGTGGGACGCAGGGCGCGCAAGGCCGCCGAGGCGGAGAACAAGCCCGAGGCCAAGCCGAACATGGGCACCCGCTGGGCGCGGTTCGTGCTGCGCAAGCCGGTGTGGGTGCTGCTGGTCGGTGTGATCGGACTGGGCACCATCGCCGTACCGGCCGCGTCCCTGGAGATGGGCCTGCCGGACGACGGCTCGCAGCCCACCAGCACCACCCAGCGCCGCGCCTACGACCTGCTCTCGGACGGATTCGGCCCCGGCTTCAACGGGCCGCTGATGGTGGTCGTCGACACGGCGAACAGTTCGGACGGCAAGGCCGCCGCCAAGCAGGTCACCGACGAGATCTCCGCCATGAAGGGGGTCGTCGCGGTCTCCCCGGCCAACTTCAACAAGGCCGGCGACGCGGCGATGGTCACGGTCGTCCCGAAGGACCGGCCGAGCTCCGTCGAGACGGAGAACGTGGTCCACGCGATCCGCGACGCGGGCAAGGACATCAAGTCCGACACCGGTGCGGAGGTCCTGGTCACCGGTGCCACCGCGATGAACATCGACTTCTCGCAGAAGATGAACGACGCGCTGCTGCCGTACCTGGCGCTCGTCGTCGGCCTCGCCTTCCTGCTGCTGATGGTGGTGTTCCGTTCGGTGCTGGTACCGCTGAAGGCGGCGCTCGGCTTCCTGCTCTCGGTCGTCGCGGCCCTGGGCGCGGTCGTCGCGGTCTTCCAGTGGGGCTGGCTCGGCTCGCTCTTCGGGGTCGAGCAGACCGGTCCGATCATGTCGATGATGCCGATCTTCATGGTGGGTGTGGTCTTCGGTCTCGCGATGGACTACGAGGTCTTCCTCGTGACCCGGATGCGTGAGGCGTACGTCCACGGGGAGAAGCCCGGCCAGGCCATCGTCACCGGCTTCAAGCACGGGGCCCGGGTCGTCACGGCCGCGGCCGTGATCATGATGGCGGTCTTCTCCGGCTTCATCGGGTCCAGCGAGTCGATGATCAAGATGATCGGCTTCTCGCTCGCCATCGCCGTCTTCTTCGACGCGTTCGTCGTCCGCATGGCCATCGTGCCCGCGGTCCTCGCGCTGCTCGGGAAGCGGGCCTGGTGGCTGCCGCGCTGGCTGGACCGGGTGCTCCCCAACGTCGACGTCGAGGGTGAGGGCCTGCGCAAGGAGCTGGCCGGTGCCCCCGCCGGCGGCGCCGGCCCGGACGCCGGCGGTGAGCGCGAGCTGACCCGCGTCTGACGCGCGAACGCGAGCCGACCCGCGTCGAGCCGGTCGGTGAGCCGCTGACCTCCGGGGCCGCGTCTGAGCGGAGCGCGGCCCCGGAAGCGCCGGTTACCTGTGGGGACGGGGGACCGGGGCGACGAGAGCCCCCGTGCACCTGGTGCACGGGGGCTCTCGGCATGCGGGGGAGCGGGCCCGGGGGTCAGGTGCGCGCGGTCTCGGCCCCCGCCCGGCTGTGCGTGCGCCCCAGGAAGCGGATCAGGGGCGCGCAGTCGAACTGCACCACCTCGACGCCGTCCGCCGCATGACGTTCGACGATCAGCTGGGCGCGGCCGCACGGCCAGATCCGGTAGCCGTCGCGTTCGGCGGGGGAGCGCAGGCCGCGCTCCAGCAGATCGCGGGCGACCACCCACTCCGTGCCGCCCGGGAACGCGACGTGGATCGTGGCGGGGCCGTCGGCGGGGTCGTAGCGCAGCTCGACGGGCACCACGGGCAGGTCGCCGGCGTCGGTGACGAGCCGGGCTCGGGCATGTTCTCTGATCACGGGGGACATGGGCCGGCTCCTCCTGTGTATGCGTCTTCGTCATCTAATGTCCCATATTTTCGCAAAAGAGCACTGTGAGAGGCCGGGGCAGTTGTGACACCCCTGCTCTTGCGAACGATTTGCAACAAGGCCCTATCCTTGAGAGGTTCATGACCCCGCGCAGCAACGCAGGAACGCAGGAAGCGGAGCCTCCCCCATGCATGTACCCGACGGATTCATCAACGCGCCTGTATCCGCCGTCGCCGGAGTCGTGGCCGCCGGCGCGGTGGCCGTCAGCCTGAAGGGGGCCCGACGCGAGCTGGACGAGCGCACCGCGCCGCTGGCCGGGCTGGTCGCCGCCTTCATCTTCGCCGTGCAGATGCTGAACTTCCCCGTCGCCGCCGGCACCAGCGGGCACCTGCTCGGCGGGGCGCTGGCCGCGATCCTGGTCGGGCCGTACACCGGAGTGCTCTGCATATCCGTCGTCCTGCTGATGCAGGGCATCCTCTTCGCCGACGGCGGGCTCACCGCGCTCGGCGTGAACATCCTCGACATGGGCGTCGTGACCACCGTCGTCGCGTACGCGCTGTTCCGCGGGCTCGTGCGCGTGCTGCCGCGCACCCGCCGCTCCACGACCGCCGCGTCCTTCGTCGCCGCACTGGTCTCCGTGCCGGCCGCAGCTGTCGCCTTCACGCTGATGTACTGGGTCGGCGGCACCACCGACATCCCCATCGGTAAGGTCTTCACCGCCATGGCCGGCGTGCACGTCCTCATCGGCATCGGCGAGGCCGTGATCACCGCGCTGACCGTCGGCGCCGTCATCGCCGTCCGGCCCGACCTGGTCCACGGCGCCCGCGGCCTCACCGCCCCGCTCAAACTCCGCGTCGACGGCGAACTCGTCGACGCGCCCGCGCCCGCCCGGGAGCCCGTCGCGGCCGCCTCCCGCTCCCACCGGGGCGTGTGGGCGACCGGCCTGGCCAGCGCCCTCCTGCTGGCCGGCGTCGTCTCCTTCTACGCCTCCGCGAACCCGGACGGCCTGGAGAAGGTCGCCACCGACCAGGGCATCGACAAGCAGGCCAAGGACCACGCGGCCAAGGACTCCCCGCTGGCCGACTACGGCGTCAAGGACGTCTCGGACGCCCGGCTCTCCGGCGGACTGGCCGGAGTGATCGGCGTCGGCGCCACCCTCGTCGTCGGCAGCGGCGCGTTCTACGTCGTCAGCCGCCGTCGGCGCACGAACGACGACCCCGTCGGCAGTGACTCCGGCAGCGGCTCCCGCAGCGGCGAGAAGGTCTGATGGGCGCCGGGCACGCCCACAAGCTCTACCGGCACGGGCACTCGCCGGTCCACGACCTGCCGCCGCACTGCAAGCTCGCCGCGGTCTTCTGCTTCGTCGTGATCGTCGTCACCACCCCGCGCGAGGCGGTGTGGGCCTTCGGGCTGTACGCGCTGCTCATCGCCGGCGCCGCCGCCGCGGCCCGCGTCCCGGCCGCCTTCCTGCTGAAGCGGCTGCTGATCGAGGTGCCGTTCGTCGCGTTCGCCCTGCTGATGCCGTTCGTCGTACCCGGCGAGCAGACGCACGTCCTCGGGCTCTCCGTCAGCGTCCCCGGCCTGTGGGGGGCCTGGAACGTCCTCGCCAAGGGCACCCTCGGCGTCGCCGCTTCCGTGCTCCTCGCCTCCACCACCGAGCTGCGCTCCCTGCTGCTCGGTCTCCAGCGCCTCAGGCTGCCGCCGCTGCTCGTCCAGATCGCCTCCTTCATGATCCGGTACGGCGACGTGATCACCGACGAGATGCGCCGGATGTCCATCGCCCGCCGCTCGCGCGGCTTCGAGGCGCGCGGGGTACGGCAGTGGCGCGTCCTGGCCACCTCGGCGGGGGCCCTGTTCATCCGGTCGTACGAACGCGGCGAACGCGTCCACCTCGCGATGGTCAGCCGCGGCTACACCGGCTCCATGCCGGTCATCGACGAGGTGACGGCCTCGCGCGCCCAGTGGGCGTACGCTTCCGCCCTCCCCGTGCTCGCCCTCGTCGTGTGTCTGCTGGGATGGACCGTATGAGCCCCACCACCGACCCCGTACCGCCCTCCCTGGAGGTCAGCGGCCTCGCCTACGCCTACCCCGACGGTCACCAGGCGCTCTTCGGCGTCGACCTGACCGTCGCACGCGGCGAGCGCGTCGCCCTGCTCGGCCCGAACGGGGCCGGCAAGACCACCCTCGTCCTCCACCTCAACGGCATCCTCGACGCGGGGGCAGGCACTGTCCACGTCGCCGGGCTCCCCGTAGCCAAGCGCAACCTCGCCGAGATCCGCCGCCGCGTCGGCATCGTCTTCCAGGACCCCGACGACCAGCTCTTCATGCCGACCGTCCGCGAGGACGTCGCCTTCGGGCCCGCGGCCGGCGGGATGCGCGGCGCCGAACTGGAGGAGCGGGTCACCGACGCCCTCAGGCAGGTCGGCATGGAGGAGTACGCGAACCGGCCCCCGCACCACCTCTCCTTCGGCCAGCGCCGCCGCGTCGCCGTCGCCACGGTCCTCGCCATGCGCCCGGAGATCCTCGTCCTGGACGAGCCCTCCTCCAACCTGGACCCGGCCTCCCGCCGGGAACTCGCCGACATCCTGCGCTCGTTGGACGTCACCGTGCTGATGGTGACGCACGACCTGCCGTACGCCCTGGAACTCTGCGGCCGGGCCGTCATCCTCAGCGACGGGGTCATCGCCGCCGACGACCGCACCCAGGACCTCCTGTGCGACGAGGAACTGATGCGCGCCCACCGGCTGGAGCTCCCCTTCGGGTTCGATCCACGTTCCGTGACGGTGAACTTGGGGTGACCCGCCCCACCCGCGACCTGCGGCGCAATGCACCATGGAGGGATGAGCGGCAGCGCAGGAGCAGGCGTGGACGTACGGGGCACGGCGGCGCCCGGATTCGAACCGGTCCGGGACGCCTTCATCCGTAACTTCGAACAGCGCGGGGAGCGCGGGGCAGCGGTCACCGTCTACCGGCACGGGACCAAGGTCGTCGACCTGTGGGCCGGCACCAGAGACGTGGACGGCGCCGAACCGTGGGCCGTCGACACCGTGCAGATCGTCCGCTCGGCCGGCAAGGGCATCGCCGCCGCCGTCCCGCTGCTGCTGCACCAGCGCGGGCAGATCGACCTGCACGCCCCGGTCGGCACGTACTGGCCGGAGTTCAAGGCGAACGGCAAGGAACGCGTCCTCGTCCGCCACCTCCTCGCCCACCGGGCCGGCCTGCCGGCGCTGGACCGGCCGCTCACGCCCGACGAGGCGGCCGACGGGATGAGCGGCCCGCAGGCGGTCGCCGCCCAGCGCCCCCAGTGGGAGCCCGGCGCCGACCACGGCTACCACGCGCAGACCTACAGTTGGCTCGTCGGCGAACTGGTGCGGCGCGTCACCGGGCGGACCATCGGCCGCTGGGTCGCCGAGGAGATCGCCCGCCCGCTCGGCCTGGACTTCTGGTTCGGCATCCCGGCGGACGAGGCGCACCGGGTGGGCCGGATCGGCCCGGTCGAGGCGCCGGCCGGGGACGGCACGGGCGCGCTGCGGGTACGCCCCAAGCGCTCGGTGGCCGACGCCTACCGCGACCCGGAGTCACTGACCCGACGGGCGTTCGGCGCCATCGACCCGTTGCCCGACGAGAACGACCCCGGCTACCGGGCCGCCGAACTCCCCGCGTCCAACGGCACCGCCACCGCCCGCGGCCTGGCCCGCTGCTACGCCGCGATGATCGGCCCGGTCGACGGCCACCGGCTGTTCGCCCCGGCCACCCTCACCCTGGCCCGCACGGAGGAATCGGCGGGTCCGGACCGGGTCCTGATCGTCTCCACCCGCTTCGGCCTCGGCTACATGCTGCACGGACCGGCGGCCCCGCTGCTCGCCCCGGGTTCCTTCGGCCACCCCGGCCGGGGCGGATCGCTGGGCTTCGCCGACCCCGAATCCGGTATCGCCTTCGGCTATGTGACGAACGGTCTGCAGAAGGGAGTCACCGCCGACCCCCGTGCCCAGGCACTGGTGCGCGCAGTACGTTCGGCGCTATGACTTCTGCCGCTCTCTCGCGATTCGACGGATACCACGTTCTCGTCACCGGTGCGGGCCAGGGCATCGGCGCCGCCACGGCCCGCCGCCTGGCAGCCGAGGGCGCCCAGGTCCTGGTCACCGACCTGGACGGCGAACGGGCGGAGGCGGTGGCGGCGCAGATCCGGGGAAGCGGCGGCGTGGCCGAGGCCCGGCCCTGCGACGTGGCCGACCGGGCGGCGGTCGACGCGGCGGTGGCCCACGCCGTCTCGGCGCTCGGCGGGCTCGACGTCCTGGTCAACAACGCCTACGCGTGCACACCGGACGCCGCGCTCTTCGAGGACGAGCCGGACGAGAGCTGGCAGCGCGACCTGGACATCACGCTCTCCGGCGCCTACCGGTGCGCCCGCGCCGCGCTCCCGCACCTCGCCGCGTCCGGCCGGGGCGCGATCGTGAGCATCGGCTCGGTCAACGGGGTGCAGGACTTCGGCAACCACGCCTACAGCGCCGCCAAGGCGGGCCTGGCGAGCCTCACCCGCACCCTCGCCGGCCACGCAGGACCGCGCGGCGTGCGGGTCAACCTGGTCACACCCGGCACGGTCCGCACGGACGCCTGGGCGGGCCGGGACGCCGAACTGGCCCGGGTGAGCGGCCTCTACCCGCTCGGCCGGGTCGGCGAACCGGAGGACATCGCGGCCGCCGTCGCCTTCCTCGCCTCGTCCGACGCGGCCTGGGTCACCGGCACGACGCTGTGCGTGGACGGGGGTCTGACCGCGGTGAACACGGGCTTCCGGCAGGCACTCATCCGGGACTGAGTCCTCGGCTCCGGGCGTGACGTCCCGGCGCGATGTCCGAGCGTGACGTCCCGGCGCGGCGTCAGTGCGCCACCTGAGGCCGGCCGCGGCTCAGCTCGTGTGCGGCATCAGACGCCCTCGCCGGAGCCGCGGATGCCCCGGAGCAGCTGTCCTTGATCGCGTGAGCGATGGCGTTCCAGCCGGCGTGCGTGAAGGCGGGCGGTCAGGGCGACGAGCGGTGTCACGCGGTCTGCTCGCGCACGTCCACGAGTGTTCCGCCGGCGTGCTCGATCAGCGTCCGCGGGGCGAGCGGGAAGACCGTGTACGGGGTGCCGGCAGCCGCCCACACCACCTCGTGGGCGAGCAGCCCGCGGTCGGCCAGGACCCGGGTCCTGGTGCGGTGCCCGAAGGGCGGCACACCGCCGATCGCGTAACCGGTGGCCTCCCTGACCACGTCCGCTCCGGGCCGCCGCACCTTCGCCGCTCCCAACTCCTGCCGTACGAGCTCCACATCGACGCGGGAGGAGCCGTCCATCAGGACCAGTACCGGCACCCCGTCGGCCTCGAAGATCAGCGACTTGACGATCTCGCCGAGCTCGCAGCCGAGGGCTGCCGCGGCCTCGGCCGCGGTCCGGGTGGCCTCCGGGAAGCGGCGGATCTCGACGTCGAGGCCGAGTTCGCGCAGCGCCTCGGCGAATCGGGGATGGGCGGCGGTGTCGTTGCCCGCCGGGGCATGGGCGTCGGAAGTGCTCATGCCCCGCACGCTATCGGCCGGGCTCCGGGGCGTGCGACCGAGTTCGGCGGGACGGACGGCACGGGCTGCCGGGGCCATGGCCCCGGACCGCGGGCGGTCCGGCCCCCCTCGTCACGGTCCCGCGCGCAGGACTTCCGCGACGACCGGGCCGGCCGCGGTCCCGCCGTGGCCGCCGGACTGGACGAGGGCCGCCGCCGCGAGGTCGTTGCTGAAGCCGGTGAACCAGCTGTCGGACGTGGCGTGGCCGTCGATCTCGGCCGAACCCGTCTTGCCGCCCTTGTCGCCGCCCACGCTCGCCATCGCCTGGGTGGCCGTGCCCTCGCCGCTGTTCGCGGTGTAGCGCAGCATCTGCTTCAGCTGCGCCGACACCCCGCCGGGCAGCGGGGCGGCGGTGGCGAACGTCCTGCCGTCCAGGTCCTTCGGGACGATGTAGGGCTGCAGGAACCGGCCGTTGACCGCGGTGGCGGTGATGGACGCCATGTTCAGCGGGTTCATCCGGATCTTGCCCTGACCGATGTACGAGGCGGCGGTCTCCGCGCCTTGCGAGGCGGGCACGTCACCGTCGAAGGTCTTCACGCCCGCCTGCCAGTTCCGGCCGATCCCGAAGTACTGCGAGGCCTCGTCGACGAGGGCCGTATCGGCCTTGTCCTTCTGGTCCAGCGGCCCTATCGCCTTGATGAACGCGGTGTTGCAGGACCGGGCGAACGCGGTCTTCAAGGTGGGGTGCGGCATCGAGAAGTTGTCCAGGTTGTGGAAGGGCACGCCCAGCCACGTCACGTCGGAGGGGCACTGGACCGGCGAGTTCGCGCTGCCCAGTCCGTTCTGGATGATCATCGCGGCCGTCACGATCTTCATCGTCGAGCCGGGGGCCACCGCGGCGAACCGGGCCGACTCGAAGCCGCCCGCCGGGTTGCCGGCGATGGCCCGGATCGCGCCGGTCGACGGTTCGACGGCCGCCACGGACGACTTGTCGTACTTCTTCACCGCCGTCTCGGCCGCGGCCTGCACCTTCGCGTCCAGCGTGGTCGGGACCCGGCCCGGCTTGCCCTCGACCAGGGTCAGGAGCGTCTGGTCCGCGCCGTCGGCGTTCGCGTTGTTGATCCACGTCTCGATGCCCGTGGTGCCGCCGGCCTTCTGGCCGTACTTCTCGCGCAGCTCGTCCAGGATGCCGCCCAGCGAGGGGTACTTCTCCTTGCTGAGCACCTCGCCGTTGCGGTCGACCGCCTCGATCGACGCGGTCTTCGACTCGCCCGTCTCCAGCGACTCGCCCTTGTCCAGGTCCGGGTGGATCACGGAAGGCGCCCAGTCGACGAGCGCGTGACCCGTGGTCAGTCCCCGCACCACGGTCAGCTTGGAGGCGTACGACCAGGGCTTCGTCTTCCCGCCGTAGGAGACGGTCGCCTTGACCGTGTACGGGACCGTCGAGCCGGTCGCCCGGCCGGGGGTGATCACGGCCTGGGTGACGTGGGCCGATTCGCTGAAACCGGTCAGGGCCGGCCCGGCGTCGCCCTCGTTGTTGGTGAGCTGGGCCGCGGCGGCCGCGTCGCCCTTCGCCCACGCCGCGAGGAACTTCTCGGACGTCTCGGCGATCTCGTCCTCGGTGACAGGACCGGTCCGCACCTCGGACGAGGTGGCCTTGCTGTCCGTACCGCCCCCGACGCCGCTGTCGCCGAGGCCGTCCAGGACGTTGTAGGCCCCGTAGCCCACCCCGCCGACCACGACCGCGAACACCCCGCCGACCACGGCGACCTTCACTCCGCTGCGCATTCCTGCTGTCCCCCTCCCCAGGAGGCCACCTTGAACATGTTCAAGGAGGCTCTTCCCGGCACCCTACGGGAGTGCCGTGACAGCGGAGCCGGTTGTTATCGGAATGCGATCAGGCGGGGTGCGAACAGACCGGTCAAATCCAGGTATCCAGCCACATGCGATCACGCCAGGAATCCTCAGGAATGGATGTTCCGGTATACAGCGGCCAGAAATAGATGAAATTCCAGATGATCAGGAGGACCAGTACACCGGCCGCCACGGCCCCCACGGTCCGGCGTCGTTCACCCGAGGGATCGCTCTTTTCCAGACCCAGTCGATGGGCCGTTCCGGTGCCCGCCGCCGGGCCCAGCATCGCACCGATCATCATCGAGACCGCGAGACAGAGGAAGGGAACGAACACGACCGCGTAGAAAAGGAAAATGGTGCGTTCCTGGTACAGGAACCACGGCACCCACCCCGCGGCCACCCCGCACGCGATCGCGCCCGCCCGCCAGTCGCGGCGGAAGAACCAGCGCCACAGCACGTACAGCAGGGCGAAGCACGCGGCCCACCACAGCAGCGGCGTGCCGAGCGCCAGCACCTCGCGCGCGCACTTGCCGGTCGACGAATCGGTGCAGCCGTTCTGCTCCTCGTAGAAGTACGAGACGGGCCTGCCCAGCACGATCCAGCTCCACGGATTGGACTGGTAGGTGTGACCGGACGTCAGGTGCACGTGGAAGTCGTAGACCTGGTTCTCGTAGTGCCACAGGCTGCGCAGCCAGTCCGGCAGCCAGGTCCAGTGGCCGCCCTTGCCGTCGGTTGCCGCCCAGTCCCGGTAGTAGCCGTGCCGCTCCGGGTCGTCGTGGATGATCCAGCCGGTCCACGAGGCGAGGTACGTGAGGACGGCGACCGGCACCGTCGAGACGAACGCCGGCACCAGGTCCCGCTTCAGCACCGCCTTGTACGGCCGCACCGCCCCCGCGGTCCTGCGCGCCCCCACGTCCCACAACACCGTCATCAGGCCGAACGCGACCATGATGTACAGCCCGTTCCACTTGGTGGCGAAGGCCAGCCCCAGCGAGATCCCCGCCGCGATCCGCCACGGCCGCCAGCCCAGCCGCAGCCCCTCCGCGACCCCGGCGTCCGGGCGCAGCACGCCCTCCTCGTCCACCGGCAGCGCGGCCGCCAGCCGGCGCCTCGCCCAGTCCCGGTCGATCAGCAGACAGCCGAACGCGGCCAGCACGAAGAACATCAGCACCAGGTCGAGCAGCGCGGTGCGGCTCATCACGAAGTGCAGCCCGTCCACCGCGAGCAGCGCGCCCGCCAGACAGCCGAGGAACGTCGAGCGGAACAGCCTGCGGCCGATCCGGCACAGCATCAGCACCGACAGCGTGCCGAGCACGGCGACCATGAACCGCCAGCCGAACGGCGTGAACCCGAAGATCTGCTCACCGATCCCGATGATCCACTTGCCGACCGGCGGGTGCACCACATAGCCCGGATCGGTCGGGACGGGCACCTGCGACGGGTCGCTGAGGATCAGCTTGTCGACGTCCTTGGGCCACGCCCCCTCGTACCCCTGCTTGACGAGCGCCCAGGAGTCCTTGGCGTAATACGTCTCATCGAATATCACCGCGTGCGGGCTGCCCAGTTTCCAGAACCGCAGCACCCCGGCGACCGCCGCCACCAGCAGCGGACCGCCCCACGCCGACCAGCGCACCAGCCGGTCCGCGAGCAGCGGGGGAATCCCGAGCACCGCCCACAACTGCCCCCCGGGGCGGGTGTACGGCGGAACCAGCCGCTCCCGCAGCCCGGTACCGGGGCGCGGGACATGGCCGAAGCGGCGCAGCCGCTGCTGCCAGGAAGTCGGCTCCGGGCCGTGCTCTTCCCCGGCGTCTTGGCCCTGCCGGGCTTCGGGCGCAGTACTCGTCACCGCGCCATCGTAGGGAACGCATCTGTGCGAGTGCTGCCGCCCGTGCTGGGAGGATGGACGTTGTGACGGAGACGACTGGAACGCTGGTACTCGCAGGGACCCCCATCGGCGATGTGGCGGACGCCCCGCCACGCCTCGCCGCCGAACTGGAGACGGCCGATGTCGTCGCCGCCGAGGACACCCGCCGGCTGCGCCGGCTGACCCAGGCGCTGGGCATCCACACCACGGGGCGTGTCGTCTCCTACTTCGAGGGCAACGAGTCCGCCCGTACGCCCGAGCTCGTCGAGGCGCTCATGGGCGGGGCCCGGGTGCTGCTGGTCACGGACGCGGGGATGCCGTCCGTGTCCGACCCCGGCTACCGGCTGGTCGCCGCGGCCGTGGAGAAGGACATCAAGGTCACCGCGGTGCCCGGTCCGTCAGCGGTGCTCACCGCACTCGCGCTGTCCGCCCTGCCGGTGGACCGGTTCTGCTTCGAGGGCTTCCTGCCGCGCAAGGCCGGTGAGCGCCTCGGCAAGCTCCGCGAGGTCGCAGACGAGCGCCGCACCATGGTCTTCTTCGAGGCCCCGCACCGGCTCGACGACACCCTCGCCGCGATGGCCGAGGTCTTCGGCGCCGACCGGCGCGCCGCGGTGTGCCGGGAGCTGACCAAGACGTACGAGGAAGTGAAGCGCGGTCCGCTGGGCGAGCTCGCCGTCTGGGCGGCCGAGGGCGTACGCGGCGAGATCACCGTCGTCGTCGAGGGCGCGGCGGACTCCGGAGCCGAGGAACTGGACGCGCAGGAGCTGGTGCGCAGGGTGCGGGTGCGCGAGGAGGCGGGGGAGCGGCGCAAGGAGGCGATCGCCGCCGTCGCCGCGGCGGCGGGGCTGCCCAAACGCGAGGTGTTCGACGCGGTCGTCGCAGCAAAGAATGCGGAGCGGACCGGCCCAGCGGACGGCAAAGGACTATCGTGAAAGGCAAAGCGCGAGCCGCGTTCCGGCCCCTTTTACCACGGCAAGGCCAAAACCGCTCCAACACTCGACAGGGCCCGGTGCGCTCCCGCCGGTAAAGGCGTCCACTGGATCCAGGACGCATTCTCCGGAGTGCTTGTCCGGCGGACAAGAGGAGCAGGCATGAGCGAGATCGCAGCAACCACCGTCCACGAGGCATATGCCTTCGCCTGCATGAGGTGTGGACACGGCTGGGAACAGGCCTACGAAATAGAGCACCACGTCGACGCGTCGAACCACGCATTCGTG
This sequence comes from Streptomyces sp. NPDC005803, assembly GCF_040630435.1. Taxonomy (NCBI): domain Bacteria; kingdom Bacillati; phylum Actinomycetota; class Actinomycetes; order Kitasatosporales; family Streptomycetaceae; genus Streptomyces; species Streptomyces sp. NPDC005803. The sequence goes on along the minus strand of NZ_JBEXXO010000003.1, from coordinate 131,194 downwards.
GTCTACAAGGCCGACGGCGAACGCGTGCCGTCCCCGCTCTCGACGCCGACCTGCGCGAACTGCGGCGGGCACGTCGTGCGGATCATGCGGGCCGGCCGCGTCTCCGGGGTGCAGCAGCTCCTCCAGAAGAGCCGCGCGCAGGCGCCGGCCGGGCCGCTGCCCGCGCAGGAGCCGCAGGACGAACCCGTGGCCGCCACCGCCGCCCCCAGGGCCGACCACCACTGGCACCTGGCCGACCTCCTGCACCCCTTCCACCGCAAGTGACGTTCCCGGCCACGGTCCTCGTACGATCGTGGCCATGAGCCGTACCGAAGCCCCGCCGCTGCCCGAGCCCCTGCGGGTGCCGGTCGCCGATGCGCACACCCACCTGGACATGCAGGACGGCACCGTCGAGGAGGGCCTGGCCAGGGCCGCCGCGGTGAACGTGACGACCGTGATCCAGGTGGGCTGCGACGTGAAGGGCTCCCGCTGGGCGGCCGAGACCGCCGCCGCGCACCCGAATGTGTACGCGGCGGTCGCGTTGCACCCCAACGAGGCGCCGCGGATCGTCCACGGGGAGCGAGGGGGCGCCTCCCAGCCCGCTGCGTCGCTGCCGGGCGCCCGCGAGGGCGGCGGGAGCGCCGCGCTCCACGAGGCGCTCGCCGAGATCGACGCGCTGGCCGCACTCGACCACGTACGCGGGGTCGGCGAGACGGGTCTCGACTACTACCGGACCGGTCCCGAGGGCATGGCGGCCCAGGAGGAGTCCTTCAGGGCCCACATCGAGATCGCCCGACGGCACGGCAAGGCGCTCGTCATCCACGACCGCGAGGCGCACGCCGACGTGCTGCGGATCCTGGCCGACGCGGGCGCCCCCGAGCGGACCGTCTTCCACTGCTACTCCGGCGACGCCGACATGGCCCGGATCTGCGCGGAGGCCGGGTACTTCATGTCCTTCGCGGGCAACGTGACGTTCAAGAACGCCCAGCCGCTGCGCGACGCGCTGGCCGTCGCCCCCATGGAGCTGGTCCTGGTCGAGACGGACGCCCCCTTCCTCACCCCCGCCCCGTACCGCGGACGGCCTAACGCGCCGTACCTGATTCCGGTCACGCTGCGCGCCATGGCGGAGGTCAAGGGCGTCGACGAGGACACCCTGGCGTCGGCGATCGCCGACAACACGGCCCGCGCCTTCGACTACTGACCACGCACCGGCGACGCTGGGTAGTCGCGCCGCTTTGGAGAGTGACGCGCGCTCCGCTATCGTCCCGGGCGCCGAGAGTGAGCCGGGCCGGTACGGACCTTCTGGAGCGAGCGTCGTGAGCAATTCGCAGGGCAGTCACCGCGCGGCACGCGGCAGGGGGCGCACGGCGGCCGCGACGCGCGGGCCCGCCACCGTCGTGGTCCCGGGCCCGTCCCCCGTACCGCCGCACGAGGCGCTGACCCTCGCCGCGTGGCCCCGGCGCACACCGACCGCCGTCGACGTGCCCACGGGGCGGACCGCGACGGCGTCCGGCTCCGCGGGCCGCACCGCGCAGGCCCCCACCGTCACCGCTCTCACCGCGCCGGGGCCCGGGAACAGGCCCGGGGCGCGGCGGGGCGCCCGCAGGCGACGGGCCCCCGACCGTCCCGAGCAGCTGCGCCGCCTGGTGCCGCAGGCCCTCGTGGTCGCGTTCCTGGCCGGCGGGACGACCGCCTTCGTCGCCGAGGACAAGGCGGTGACGCTGGACGTCGACGGGGAGCCCCGCACCCTGCACACCTTCGCGGACGACGTGGGCGAACTCCTCGCCGAGCAGGGCATCGACCCCGGCGACGGCACGGCGGTGTCCCCCGCCCCCGGCACCCGCCTCGCCGACGGCGACGTGATCACCGTCGGCGGCCCCCGCCCGGTGACGCTCACGCTCGACGGCGTCCGGCGCCGGGTCTGGACCTCCGAACCCACCGTCGGCGCCGCCCTGCGCCGGCTGGGCGTGCGGGCCGAGGGCGCCTACCTCTCCGTCTCCCGGTCGGCGCCGATCGGGCGCACCGGGCTGACCCTGGACGTGCGCACCGAGCGCACGGTCACGGTGATGGCCGACGGCCGCGAGCACACCGTCCGCACCACCGCTGCCACCGTCCGCGAGGCCGTCGCCCGGGCCGGGGTCGTCCTGCGCGGCGAGGACACCACGTCCGTGGCCCCGGAGAGCTTCCCCCGTGAGGGCCAGACCGTCTCGGTGCTCCGGATCGCCACCACCAGGACGGTGCGCGAGGAACTGCTGCCCTACGCCGTGGAACGGACCGGGGACGGGTCCCTGCCCGCCGGGACGGAGGTCGTCGAACGCGAGGGACGGGACGGCTCGCGCCGGGTCATGTACGCCGTGCGGACGGTCAACGGCGTCCGGCAGAAGCCCCGCGTACTGGCCACCGAAGTCGTACGGGAACCGGTCAGCCGGGTCGTGAAGGCCGGCACCGCCCCCCGGACGGCCGGGCGGGAGGAAGAACCCGGACGTCCGGCGGAGGACAGCCCTTAGGCTTGACGGGTGAGCACCACAGAGCCCGACGCCCTCCTGGGCCCCGCAGACATCCGCGAGCTGGCCGCGACGCTGGGCGTACGCCCCACGAAGCAGCGCGGCCAGAACTTCGTCATCGACGCCAACACGGTCCGCCGGATCGTGCGCACCGCGGAGGTCCGCCCGGACGACGTGGTGGTGGAGGTCGGCCCCGGTCTGGGCTCGCTGACCCTGGCGCTGCTGGAGGCGGCCGACCGGGTCGTCGCCGTCGAGATCGACGACGTGCTGGCGGGCGCCCTGCCGGCCACGGTCGCCGCCCGGATGCCGGAGCGCGCCGGCCGTTTCTCCCTCGTCCACTCGGACGCGATGCTGGTGCGGGAGCTGCCGGGACCGCCGCCGACCGCGCTGGTCGCCAACCTTCCGTACAACGTCGCGGTGCCCGTGCTGCTCACCATGCTCGACCGCTTCCCCAGCATCGAGCGGACGCTGGTCATGGTGCAGGCCGAGGTCGCCGACCGGCTGGCCGCCAGGCCCGGCAACAAGGTCTACGGCGTGCCGTCGGTGAAGGCCAACTGGTACACCGACGTCAAGCGCGCCGGCTCCATCGGCCGCAAGGTCTTCTGGCCCGCGCCGAACGTCGACTCCGGGCTGGTGTCGCTGGTGCGCCGGACCGAGCCCGTCGCGACCACGGCGAGCAAGGCCGAGGTCTTCGCGGTCGTCGACGCCGCCTTCGCCCAGCGCCGCAAGACGCTGCGCGCGGCCCTGTCCGGCTGGGCGGGCTCCGCGCCCGCCGCCGAAGCGGCCCTGGTCGCCGCCGGCATCTCGCCGCAGGCCCGTGGCGAGGCGCTCACGGTCGAGGAGTTCGCCGCCATCGCCGAGAACAAGCCGGAGCCGTCCGCATGAGCGGGAGCGTCACCGTCCGGGTACCCGCCAAGGTCAACGTGCAGCTCGCGGTCGGCGCCGCGCGCCCCGACGGCTTCCACGACCTCGCCAACGTCTTCCTCGCCGTCGGCCTGTACGACGAGGTCACCGTCACCCCGGCCGACGCGCTGCGCGTGACCTGTTCGGGCCCGGACGCCGACCAGGTGCCGCTGGACGCCTCCAACCTCGCCGCCCGCGCCGCGGCCGCGCTGGCCGAGCGGCACGGCATCGCACCCGCCGTGCACATCCACATCGCCAAGGACATCCCCGTCGCGGGCGGCATGGCCGGCGGCAGCGCGGACGCGGCCGGGGCCCTGCTGGCGTGCGACGCGCTCTGGTCCACCGGCGCCGGCCGCGAGGAGCTCCTCGCCCTCTGCGCCGAGCTGGGCAGCGACGTGCCGTTCAGCCTGGTCGGCGGGGCGGCCCTCGGGGTCGGCCGCGGCGAGCAGCTCACCCCGGTCGAGGCCGGCGGCACCTTCCACTGGGTCTTCGCGGTCGCCGACGGCGGCCTCTCCACCCCGGCCGTCTACCGCGAGTTCGACCGGCTCACCGCGGACACGCGGGTGCCCCCGCCCGCCGCGTCCCCCGCACTGCTGGCCGCACTGCGGGCCGGTGACCCCACCGCCCTCGCGGGAGCCCTCAGCAACGACCTCCAGGCCCCCGCGCTGTCGCTGCGGCCCTCACTGGCCGCCACCCTCGCGGCGGGCACCGCCGCGGGTGCGCTGGCCGCGCTGGTCTCGGGCTCGGGGCCGACCACCGCGTTCCTGACCGAGGACGAGGCATCGGCCCACAAGGTCGCCGACGCGCTGACCGCCTCAGGGACCTGCCGCACCGCCCGGATCGCGACGTCCCCGGCGCCGGGGGCCACGATCCTGCGTCCGTAGGAAGACGTACGGAACGCTGTGCGTACGGGTACGGGTACGCGCGGCGTTCCGGGAGTGGACGCGTACGCGTACGCACGGTGTTCCGGGGCGGAGGCACGGCCGAGGCGCGCGGCCCGCGGCCGCCACAGCCCGGGCCGGCTCCGGCGGCGTGACAGCCACCGGGCACCCTCCGGCCGACGGCTCAGCCGAGCCGCACGCTCCGCTTCGCCAGCTCGAACGCCGGCAGCATCCCCTCGTGCTCCTGGGCGTCCAGTCCGCCCAGGTGCACCACGACCGGCCCGTCCGGGGTGGCGACGGCGAAGGCGCGGGCCGGGCGCGACTCCTCCATGATCTTGCTGTAGACGGTGTAACCGGCCTCGGTCACGGACAGCTTCCCCACCGTGGTCTGCGTGTACGTGATCTTCGAGGCGTTCTCGTCGGCCTTCACGAAGCCCTCCAGCGCCTGGCGCGCGGTGGTCCCCTTGCCGTCGCCCTGCCACACCCGCAGGAAGCCGATGTGCCCTGCGGGCTTCGCGTCGATCTCGCAGACCATGCTGACCGGGCCCTGCCTGCTGAGGGCCGCGAACTCCGAGTCCGGCTCCACCGGGGCCACGGCCTTCGCCTTCCAGGACCGCGCCAGGTCGAAGGAGACCGGCAGCTCGCACCCGGAACCGGCGCCGCCGACCGTGCCGCCCTTGGCGGCGGCCTGCGCGTCCGCGCCCTGTGTGGCCGCCCCGCCGCCCGGCTCGGTGTCCACCCGCGCACCCTCGCCGGACCCCGACGAGCAGCCGGTCAGCGCGACGGCCGCCAGCAGGAGGGGCGCCAGGCCGCGAACCGTACGTCGTGTCATGAAGTTACCCACCCCGGTGAGAGCCGGGGACCGCCCCGGGCCTTGATCGATCCGGGCAAGGTACCGCACGGATGTGCCGGCGCGAAGTCCGTGCCCGGCCCCGTCCCGCACGGGTGAGCGGGCGCTCGTGAGGAGCCCGGCGCCGTGGCGACTACGCTGAAGGTCAGTGTTTCTCCTTCGAGCTGGAGCGTTCGTGGCCGTCAACCTCGTCAATGTCGAGCAGGTCAGCAAGGTGTACGGCACCCGTGCACTGCTCGACGGTGTGTCCCTCGGCGTGTCCGAGGGGGACCGGATCGGTGTCGTCGGCCGTAACGGAGATGGCAAGACGACCCTCATCCGGATGCTCGCCAAGCTGGAGGAGGCGGACACCGGCCGGGTCACCCACAACGGCGGACTGCGTCTCGGCGTCCTGACCCAGCACGATTCGCTCGACCCGAAGGCCACGATCCGCCACGAGGTCATCGGCGACCTCGCCGACCACGAGTGGGCGGGCAGCGCCAAGATCCGCGATGTGCTGACCGGACTCTTCGGCGGCCTCGACCTGGCCGGCTTCGAGCAGGGTCTGGACACCGTCATCGCCCCGCTCTCCGGTGGCGAGCGCCGCAGGATCGCGCTGGCCAAGCTGCTCATCGCCGAGCAGGACCTGATCGTCCTCGACGAGCCGACCAACCACCTCGACGTCGAGGGCATCTCCTGGCTGGCCGGACACCTGCGCGCCCGCCGCTCCGCACTGGTCTGCGTCACCCACGACCGCTGGTTCCTCGACCAGGTCTGCACCCGCATGTGGGACGTCCAGCGCGGCACGGTCCACGAGTACGAGGGCGGTTACAGCGACTACGTCTTCGCCCGGGCCGAGCGGGAGCGGATCGCGGCCACCGAGGAGTCCAAGCGGCAGAACCTGATGCGCAAGGAGCTGGCCTGGCTGCGGCGCGGAGCCCCCGCCCGCACGTCCAAGCCGCGCTACCGCATCGAGGCGGCCAACGAACTGATCGCCGACGTGCCGCCGCCGCGTGACACGAGCGAGCTGATGAAGTTCGCCAACGCCCGGCTCGGCAAGACCGTCTTCGACCTGGAGGACGTGACCGTCCAGGCAGGCCCCAAGACGCTGCTCACCCACCTCACCTGGCAGCTCGGCCCCGGCGACCGGATCGGTCTCGTGGGCGTCAACGGCGCGGGCAAGACCTCGCTCCTGCGGGCCCTGGCCGAGGCGGCCCGTACGCAGGGCGACGAACAGCCCGCGGCCGGGAAGATCGTCGTCGGCAAGACCGTCAAGCTCGCCTACCTCTCCCAGGAGGTCGCCGAGCTCAACCCGAACCTGCGGGTGCTGGAGGCCGTGCAGCAGGTGCGCGACCGGGTCGACCTCGGCAAGGGCCGGGAGATGACCGCCGGCCAGCTCTGCGAGCAGTTCGGCTTCTCGAAGGAGAAGCAGTGGACCCCGGTCGGCGACCTCTCGGGCGGTGAGCGCCGCCGGCTGCAGATCCTGCGGCTGCTGATGGACGAGCCGAACGTCCTCTTCCTCGACGAGCCCACCAACGACCTCGACATCGAGACCCTGACCCAGCTGGAGGACCTCCTCGACGGCTGGCCCGGGTCCATGATCGTGATCTCCCACGACCGGTTCTTCATCGAGCGGACCACGGACCGGGTGATGGCGCTCCTGGGCGACAAGGCGCTGCGGATGCTGCCGCGCGGGATCGACGAGTACCTTGAGCGCAGGCACCAGCTGGCCGCGTCGGCGCCGCCCGCCGCCGCTCCCGCCGCGAGCGCCCAGGCCGCCGCCCCGGCCCCGGGCGTCTCGCCGCAGGCCGCCCGCGCGGCCAAGAAGGAGCTCCAGAAGGTCGAGCGCCAGCTCGACAAGATGTCGACCCGCGAGACGACCCTGCACGCGCAGATCGCCGACAACGCGACCGACTTCGAGAAGGTCGCGAAGCTGGACGCCGAACTGCGCGAACTGGTCGCGGAACGCGACGTGCTGGAGATGCGCTGGCTGGAACTGGCCGAGGACGCCTGACCGTCCGGGGCCGCCGTCGGGCGTCCCGCCGCGTGGTCCGTACAACTTCCGTGACCGGTGTGGCCGATGAGGCACGTGGGGCGGGTGGTAGAAAGAAACCGCGCCCCGCGTGAGCCGGGCCGCCTCGCACCACCGGCACCGACGGAACGACAACGGAACAGGGGGACGGGCCGATGAGCCAGCCGCCCGGACAACAGCCGCCGCAGGGCGGGTTCGGAGCTCCTTACGACCCGCCGCCCGGGGCGTACCCGCCCCCGGCCGCCCAGCCGCAGCCGACCGGCCCGTACGGACAGCCGGCCGGGCCGTACGGCAACCAGCCAGGCCCGTACGGCAGTCAGCCCGGCCCGTACAACCAGCCGGCGCAAGGCTCCGGGTACGGCTATCCGCCCCAGCAGCAGCCGGGTTACGGCTATCCGCCCCAGCAGCAGCACCACCAGCCGGGTTACGGCTACCCGACGCAGCCTCCGCAGCCCGGCGGGCCGCGGGGCGGCGGCCGGTTCCGCGGCCGGACCGGGATGCTCATCGGCGGCCTGCTCGCGGTGGTGCTCCTGGCGGGCGGCGGCATCTGGCTCGCCACCGGCGACGACGGGGACGACCCGAAGCCCACGGCGAACGGCGGCCACAGCTCCGCGCCGCCGGCCCCTTCCCCCACCGGGAGCGGCGGCAAGGGGGACGACGAGGGCGGCGACACGACCGACCTCCGCGCCGAGGCGGACGCGATCAACGCGAAGCGCAAGGCGGGGGAGGCGAAGGTCCTCTGGCTCCGGAAGGGCGGCGTCGACCTCCCGGAGGGCGGCAGGGACGTCTACGGTCCGTGGTTCGCCGGCGACACCGTCGTCACGGCCATGTACCACACCGTCACCGGCTACTCGGTCACCGACGGCACGGTCAAGTGGAGCGCGCGGCTGCCCACCGAGGCCTGTGCGGCGCCCACGCGGCCCACCGCCGACGGCAAGATCGTCGTGGGCATCGCGCACAGCACCGCGGACGACGCGACCTGCGACAACCTGCAGATGGTCGACCTGCGGACGGGCAAGCTGGGCTGGCGCAAGGGCTACGTCCGCGAGGGCGCCTGGGACGGGCTCTCCGACCTTGCGATGTCGATCAACGGCGACACCGTGACCGTGGGGCGCACCAGCAGGACCGACGCCTTCCGGGTCAGCGACGGCAAGGTGCTGTTCGGGAAACTGCCCGGCAACTGCCAGCCGTTCGGCTTCGCCAGCGGCCCGGTGGCGATCGCGGCGGCCAGTTGTCAGACCGCCGCGGACGACCACAAGGAACACCAGGTGCAGCGGATCGACCCCGCCACCGGCAAGGTGCAGTGGACGTACAAGGTCAAGAAGGGCTGGCAGGTCGAGCAGATCTACTCCGCCGACCCCATCGTGGTCTCGCTCACGCAGGGGAACGCCAAGTGGGGCGTGCTCGTGCTCAACGCCGACGGCACCTACCGCACCCAGCTCTCCGGCGGACCGGCCAACTACCTGCGCAGCTGCGACAAGGACCTGCGCGTCCAGGGGTCCAACCTCGACAGCTGCGTCGGGGTGGCCGCCGGTGGGAACACCTTCTACATGGCGACCGGGCCGGTCGACGCCAAGGCCGGCGCGGGCAACAAGGTCGCCGCCTTCGACCTGTCGACCGGCAGGTTCAAGTGGGCGGTCGCCTCCCCGGCCGACCAGCCCCTGACGCCGCTGCGGACGGAGGGCGGCAAGCTGTTGATGTCGCTCGCGGCGGCCGGGAACAAGGGCGGCGGCATCGCCTCCCTCCCGCCCACGGGCGGCGACTGGGACATGGTGCTGCGGCACCCGGTGGCGGCGGCCCCCCTCGAACGCGACTTCCTCACCCCGTTCGTCTCCTATGTGGACGGACGCTCCTTCTTCACGCACAAGAGGATGAGCGGGATGGACGACGACGAGGTGGAGGCGCGATCCATCGCGGCGTTCGGCGACTGACGGCCGATGAGGCGTAACGGCGGCATCACGGGGCGGTTCTCCCTTGGGAACAGGGGCGGACCGAACCGGAGCCGGTGACGTGCCGGGTGGTAGAAAGAAGCCCCGCTCGACTGACGTGACACTGCGGGATCCATGCCCGATTCGCTCCATTTCGCCGGTGGTTCAGGGGTCTTCGCCGACTCCCGGAGCCGCCGGTGCGATCGCGGGGGAGTCCGGACCGGGCACCGGACCGCATGAAGGGGGACGCGCTGATGACCCAGCCGCCCAGCCAGCAACCGCCGCAGGGAGGCTTCGGCGCTCCGCAGGAGCCGCCGCAGGGGGTTCCTCAGCCGCCGCAGGGCCCGCCGCAGACGCCGCCGCCGGCGCAGCCGCCCCAGGCGCCGGCCGCCCAGCCGGGCTACGGCTACCCCCAGCAGCCGGGTCCGTACGCCCAGCAGCCCGGCCCCTACGGTCAGCAGCAACAGCCCGGCCCCTACGGTCAGCCCCAGCAGCCGGGCCCGTACGGTCAGCAGCAGCCGGGCCCGTACGCCCAGCAGCCGGGGCCCTACGGCCAGCCGCAGCAGCCCGGTTACGGATATCCGCAGCAGCAGTACCCCGGCGCGCCGGCCCCGGTGGGCGCCGGTGGCCGCGGCCCCTTCAAGGGCAAGCCCGCGGTGATCATCGGCGCGGCGGTCGCCGCGCTCCTGGTCGTCGGAGGCGGCGTCTTCCTGCTGTCGAGCGGGGGCGACGACGACAAGAAGCCCGTCGCGAAGAAGAGCGACGAGGCCGTGCAGCCGACCGCCTCGCCCACCGTCGACGAGGGCGACGGCAACGGCACCGGCCGGGAGGGCGACGACGACCTGAACGGCGGGCGCAAGCCCGGCGAGGCGAAGGCGCTCTGGCTCCAGAAGAACGACGTCGACCTGCCGCGCAACGGCGCGGACGTGTACGGGCCGTGGATCGTCGGCGACACCCTCGTCAAGGGCATGTACCGCGCCGTCTCCGGTTACTCGGTGGCCGACGGCAAGCAGAAGTGGACGCTGAAGCTGCCCGCGGACATCTGCTCCGCGCCGGCCCAGACCACCACGGACGGCAAGATCGTCATCGCGGTCAAGAACGGCACGACCGACAAGGCCGACTGCTCCGACCTCCAGCTGATCGACCTCAACACCGGCAAGGCCGGCTGGAAGAAGCCCGTCAAGAGCAGCGGGCTCTTCGACCTGATGTCGGACATCTCCCTGGCCATCAGCGGTAACACCGTGACGGTCGGCCGCACCGGCGCCTCCAACGCGTTCCGGGTGAGCGACGGCAAGGAACTGTTCGGCAAGCGCGACGGCATCTGCCAGCCGTTCGCCTTCGCGGGCGGCCCCCGGCTGATCGCCGCCACCAGCTGCCGCACCGACGACCTCGACAACCCGCAGCACCAGATCGAGCGGGTCGACCCGAACACCGGCAAGCCCCTGTGGACCTACAAGCCCGCACGCGGCTGGGAGGTCGACAAGGTCTACTCGGTGAACCCCCTCATCGTGTCGCTGACCAAGGGCAGCAGCGGCGACGACAAGCAGTGGAGCATCCTCGCGCTCCGGGAGAACGGCACGCTCCGCTCGCAGATCGTCAGCGACAAGGGCGACAAGTTCGCACCTGACTGCGGCGGCGCGTTCGCCGTCTTCGGCCAGCGCCTCGACGGCTGCACCGGTGTCGCGGCCGACGCCAACACCTTCTACATGGCGACGCAGGACGACACCAGCGGCTCCGCCCGCACCAACCAGGTCGTCGCCTTCGACCTGAACACCGGCAAGACGAAGTGGAAGGCGAAGGCCCCGGCCGAGCAGACCATGAAGCCGCTGCGGATGGAGGGCGCGGACGTGCTCCTCTACGTGGACGCCGGTTACAACAAGGGCGGCGGGATCGCCACCCTCGCGCCCTCCGGCGGCAGCCCGAAGATGCTGCTCCAGCACCCGGCGTCGACGGCGCAGATCGAGAGCTCCTTCTGGGACGAGAAGGTGCTCTACGCGGACGGCCGCTCGTTCATCGCGAGCGGGCGGATCAGCGCGAGCAACGACGAGGAGGAGCTGGAGACCAAGACCGTGATGGCCTTCGGCAAGTAACCGCTCCCCACGGCATCCGCAGGAACACCCCGGTCGCGGGCGGCGGCAGACCCGCCCGCGCCCGGCTCCGGCCCACCGACCGACTCCCCTTCTCCCGAGGTACGCAACGCCATGACGCAGCCGCCCCAGCCGCCGCCCCACGACCCGCCGCCCGGTGGTTTCGGCGCCCCGCAGGACCCGCCGCCCGGTGGTTTCGGCGCGCCCCAGGACCCGCCGCCCGGTGGTTTCGGCGCCCCGACACCGCCGCCCGCCGCCCCGTATGGCACGCCACCCGCCACCCCGCCGGCCCCGGGCGGCTACGGCTCGCCGCCCCCTGCGGGCCCGCCCCCGCAGCAGCCCGCCTACGGCTACCCGCAGAGCCCGCCGCAGCAGCCCGGGTACGGGTTCCTGCAGGCGCCCCCGCAGGGCCAGCCGCAGCAGGGATACGGTTTCCCGCCCGGCCAGCCGCCCCAGCAGGGCTACGGCTACCCGACCACCCCGATGCAGCAGCCGTACCAGCCGCAGCAGCCGGGCGGCAACGGGCCGAAGAAGTTCTCCACCCAGTCCCGGATCATCGTCGCCGCGGTGGTCGCCGTGGCGCTGATCGTCGGCGGCGGTGTCTGGTTCGCGTCGAGCGGCGACGACGACAAGAAGGAGGAGGCCTCCAGTTCCGCCGGCACCACCGGGGGCGGGGGCGAGGACAAGGGCGGTTCGGACACCCCCGGCGGCGGGGGCAAGGAGAAGGCCCCGGCCGACGTCAAGGCCCAGGTCGGCTTCCAGCTCCCACAGCCCAAGGTCACCGACGTCACGACGGTCGCGGGCTCCTGGCTCACCGACAAGGCGTACGTGAAGACGGGCGTCAACGAGATCGTCGGCTACGACCTGGCCAAGGGCACGAAGCTCTGGTCGATCCCGCTGGCTGGTCAACTGTGCGCCGCCTCACGGCACATGACCAAGGACTTCAGGACGGCCGTCGCCTTCGAGGAGGGCAAGCGGTCCGCGACCGACAAGTACCCCTCCTGCAACCAGGTGGGCGCCCTCGACCTGAACACCGGCAAGCTCCTGTGGAGCAAGTCGGTGACCGCGGCCACCGGCGGTGACCGCCCGGTCCGCTTCGACGAGGTCACCCTCAGCGGCACCACGGTCGCGGCCGGCGGCACCGAGGGCGGCGCGGCCTTCGACCTGAACACCGGCGCCGAGCGCTGGAAGCCGAAGGTCAGCACCGACGGCTGCTACGACAAGGGGTACGGCGGCGGCGAGGCACTCGCCGTGGTCCGCAAGTGCGGTACGTACGACGACCCGCAGCTCATCATCCAGGCCCTGAACCCGACCACGGGGGCCCCGCTCTCCTCGTACAAGATGCCGCCCGGCGTCGACTACGCGAGCATCGTCTCCACCAAGCCGCTGGTCGTCGCCGCCGACGTCGGTGACACCGCGGGTGACGGCAGCGGCATCTCGGACTTCTTCTCGATCGACGCGGCCAGCGGCAAGCTGCTCACCCGGATCGCGGCGGACGGCGACAAGTACGCGGCGAGCTGCCGCTCCACCAAGGTGGAGAGCTGCCAGCACCTCGCCGTCGGCAACAACCGCGTCTACGTGCCCACCGAGGAGCACGAGGGCACCGGGGACTACGGCAACACCAACGAGATCGTGTCGTTCGACCTGACCACCGGCAAGCAGACCGGTGACCGGGCCGACGCCGGTGACCGTTACTCGATGTTCCCCGTCCGCATGGACGGCGGCAACATCATCGCGTACAAGGAGCCCCCCTACGACAAGGGCGGCCAGGTCGTCTCCATCGACGGCGCCACGTTCAAGCAGACCGTGCTGATGGACAACCCCGGCGACGAGTCCGTGCGCGACGCGGAGACCAGCTTCTCCTCGGATTACGCCGAATACCTGTACGCCGGCGGCAAGTTGTTCATCTCGGAGACGATGGTCAGCAAGCCGCGGACGAGTTCGCTGGACGACAAGGAGTACCTCGTCGTCTCGTTCAGCACGAGCTGACCGCCCGCGACACGCGTGAGGGGGTGGAGCCGGCCGGCTCCACCCCCTCACGCGTGTCCTGCCCGAAAAGGATCAGGAGTTGGTGCTGTCGTCGAACGCCGGGTACATGATGCCGGACGAGACGCACTTCAGGATCGTGCTGCCCTCCATCTGGCACAGCTCGATCCGCGCCGTGCTGATCCAGCCACCCGGGTTGGCGTAACTGGTCGCGCCCCAGGCCGTTCCGGCGCCGGTGGAGACCCGGTGGATCGGGAAGTAGTGGGTGCCGGCGTCGCCGGTGGTGATCAGACGCACGCCCACCGAATGACCGTCGGCGTCCTTGTCCTTCACGTACAGGTAGAGCGGGTCGAGCTTGTACGGGTTGAGCCGCCAGGCGGCCTGCACCTCGGCGTATCCCCACGTGGTGGAGACGTCCTCGGCGGTGACGTTGGAAGCGGCGGCGGCCGTACCGGTGAACGCGGGCCCCGCCAGAACGGCACACGCGGCAGCGGAGACGAGCAGAGTCTTCTTGAAGCGCAAGGTTCCCCCAGGAGGTGATCCGTAACGGACAGAGTGCAGGTTACAACAGGCTGAATTCGGCCATGATGAGCCATCAACTCGCCCTGAAGGCAACCGAAGTCAGCTATCTCGATCCTTCTGTCCGCTAAGACACCCGCCGCCTCGAACAAGCGTGTAACTTGCCGGGTCTAGAGAGGGCCGGGGGGCCTGCCGGTGCTATGGGGGGTTGCTCGATGGGCGTGCGGCTCATGGTGATCGATGACCACCGACTGCTCGCCGAGGCGCTCGCCTCGGCACTGAGACTGCGCGGGCACCGGGTGCTCGCCGCCGCCGCGCCCACCTCGGGGGCGGCGGATCTGGTCGTCAGCAGGGGACCGGAGATCTGCCTGTTCGGTACGGCGGCACCCGCCGAACCGGGCACCTTCGACCCGGTCGTCAGGATCAGGCGTGAGCGCCCGCAGACCGCCGTGGTGGTCCTCGGCCCGGTGCCCAGCCCGCGCGGCATCGCGGCCGCCTTCGCGGCCGGCGCCGCCGGGTACGTCCGGCACGACGAACGCATCGAGGGCGTCGAGCGGGCGATGGTCAAGGCGCGCGCCGGTGAGACGGCGATCGCGCCGCAGCTGCTCCAGGGCGCCTTCGCCGAGCTGCTCAACCCGGCGGCGCAGCCGGACGACGAGGGCAGGCGGCTGCTGCTGATGCTGACCCCGCGGGAGGTCGAGGTCCTGGTGCGGGTCGCCGAGGGCGAGGACACCCGGCTGATCGCGGCCGGGATGCGGATCGCACCCAGCACCGCCCGTACCCATGTGCAGCGCGTGCTGATGAAGCTCGGCGTCGGCTCCCGGCTGGAGGCGGCGGCGCTCGCCGCCCGTACCGGGCTGCTGGACCGGGCGGCCCTCGGGACGCCGCAGGGGCCGGACGCCGTCGGCTGACGGTGTCCGGCCCCTGCCGGTGGTCACGGGCGCTTCAGCTGCCGGGCGCGTCCGTGGTCTCCGGCGCGGCGGCCGGCGGCTGGACCGGGCGCAGCTTCAGCCAGACGAGGAAGAACAGCCCGAGGACCAGCATGGCGAGCCCGGTCCACAGGTTGATGTGGACGCCCTCGGCCTTCTTCAGGTCCGCGTCGGACGGGTTGATCCCGGCGATGGTGACGATGATCCCGTAGACGACGAAGAGGCCGCCGATGATCCGCCGGATGTCGAACAGCCGGGCCGCCGTGGCGGACTTCTGCTCCAGGTCGGAGACTTCCTTGTGCAGGTCGGACATGGTGGGTGACTCCGATCAGAACGAGTAGGGGACGTAGCACAGGGCGGCGAGCACGATCGCGCCCCAGCCCAGCAGCGCGGGCCTGCGGTACCAGGCGTCGTCGCCCTCCTCGGGCACCTCGTCGGCGTCCGGGGTCTCGGTTCCGTAGACGAGCCCGGCCAGTTCGGCCTCGGGCTTGGGAGCCGTGAACAGGGTGACGGCGACCATGACGACCGCGCCGGCGACGAAGCCGACGATCGCGGAGACGAAGTTCGCTCCCTGGTCGGTCGGGATGTCGATGACACCCTGCTTGTAGATCACGAAGTAGTTGATCATCGCGGCGGTGGTGCCCGCGACCAGACCCCAGACGCCCGACTTCATCGAGGCGCGCTTCCAGAACATGCCGATGATGAAGACGACGAACATCGGGACGTTGAAGAAGGAGAACAGCGTCTGGAGGTAGCTCATGATGTTGGAGAAGCTGGCGGCGATGAACGCCGTGCCGATGGAGGCCAGCACCCCGAGCGCCGTGATCAGCCGGCCGAAGCGCAGGTAGTACGCGTCCGGGCGGTCCTTCTTCACGTAGCGGGCCCAGATGTCCGTGGTGAACACGGTGTTGAACGAGGAGACGTTGGCGGCCATGCCGGCCATGAACGCGGCCAGCAGACCCGTCACCGCGATGCCGAGCACGCCGTTGGGCAGCAGCTCCTGCATCAGCAGCGGGATCGCGTCGTTGTAGGTCAGGTCCGAGCCCGGGGTGCCGATCTTCGGTACGAGGACGGCGGCGACCAGGCCCGGGATCATCACCAGGAAGACGATGAAGATCTTCGGGAACGCGGCGATCAGCGGGGTGCGCTGCGCGGCCGAGAGGTTCTTCGCGGACAGGGCGCGCTGCACCTCGGCGAAGTTGGTGGTCCAGTAGCCGAACGAGAGCACGAAGCCGAGGCCCAGGATGATCGTCAGCCAGTTGGCGCCGAGCGGGTTGGCGTCACCGATGCCCGTGCCGCCCCAGGCGGACAGGAAGTCCTGGCCGTGGCTCTTCTCCAGCGAACCGGTCAGCCCGTCCCAGCCGCCGACGCGCTTGAGACCCAGCAGGGTCAGCGGGATCAGTGCGGCGAGGATGACGAAGAACTGCAGGACCTCGTTGTAGATCGCGGAGGAGAGCCCGCCGATCGTGATGTAGATCAGCACGAAGAGGCCGGCGACCACGATCGCGACCCACTGGGGCCAGCCGAGGAGCGCCTCCACGACGATCGACAGGGCGTACAGGTTGACGCCCGCGATCAGGATCGCCGCGAAGGCGAAGAGTATGGAGCTCAGCAGGTGCGCCGACCTGTCGAAGCGCTGGAGGAGGAACTCCGGTACGGAGCGCACCTTCGACCGGTAGTAGAAGGGCATCATCACGAGGCCCAGGAAGACCATGGCGGGGATGGCGCCGATCCAGTACCAGTGGACGACCGCGACGCCGTACTGCGCGCCGGTCGCCGCCATGCCGAGGATCTCGGTGGCGCCGAGGTTCGCCGCGACGAAGGCCAGACCGGTCACCCACGCGGGCAGCGACCGACCGGACAGGAAGAAGTCGAGGCTCGTCTTCACGCTCGCCCGGGCGGCGAAGCCGATGCCGAGGACGACGGCGAAGTAGATCGCCAGGATCGTGTAGTCGAGCCCGTTCGTGGGGAGCCGGAGCCCTGCAGCCAGATATTGCATGTGGGGGTACTCGCTTCTTTGCGCGAACTGAACCCGAAGGAAACTACGCTCTTGTGTTCAGAAACTGAACACTTCCGATGCAGTTCTTTGTTGGATTGTGATCGTATTGCCTCGTACTCCGTCCTCAACCCCGCGAGATTCCCGGCACGGCCACCGACGGCGACTCATTGACGCGTCTGTTGATTTGTGGTTCATTGTGTTTGGTTCTGTTTGGGAGGAGTCTGGTGAAGAAGACGGTTACGACGCTCGCCGACGGCCGGGAGCTGATCTACTACGACAGCCGTGACGACGTCGTGCGCGACGCGGTCGACCGGCGTCCGCTGGACCCCGTCTCCACCTCCTCCGAGGTGCGCCGGGACCCGCTCCTCGGCGACAGCGTCGCCATCGCCTCGCACCGCCAGGGCCGCATCTACCACCCCCCGGCCGACGAGTGCCCCCTCTGCCCCTCGCGCGAGGGCCGGCAGAGCGAGATCCCGGAGCCGGACTACGACGTCGCCGTCTTCGAGAACCGCTTTCCCTCGCTCGCCGGCGACTCCGGCCGCTGCGAGGTCGTCTGCTTCACCTCCGACCACGACGCGTCCTTCGCCGACCTCACCGAGGAGCAGGCCGCGCTCGTCCTGGAGGCGTGGACCGACCGCACCGCCGAGCTCGCCGAGCTTCCGCAGGTCACGCAGGTGTTCTGCTTCGAGAACCGGGGCGCCGAGATCGGCGTCACGCTCGGCCACCCGCACGGCCAGATCTACGGCTACCCCTTCGTCACCCCCCGCACCCAGCTGATGCTCCGCTCCGCGGCGGCCCACCGCGCCGAGACGGGCGGCAACCTCTTCGACGACGTGGTGGCCCGCGAGGAGGCGGACGGTTCGCGGATCGTGCTCGCCACGGAGCACTGGGTGGCCTTCGTGCCCTACGCGGCGCACTGGCCGTACGAGGTCCATCTCCACCCGCGCCACCGCGTCCCCGACCTGCTGGGACTCGACGAGGCGGCCCGCACGCAGTTCCCACAGGTCTATCTGGAACTCTTGAGGCGATTCGACCGGATCTTCGGCCCCGGCGAGCCGCCGACCCCGTACATCTCCGCCTGGCACCAGGCGCCGTTCGGAGTCGACGGCCGGGAGGACTTCGGGCTCCATCTGGAGCTTTTCACCATCCGACGCACCTCCGGCAAGCTGAAGTTCCTCGCGGGTTCCGAATCCGGCATGAGCGTGTTCATCAACGACGTGCCGCCGGAGACCGCGGCCCAGCGACTGCGAGAGGTAGCGAGCGAGTGAGCAAGTCCCCGAAGAAGTACCTGGTGACCGGCGGCGCGGGATACGTGGGCAGCGTGGTCGCCCAGCACCTGCTGGAGGCGGGGCACGCCGTCACCGTCCTCGACGACCTCTCCACCGGCTTCCGGGAGGGCGTTCCGGCCGGCGCCGGCTTCATCGAAGGCCGCATCCAGGACGCGGCCAAGTGGCTGGACGCCTCCTACGACGGGGTGCTGCACTTCGCCGCGTACTCCCAGGTCGGCGAGTCCGTCACCGACCCGGAGAAGTACTGGGTCAACAACGTCGGCGGGTCCACCGCGCTGCTCGCCGCGATGCGCGACGCCGGGGTGCGCACCCTGGTCTTCTCCTCCACCGCCGCCACCTACGGCGAACCGGTCTCCAGCCCCATCACCGAGGCCGACCCCACCGCCCCGACCAGCCCGTACGGCGCCACCAAGCTCGCCGTCGACCACATGATCACCGGTGAGGCGGCCGCCCACGGCCTGGCCGCGGTCTCGCTGCGCTACTTCAACGTGGCCGGGGCGTACGGCAGCTGCGGTGAGCGGCACAGCCCCGAGTCCCACCTCATCCCGCTGGTCCTCCAGGTCGCGCTCGGGCAGCGCGAGTCGATCTCCGTCTACGGTGACGACTACCCCACCCCCGACGGCACGTGCGTCCGCGACTACATCCACGTCGCCGACCTCGCCGAGGCCCACCTGCTGGCCCTGGAGGCCGCCACCGCGGGCGAGCACCTGATCTGCAACCTCGGCAACGGCAACGGCTTCTCGGTCCGCGAGGTCATCGAGACGGTCCGCCGGGTCACCGGCCACCCGGTCCCCGAGACCGTGGCCCCGCGCCGCGGCGGCGACCCGGCCGTCCTCGTCGCCTCCGCCGCCACCGCCCGGGAGCGCCTCGGCTGGCAGCCGTCCCGCGCCGACCTGGCCGCCATCGTCTCCGACGCCTGGACGTTCGCCCGCCGAGAGGAGCCCACCGCACCATGACCGACCTCACCGAGCCGGTAGCCGCAGCCACCGAGCCGACCGACGCTTCCGCCGACCTGACCGCCTCCTTCACCGCGCTGTACGGGGCCGCGCCCGAGGGGGTCTGGGCCGCTCCCGGCCGGGTCAACCTGATCGGCGAGTACACCGACTTCAACGACGGCTTCGTGATGCCGCTCGCGCTGCCGCACACCGCACGGGCCGCCGTCGCCCGGCGCACCGACGGCGAGCTGCGGCTCCACTCCACCGATGTGCCCGGCGGCGTCGTCCAGCTCCGCGTCGACGAGCTGACCCCGCGTTCCGGCCACGGCTGGGCCGCCTACCCGGCCGGCGTCGTCTGGGCGCTGCGCGAGGCCGGACACGCGATCACCGGCGCCGACATCCAGCTGTCCTCCACCGTCCCCACCGGCGCCGGGCTCTCCTCGTCCGCCGCCCTCGAAGTGGTGACCGGGCTCGCCCTGAACGACCTCTTCGGGCTCGGCCTCGCCCCGGCCGAGCTAGCGGTCCTCGCCCAGCGCGCCGAGAACGCGTTCGTCGGCGTCCCCTGCGGCGTCATGGACCAGATGGCGTCGGCCTGCTGCACCGACGGCCACGCCCTGCACCTGGACACCCGCGACCTCACCCAGCGCCAGGTCCCCTTCGACCTGGCCGCGCACGGGCTGCGGCTCCTGGTCGTCGACACCCGCGTCAAGCACGCGCTCGGCGACGGCGCGTACGCGGAGCGGCGGGCCGGCTGCGAGGAGGGCGCCCGCCTGCTCGGACTGCGGACCCTGCGCGAGCTTCCGTACGAGGGCCTGGGCGCCGCGCTCGGCCGGCTGGCCGACGCCGGCGCGGACGAGTCCGTCGTGCGCTACGTACGCCATGTGGTCGGCGACAACCAGCGCGTCGAGCAGGTCATCGCCCTCCTCGACGCGGGTGACGTGCGCGCGGCCGGCCCGGTCCTCACGGCCGGACACCTCTCGCTCCGCGACGATCTGCGGGTCTCCTGCGTGGAGTTGGACCTGGTCGTCGAGACGGCGAACGCGGCCGGGGCGCTCGGCGCGCGCATGACCGGCGGCGGCTTCGGCGGCTCGGCGATCGTGCTCGTGGAGGAGGCGCGGGCGGACGCGGTCACCAAGTCCGTGCACGAGGCGTTCGCTTCGGCGGGCTACTCGGCGCCGGGCGTCTTCCCCGCGGTGCCGTCCGCGGGGGCCCGCCGGCTCGTCTGATCCCGGGCGGTCCGGTCAGGGGTGCGCCCCCGGCCGGACCGGCCCGAGCTCCTTGACGAGGGTGAACTCGGTGATGCCCGGCGGGTAGTTCTCGACCCGCCCCCGCTCCTCGTACCCGTGCTTGCGGTAGAAGCCGGGGGCCTGGAAGTCCCAGGTCTCCACCCGGGAGCGGGCACAGGAACGGTCCGTGCGGGCCACCCGTTCCGCCTCGGTGAGCAGGCGTGAACCCAGACCGGACCCCCGGTGGCGGGTGTCGACCCAGAGCAGGTCCACATGGAGCCAGTGGGCCCAGGTACGGCCGGTCAGCCCCGCGGCGACCACGCCGTCGGTGTCCAGCGCCCAGACCTCCAGCGGTACTTCGAGCGCGGCGGACGTGTCGCGCAGGGCGCGGAGCCGCGGTGAGCGTGCCGTGTTGTCGTCACGCAGCCACTTGGTCAGCAGCTGACGTCGTTCTTTGTCCACTTCTGTCTCAAGACGGAACATGGACCACACACTAGGACCCGACTGACCGTCAGTTCTGCGATTCTCCTTCCCCCCGGGGCCGCCGCCCGTACCCTGATGCACAGCACCGGTGGGGGCCGGTGCTGATTCAGGGGTACGAGACAGCCGGGTGCGACGCCCGGGCGGGGTGGCAGTCGGTACACGGCGGCGGCCGTGGACTGCGGTTCGACTCTCCGTCCGGGCGCCGCACCCGTGCCGGTCCGCCCCCGCCGGGCGCCGCGGGTCGCGAGCGCCCCAGAACGCACAGCATGGGGGTGCCTGTGGCCCGTATCCGGGTTCTCGTCGTCGACGACCACCGCATTTTCGCCGAGTCGCTCGCCGCGGCGCTCGCCGCCGAGCCGGACGTCGACGTGGCCGCGGCGGGCAGCGGACCGGCGGCCCTGCGCTGTCTGGAACGCGCGGCGACCGAGGGACGCGGTTACGACGTGATACTGGTCGACGCCGAACTCGGCGTCCCCCGCCCGCCCGGCCACCAGGCCGTCGCCCTGGTCCCGGCGCCCGCCGCGCCCCCCGGCGAGAACGGCCTGGCCGACGGCATCTCCCTGGTCGCCGGCATCCGGTCGCTGCGGTCCCCGGTGCGCATGGTGGTGCTCGCCGAGAAGGACGATCCGCGCCGGGCCGCGCGCGCACTCCAGGCGGGCGCCTGCGGCTGGGTCGCCAAGGACAGCTCGCTGCAACGACTGCTCGCGGTGATCCGGGGGGTGCTGCGCGACGAGACGCATCTGCCGCCCGCGCTCCTCACGGGGGTGCTGCGGGAGCTGATGGCGGACCGCAAGCACCGCACCGAGAGCGAACAGCTCGTCGAGTCGCTGACCCCGCGCGAGCGGGAGGTGCTGCGCTGCATGGTGGCGGGGCTCGGCCGCAAGGCGGTCGCGGAGCGGCTCTTCCTCTCCCCGCACACGGTGCGCACCCACATGCAGAACGTACTGGGCAAGCTGGGTGTGCACTCCACGCTGGCGGCCGTCGCGCTGGCCCGGCGGGCGGGCGTGGGCCCGGCCGACCTGGACGCACCGGCCCCGGTGCCGGCCCTAACCGGGGACGTTGTCGAACGGGGCGGTCAACTGGCGTAGCAGACCCGCCAGTTCGCCCCGCTGCTGGCGGGACAGCTCGCCCAGGATGGCGCGCTCCTGGGCGAGCAGGCCGGCCAGCGACTGGTCGGCCTTGTCGCGGCCCTCGGCGGTGAGCCGGACCAGGACGCCACGGCGGTCGCTGGGGTCGGGGAGCCGCTCGACGAGGTTCTTCTTGGTCAGCCGGTCGATGCGGTTGGTCATCGTGCCCGACGTGACGAGGGTCTGGGTGAGGAGCTGGCCGGGCGAGAGCTGGTACGGGGCGCCGGCGCGGCGCAGCGACGTGAGGACGTCGAACTCCCACGGCTCCAGCTGATGCTCGGCGAAGGCGATTCTGCGGGCCCGGTCGAGATGGCGGGCCAGGCGGGAGACGCGGCTGAGGACCTCGAGTGGTTCCACGTCGAGGTCGGGGCGCTCCCGGCGCCATGCAGCGACCAGTCGGTCGACCTCGTCCTCCATGTGGATCAGTGTAGAGGGTCTGTCGACATGAAGTCTCTTGAATTCAAGTGTCTTGACATCAAGATACTTTTTCGCCGATCCTGATCCCATGACCGCACCCACCTGGGATCCGCAGCAGTACCTGCGCCACGCGGACCATCGCACCCGCCCCTTCCACGACCTCCTGGCCCGCGTCCCCGAACTTCCGGACGCCGCCGCTCCCCGTATCGCCGACCTCGGCTGCGGTGCGGGCAACGTCACCGTCCTGCTCGCCGAGCGCTGGCCCGGGGCCCGTATCACCGGCTACGACAACTCCCCGCAGATGCTGGAACGGGCCCGCGCCCACACCACCGCCCTGCTCGGCTTCGCCGAGGCCGACGCCGCGACCTGGACCCCCGACCGGCCCCACGACCTGATCATCTCCAACGCCCTGCTCCAGTGGGTCCCCGGCCACGCCGACCGCCTCCCCGACTGGCTGGACGCCCTCACCCCCGGCGGGATCCTCGCCCTCCAGGTCCCCGGCAACTTCGACCAGCCCTCGCACGTCCTGATGCGCGAGCTCGCCGACTCCCCGCGCTGGCGCTCCCGCCTGGGCGGCCGCCTGCGCCACACGGACGCCGTCCTCAGCCCCGCCGGCTACCTGGACCGCCTCACGGCCCCCGGCCGCACCGCCGACGTCTGGGAGACCACCTACCTCCACCTCCTGCACGGCGAGGACCCCGTCCTCGACTGGGTGAAGGGCACCGGACTGCGCCCGGTCCTCACCGCCCTCGCCGACGACGAGGAGGCCCGGAGCGCCTTCCTCGCCGAATACCGCGACCGGCTGCGCGCCGCCTACCCGGCGGGCCCGCACGGCACCGTCTTCCCGTTCCGCCGCATCTTCGCCGTCGCCCGCCGGGAGAAGTGATGATCGCCGCCGTCGACCACGTCCAGCTGGCCGCCCCCGCGGGCGCGGAGGAGGCGCTGCGCACGTACTACGTGGCCGTTCTCGGGATGACGGAGATCCCCAAGCCGCCGGTCCTCGCCGCCCGCGGCGGCTGCTGGTTCCAGGCCGGCCCGGTCCAGCTCCACCTGGGCGTCGAGGCGGACTTCCGCCCGGCCCGCAAGGCGCACCCGGGCCTGCGGGTGCGGGACATCGAGGCGTACGCGGCCCGGCTGGCGGAGCGCGGCGTTCAGGTGCGGTGGGACGGGGACCTGCCCGGCCACCGCCGCTTCTTCAGCGAGGACCCGGTGGGCAACCGGCTGGAGTTCCTGGAACCGGACGGGGCCCCGCCACCGGAGAACCGGTGACGGGGCCCGTCGGACGCGGTCACGGCCGTGGCGACGGCCGCGCGCCGTGGATCAGCTGAGGCTGCTGTACGTGCTCCAGCCGCCGCCGAGCCCGACCCGCGGGGGGAACTGACCCGCCCCGTTCGAGGTGTAGAGGTAGAGACCGCCGCTGCGGTCGACGCCGACCAGGTCGGCCTTGCCGTCCCCGGTGAGGTCACCGGGAGCGGCCAGCTTCGCGTAGGTGTTCCAACCGCCGCCGATGAGGTACGACGACCCGAACGGCTTGGCCGCCTGGCCCGTGCCCCGGTACATGTACAGGTTGCCGGCCGAGTCGCGGGCCACCAGGTCGGTGCGCCCGTCCCCGGTGAAGTCGCCGGCGCCGACGATGGCGGTGTACGCGTTCCAGCCGCCGCCGACCTTGACCCGGGCGCCGAGGGCGCCGCCCGTGCCGTTGCCGGGGTGGAGGTACAGGGAGCCGCCGCTGTCACGGGTCAGCAGGTCGCCCTTGCCGTCGCCGGTCAGGTCGCCGGGGCCGACGGTGAGGTTGTAGCCGCCCCAGCTGCCGCTGATCCGGGGGGCGTCGCCGGGGGCGTAGCTGTAGTTGTAGAGCCCGCCGTCGTACACCTCCATGAGGTCCACCAAGGCGTTCTCGTTGAGCGAGGACGAGTAGAACGGCTTGGCGCCCTTCCACCCGCCGACGTCGCTCATCTGGGAGCGCGGGCTGAGCTTCCCGTTGTTCAGCGACCAGTAGGCCCAGAGCGTGCCCTTGGTGTCGAGCCCGAGGAGGTCGTTCTTGCCGAAGTCGGGCGCGCCGCCCGCGCCGGCGAGGAGCGAGGCCACGTTCAGGCCGGTGCCGCCCGCGACGCGCGGCGCGAGCGCGCCGCTGTCGCCGGTGGCGAGATAGACGTAGACGTCGCCGTTGACCGCGCGGGCGAGCAGATCGCCGCGGCCGTCGCCGTTCAGGTCGTCGGCGCCGACGACCTGGTTGTAGGTCTGCCAGCCGTGACCGACTTTGACGCTGTGCGCGAACGGGGCCGCCGCGGACCCGGTGCCGGCGTAGAAGTACAGGTCGCCGGACGTGTTCCGGCCGTAGAGGTCGGCGATGCCGTCCCCGTTGACGTCGTTCGCCCCGATGAGGTGGTCGAACAGCTGCCAGCCCTTGCCCACCAGGACCCGTGCGGAGAACGGGGCCGAGGCCGTGTCGCCGGTGGCCGCGTACAGATACAGCTCGCCCGCGGGCGTGCGGGCCAGCAGGTCGGAACGTCCGTCGCCGGTCAGGTCGCCGGGCGTCAGGACCTTGTTGTAGATCTGCCAGCCCTTGCCGGTCCAGATCGCGCCGCTCGCACCGGAGACGGAGTAACCGGTGTGCAGCGAGAGCTCGCCGTACGGCGACAGGGTCAGGAGGTCCGCGATGCCGTCGCCCGTTCGGTCACCGGCCGGAATGATGTCCTTGAACGCGGACGGAGGCCCACCGGGGATGTCGAACGCCGACTCCCCGGCGTTGTTCGGCGTGATGTACAGCTCCGAGTCGTACGACCGGTAGATCAGGTCGGAGTAGCCGTCACCGTCGAAGTCCGCACGGGGCTTCGCCGCGACGGCGGCGTCGCCCGCGCCCGGAGCGGCGGCCGCCTTCTGCTTCCGGGCGGTGTGCTCCGGCAGGGTCAGGGCCGGCCGCGGGCCCGCCGATGCCGTGGGCCGCTCGGCGACCGAGCGGTGCGGTGCGGTGTCATCGGCCGAGGCCGGGGCGGCCAGCAGCATGCCGGCCGAGAGGACGAGAGCGGTGCAGGCAGCTATGCGGCCCGCGCGCTTCGAGCGCGCGGGCAGGGCACGACGGCCGGGTTCCACAGAAGACAAAGCCCCCCCAGGGGTACGTGTGGGAACCGGGAGAAACGTCTTCACAGGTGCGATACATGCGCACGGAAGCGTTCCCGGGATGCTCACAGACTCTACAGCTGTGACCAGTGGGACTGAAGTGATAAAGAACTGAACGATCTCCTGGACCGGCCGCCCGACGGACGGGGCCCCGCCACCGGATGACCGGTGACGGGGCCCCCCGCGCGTGGGTGCGGTCGTGCCGTGGATCAGTACAGGTTGACGTAGGTCTGCCAGCCGCCGCCGACCTTGGCCCGGGCGCCGAACTTGCCGGTGCCGGTCGAGGCGTAGCGGTACAGGTCGCCCTTGCCGTCGACACCGAGGACGTCGGCCTTGCCGTCGCCGTTGATGTCGCCGGGCGCTGCCAGCTTCTTGTACGAGTTCCAGCCGCCGCCGATGGAGACGCGGGACTTGAACGGCTTCGACGCGACGCCCGTACCCGGGTACAGGTACAGCGTCCCGCCGGAGGTGCGGGCGAGCAGGTCGGTGAGGCCGTCGCCGTTGTAGTCACCGGCGCCGAGCAGCTTGTTGTACGCGTTCCAGCCGGCGCCCACCTTGATCCGGGAGGCGAACGCGGTGCCCGTGCCGTTGCCCCGGTACAGGTAGAGGTTGCCGGAGCGGTCGCGGGCCAGCAGGTCGCCCTTGCCGTCACCGCTGAGGTCGCCCGGGCCGACGAGGCTGTTGTAGACGCCCCAGCCGTTGCCGATGGGGCTGCCGTTGTTGTACAGCGTGCCGGCGTAGAGCTCCATCAGCTCGGCCCGGCCGTCGTTGTCGAGGGACGACGGGGTGGTGATGTCGGCCCCACCCCAGTTCTCGCCGACCAGCTGGCGTGCGGCGAGCAGGCCGTTGTTCTTCGGGTAGTACCAGAACAGGTTGCCCTGGGTGTCCAGGCCGAACATCTCGTTCTTGCCGAAGTCGGGGTTGCCGCCCGCCCCGACGAACAGCGACACCGCGTTCCAGCCGGTGCCGCCTCCGGAACGGGTGAGGAAGCTGCCCACTCCGGTCGACTCGTAGTAGTACAGCGCGCCGGCCGTCGTCCGCGCGAGGATGTCACCGAAGCCGTCACCGTTGGCGTCGTCGACGCCGATGATCTGGTTGTAGCTGTTCCAGCCGCTGCCGACGTGCACCCGCCCCGCGAACGGCGCGGCCGCGTTGCCGGTGCCGGGGTAGAAGTAGAGATCACCGCCGGGCGTGCGGGCGAAGAGGTCGGCGATGCCGTCGCCGGTCACGTCGTTCGCACCGACCAGCTGGTCGTAGACGCCCCAGCCGTTGCCGACCTTGACCCGGGACTTGAGCGGGCTGCCGGTGACCGCGCCGGTGGTGACGTACAGGTACAGCTCGCCCGACGGCGTGCGGCCCAGTACGTCGCCGCGGCCGTCGCCGTTCAGGTCGCCGGCGCCGACGAGCTTGTTGTACACCTGCCAGCCGTTGCCCGACCAGGTGCGGGAGCCGGTGTAGGAACCGACCGGGCTCTGGAAGAGCGAGAGCGTGCCGGTGGCGGACAGCGCCAGGATCTCGGGGCTGCCGTCCCCGTTCAGGTCGCCGGGGGCGACGAGGTCCTTGTACTGCTCCGCTGAGTCGCCGCCGCTGAGCGTGTACTCGTAGGCGTCCGCCCCGCTCGACGGCTCGACGTACACCGTGCCGTTGATCGCGCGGTACATCGTGTCGCTGAAACCGTCGCCGTCCACATCGAGGCGCGGCTTCGCGGGCACCACCGCGTCCGCCGCGCCCGCGACACCGGCCGCACGCGACTTCTGGGCCGAGCGCTTCGGAAGGGTGAGGGACGGCAGCCGGCCGAGAACCGGCGCGGGCTGCTCGACGGCGGTGCGGTGCGGTGCGGTGTCATCGGCCGAGGCCGGGGCGGCCAGCAGCATGCCGGCCGAGAGGACGAGAGCGGTGCAGGCAGCTATGCGGCCCGCGCGCTTCGAGCGCGCGGGCAGGGCACGACGGCCGGGTTCCACAGAAGACAAAGCCCCCCCAGGGGTAAGTGGTGGAACCGGGAGAAACGCCTTCACAGGTGCGATACGTGCACACTGAAGCATTCCCGGGATGGTCACAGACTCTACAACTGTGACCAGCGGGACTGAAGCGATTTAGCGATGAACAATCTCCCGGTTTTCCGGGTCTCCCGGATGCCGGGACGCCGCCTGTCCGCGGGGGGACGCGCCGCGGACAGGCGGCCGTGGGCCGCCGCCCCTCAGCTCCTGCGGTGCCCTATCAGCCGCGGCTTCGACTCCAGGTTCTCCAGACCGTGCCACGCCAGATTCACCAGATGCGCGGCGACCTCCGCCTTCTCGGGCTTACGGGCGTTCACCCACCACTGCCCCGTCAGCGCCACCATCCCGACCAGCGCCTGCGCGTACAACGGCGCCAGCTTCGGATCGAAGCCCCGGGCCTTGAACTCCAGACCCAGGATGTCCTCCACCTGCGTGGCGATGTCGCTGATGAGGGAGGCGAACGTACCCGTCGACTGGGCCACCGGCGAATCACGGACCAGAATGCGGAAACCGTCCGTGGAGGTCTCGATGTAGTCCAGCAGCGCGAACGCCGCCTGCTCCAGCAGCTCACGCGGATGACCGGCGGTCAGCGCACCGGTCACCATGTCCAGGAGCTGACGCATCTCCCGGTCCACCACCACGGCGTACAGCCCCTCCTTGCCGCCGAAGTGCTCGTACACCACCGGCTTCGAGACCCCGGCACGCGCCGCGATCTCCTCCACCGAGGTGCCTTCGAAACCCTTGTCGGCGAAGAGGGTGCGACCGATGTCCAGCAGCTGCTCGCGGCGTTCCTTCCCGGTCATCCGCACCCGGCGGGTCCGCCGGGCGGAGGGTGCACGGGTGTTCTCGCTGCCTGCGCTTGAGTCGGTCGCCACATCGTCAATCATGCCGCGTCGGCCCGCGCGGGGTAGCGCCGGGACTCGATACGGGCCGCGTCCGGCCAGCGCACGTCGTGCGCCCAGCCCAGCTTCTCGAACCAGCGGATCAGCCGGGCACTCGAATCGATCTGACCCCGCATCACCCCGTGCCGCGCACTCGTCGGGTCCGCGTGGTGCAGGTTGTGCCAGGACTCGCCGCACGACAGGACCGCCAGCCACCACACGTTCCCGGACTTGTCACGGGACTTGAACGGGCGCTTGCCGACCGCGTGACAGATCGAGTTGATCGACCAGGTCACATGGTGCAGCAGCGCCACCCGCACGAGCGAACCCCAGAAGAACGCCGTCGCCGCACCCCACCACGACATCGTGACCAGGCCGCCCACCAGCGGGGGAATGGCCAGCGAGACGATCGTGAAGGAGAGGAAGTGACGCGAGATCCCGCGGATCACCGGATCCCTGACCAGGTCGGGGGCGTACTTCTGCTGAGGCGTCCGCTCCTCGTCGAACATCCATGCGATGTGCGCCCACCAGAGCCCCTTCATCAGGGCCGGCAGCGTCTCGCCGAAACGCCACGGCGAATGCGGATCACCCTCCGCGTCCGAGAAACGGTGATGCTTGCGGTGATCGGCCACCCAGCGGACCACCGGACCCTCCACGGCCAGCGAACCGGCCACGGCCAGAGCGATCCGGAGCGGACGCTTGGCCTTGAACGAACCATGGGTGAAGTAGCGGTGGAAGCCGATCGTGATCCCATGGCAGCCGATGAAGTACATCGCCACCATCAGACCCAGATCGAGCCAGCTCACACCACGGCCCCACGCCAGCGGCACCGCCGCGACCAGGGCCACGAACGGCACGACGATGAACAGCAGGAGCGCGATCTGCTCGATGGACCGCTTGTTGTCCCCGCCGAGCGTGGCGGAGGTAAGGACCTGACCATCGGCCGTCTGAGCGGCCTCGATCACTTCGGGGCTGGACTTCATGGGGAGTCCCCTGTGGAGTGAGAATGCGGCGGACAGGCAGGGCCCCGAACGAGGGACCCCAGGGCTACGCACCCGTAACCTACGGCGTCGTAAGTATGGCAGCGAGGAGGCCCGCCACACGCGAAGACGACGGACCGCGCACGGACGGACGCCATACGGGGTAGGGCACCTCTCGTGTACCCGCACATCCCCCGTACGAACAACGGGCACCTCTCGGGGCGCGAACAGCGCCGACAGCACGGACACCTATCCTGGGGAGGTCGGACAGCGCGGTCCGCACCCTGCCACCCGGGGGGTCGCGTCGGCACCGCAGCCGGCCGCGGGCCCCGGATCCCGTGCTCAACCACTGCAAGGAGCCGCACACTGTGAGCAGTGCCGACCAGACCCCTGCCGCCAGCCCCGAGCTGCGCGCCGACATCCGCCGCCTCGGCGACCTGCTGGGCGAGACCCTCGTACGCCAGGAAGGCCAGGAGCTCCTCGACCTCGTCGAGCGCGTCCGCGCCCTGACCCGCACCGACGGCGAAGCCGCGGCCGAACTCCTCGGCGACACGGACCTGGAAACCGCCGCACGACTCGTGCGCGCCTTCTCCACGTACTTCCACCTCGCCAACGTCACCGAGCAGGTCCACCGCGCCCACGAGATGCGCGACCGGCGCGCCGCCGAAGGCGGACTCCTCGCCCGCACCGCCGACCGGCTCAAGGACGCCGACCCCGAGCACCTGCGCGAGACCGTCAAGAACCTCAACGTACGGCCCGTCTTCACCGCACATCCCACCGAAGCCGCCCGCCGCTCGGTGCTCAACAAGCTCCGCCGCATCGCCGCGCTCCTCGAAACCCCCGTCATCGAGGCCGACCGGCGCCGCCACGACCTGCGGCTCGCCGAGAACATCGACCTCATCTGGCAGACCGACGAGCTCCGCGTCGTCCGCCCGGAACCCGCCGACGAGGCCCGCAACGCCATCTACTACCTCGACGAACTCCACGCCAACGCCGTGGGCGACGTCCTGGAGGACCTGGCCGCCGAACTCGAGCGCGTCGGCGTCGAACTTCCCGCCGGCACCCGCCCCCTCACCTTCGGCACCTGGATCGGCGGCGACCGCGACGGCAACCCCAACGTGACGCCCGCCGTCACCTGGGACGTGCTGATCCTCCAGCACGAGCACGGCATCACCGACGCCCTCGACCTCGTCGACCAGCTGCGCGGACTGCTCTCCAACTCCATCCGCTACACCGGGGCCACCGAAGAGCTCCTCAACTCCCTCCAGGCCGACCTGGAGGCGCTCCCCGAGATCAGCCCCCGCTACAAGCGGCTGAACGCGGAGGAGCCCTACCGGCTCAAGGCCACCTGCATCCGGCAGAAGCTCGTCAACACCCGCGAGCGCCTCGCCACCGGCACCCCCCACCGCCCCGGCTGCGACTACCTCGGCACCTCCCAGCTCATCGCCGACCTCGCCCTCATCCAGACCTCGCTGCGCGCGCACAAGGGCGGCATCGTCGCCGACGGCCGGATGGACCGCACCATCCGCACCCTGACCGCCTTCGGCCTCCAGCTCGCCACCATGGACGTGCGCGAGCACGCCGACGCCCACCACCACGCCCTCGGCCAGCTCTTCGACCGCCTCGGAGAAGAGTCCTGGCGCTACGCCGACATGCCCCGCGACTACCGGCAGAAGCTCCTCGCCAAGGAACTCCGCTCCCGTCGCCCCCTCGCCCCGACCCCGGCCCCGCTGGACGCCGCGGGCGAGAAGACCCTCGGCGTCTTCCACACCATCAGCCAGGCCTTCGAGCGCTTCGGCCCCGAAGTCATCGAGTCCTACATCATCTCGATGTGCCAGGGCGCCGACGACGTCTTCGCCGCCGCCGTCCTCGCCCGCGAAGCCGGACTCCTCGACCTCCACGGCGGCTGGGCCAAGATCGGCATCGTCCCGCTCCTGGAGACGACCGACGAGCTCAAGGCCGCCGACGTCATCCTCGACGAGATGCTCGCCGACCCCTCCTACCGCCGCCTCGTCTCCCTCCGCGGCGACGTCCAGGAGGTCATGCTCGGCTACTCCGACTCGTCCAAGTTCGGCGGCATCACCACCTCCCAGTGGGAGATCCACCGCGCCCAGCGACGCCTGCGCGACGTGGCCCACCGCTACGGCGTACGCCTGCGCCTCTTCCACGGCCGCGGCGGCACCGTCGGCCGCGGCGGCGGCCCCTCGCACGACGCGATCCTCGCCCAGCCGTGGGGCACGCTGGAGGGCGAGATCAAGGTGACCGAGCAGGGCGAGGTCATCTCCGACAAGTACCTCATCCCGGCGCTCGCCCGCGAGAACCTGGAACTGACCGTCGCCGCCACCCTCCAGGCCTCCGCGCTGCACACCGCGCCCCGCCAGTCCGACGAAGCCCTCGCCC
This sequence comes from Streptomyces sp. NPDC005803, assembly GCF_040630435.1. Taxonomy (NCBI): domain Bacteria; kingdom Bacillati; phylum Actinomycetota; class Actinomycetes; order Kitasatosporales; family Streptomycetaceae; genus Streptomyces; species Streptomyces sp. NPDC005803. Next base: position 99,763 of record NZ_JBEXXO010000003.1, on the reverse strand, counting down.
GCTGGGACGCGGCCATGGACACCGTCTCCGACGCGGCCCACAACGCCTACCGCAAGCTCGTCGAGGACCCGGACCTGCCCGCGTACTTCCTCGCCTCCACCCCGGTGGACCAGCTCGCCGACCTGCACCTGGGCTCGCGGCCCTCCCGCCGCCCCGGCTCGGGCGTCTCGCTCGACGGACTGCGCGCCATCCCCTGGGTCTTCGGCTGGACCCAGTCCCGGCAGATCGTGCCCGGCTGGTTCGGCGTCGGCTCCGGCCTCAAGGCCCTGCGCGAGGCCGGACTCGGCTCCGTCCTGGAAGAGATGCACGAACAGTGGCACTTCTTCCGCAACTTCCTCTCCAACGTCGAGATGACCCTCGCCAAGACCGACCTGCGCATCGCCCGCCACTACGTGGACACGCTCGTCCCCGACGAGCTGAAGCACGTCTTCGACGGCATCGAGGCCGAACACGCGCTGACGGTGAAGGAAGTCCTCAAGGTCACCGGTAACAGCGAACTGCTCGGCACCAGCCCCGTGCTCCAGCAGACCTTCGCCATCCGCGACGCCTACCTGGACCCGATCTCCTACCTCCAGGTGTCCCTCCTGGCCCGCCAGCGCCAGGCAGCCGAACGCGGCGAAGAGCCCGACCCGCTCCTCGCCCGCGCCCTGCTGCTCACCGTCAACGGCGTCGCCGCGGGCCTGCGCAACACCGGCTGATCAACGCGACCGCGGGCGGGGTCCCCTCACAGGGCGAAGAACGTCGCCACGAGCAGGACCCCACCCGCGATCCCGGTCCCCCAGCCCGTCCGCGGCAGCCGCAACCCGCCGCCGATCACCAGCCCGGCCAGGACCAACGCCCCGCCCAACGGCACCCACGCATGCAGAAAACCCGGCACGCCGGTGCGCACGACCTCGAAGGTGTCCGGCTTCACGACGACCGGGAAACGATCCCCCTTCTTCGCCGCCACGGACTTGACGACCGACACCCGCGAGCGCGCGGCCCCGCCGTCGGACGGCGCGTAAGGGCCCGTGCAGACCTCGCTGCCGCACCCCGTCACCGTCATCGTCCCGTGCTCACGGCCCTTCGCCAGCACGATGTGCTGCGCCGACGCCCACGAGGACCACACACCCGCGACGAGCACCACCAGGACCACGCAGCCGAGCGCCGCGCCGCGGCCGTACCGCAGGGCACGGTGGGAAGAGCTGTGTTTCATGGGGGCCGATCCTTGGTCAGGCCCCCGCACCCGGTCAAGCCGTGGCTGAAAACAGCCCGGTTACCGGTAGGTATGTCGGTTTCGGCGCAGACCGGGACTCATGCGTTGTACGCGCTCTGCGCGCGCTCCAACCCCTCCGCCAGCAGACACTCCACCGCGTCCGCGGCCCGGTCCACCACGAAGGCGAGCTCCTTGCGTTCCGTGGAGGAGAAGTCCTTCAACACGAAGTCCGCCACCTGCATCCGCCCCGGCGGACGCCCGATCCCGAACCGGACCCGGTGGTACTCCGGCCCCATCGACTTCGTCATCGACTTCAGCCCGTTGTGGCCGTTGTCGCCGCCGCCCAGCTTCAGCCGCAGCGTGCCGTAGTCGATGTCCAGCTCGTCATGGATCGCCACGACATGGTCCAGCGGCACCTTGTAGAAGTCGCGCAGCGCCGTGACCGGGCCGCCCGACAGGTTCATGTACGACATCGGCTTCGCCACCACCACCCGGCGGCTCAGCGGCCCGGGCGGACCGATCCGCCCCTCCAGCACCTGCGCCTGGGCCTTGGGGGCCCGCTTGAACTTCCCGCCGATGCGCTCCGCGAGCAGGTCGGCGACCATGAAACCCGCATTGTGCCGGTTCGCCGCGTACTCGGGACCAGGATTGCCCAGGCCCACGATCAGCCAGGGGTCGGTGGCGTCGGACATCGCGCAGGGTCTCCTCGCGTACGAACGGGCGGCGAAAGGGAAAAACGGGGCGGCGGATCCCCCGGAAGGAGACCGCCACCCCGTCAGTCAAGCAGGTGGGGCAAGGCTCACGCCTCGGCGGGAGCCTCCTCCGCGGGGGCCTCCTCGGCCTGCGCGGCGACGACCTGCAGCACGATGGCGTCCTCGTCGCCGGCCAGCACCGAACCCTTGGGCAGCGGAACGTCCTTGGCCAGGATCGAGTCACCGGCGTCCAGGCCCGCGACGGAGACGGTGACCGACTCGGGGATGTGCGTGGCCTCGGCCTCGACGAGCAGCGTGTTCTGCACGTACTCGAGCAGGTTGCCGCCCGGGGCCAGGTCGCCCTCGGCGTGCACCGCGATCTCGACGTTGACCTTCTCGCCGCGCTTGACGGTCAGCAGGTCGACGTGCTCGATGTTGCCCTTGAGGGCGTTGCGCTGCACGGCCTTCGGGATGACCAGCGCGTCCTTGCCGTCGATCTCGAGACCGATCAGGACGTTGGCGGTACGGAGCGCGAGGTGCAGCTCGTGGGCCGGCAGCGTGACGTGGACGGCCTCGGCGCCGTGGCCGTAGACGACCGCGGGAACCAGGTTGGCGCGACGGGTACGGCGGGCAGCGCCCTTGCCGAACTCGGTACGGACCTCGGCGTTGAGCTTGATCTCGGCCATGACTGCACTCCTCGTAAGGTGAAGAACTACGGATGGTCACCCGGCCCACGACAGGCCTGCTACGAAGAGCGCGCCGATAACGGATCGCCGTACCTATGAGTACGGCCTCCCTCGCCGAGCAACTCGCTGAGTCTACCCGGCGGGGAGGCCGCACCCAAAGTGGATCTTCCGTGACCCTCTTCGCCTACTGCGAGAGGTCCTACTGCTCCTCGAAGAGGCTCGTCACCGAACCGTCCTCGAACACCTCACGCACCGCACGCGCGATCGTCGGCGCGATGGAGAGCACCGTGATCTTGTCGAGCTCCAGCTCGCCCGGGGTGGGCAGGCTGTCCGTGAACACGAACTCGCTGACCTTCGAGTTCTTCAGCCGGTCCGCGGCCGGGCCCGAGAGCACACCGTGCGTCGCCGTCACTATGACGTCCTCGGCACCGTGGGCGAACAGGGCGTCCGCGGCGGCGCAGATCGTGCCGCCGGTGTCGATCATGTCGTCGACCAGGACGCAGACCCGGCCCTTCACGTTGCCCACGACCTCGTGGACGCTGACCTGGTTGGGCACGTCCTTGTCGCGACGCTTGTGCACGATCGCCAGCGGAGCGTCCAGGCGGTCGCACCAGCGGTCGGCGACGCGGACGCGGCCGGCGTCCGGGGAGACGATCGTCAGCTTCGAGCGATCGACCTTCGCACCGACGTAGTCGGCCAGGATCGGCAGCGCGAAGAGGTGGTCGACCGGGCCGTCGAAGAAGCCCTGGATCTGGTCCGTGTGCAGATCCACCGTGAGGATGCGGTCCGCGCCCGCCGTCTTCATCAGGTCCGCGATCAGACGGGCCGAGATCGGCTCACGGCCACGGTGCTTCTTGTCCTGACGGGCGTAACCGTAGAACGGCACGATCACCGTGATGGAACGTGCCGACGCGCGCTTCAGCGCGTCCAGCATGATCAGCTGCTCCATGATCCACTTGTTGATCGGAGCGGTGTGGCTCTGGATCAGAAAGCAGTCGGCCCCGCGGGCCGACTCCTGGAAGCGGACGTAGATCTCACCGTTGGCGAAATCGAAGGCCTTCGTCGGCACGAGGCCCACACCCAGCTGGTGCGCAACCTCCTCGGCCAGCTCGGGGTGGGCGCGGCCGGAGAAGAGCATCAGCTTCTTCTCGCCGGTCGTCTTGATCCCGGTCACAGCACAGTCTCCTCAGACGTGTTCCTGGCGCTGCACGCAGATGTCCCGAAGTGCAACGAGCCAGCCGAAATGGGGTGAGCATCTATCACGGTACGCCGTGCGCGACGCACCTGTTTCCGGTCAGCTTTCGCTGTCGGTGTCCTCCGCCACGGCCTGGGCCGCCTGCGCGGCCGCACTCCCCGGACGCTTACGGGCGACCCAACCCTCGATATTCCGTTGCTGGCCACGGGCCACGGCCAGCGAGCCGGCCGGCACGTCCTTCGTGATCACCGAGCCCGCCGCGGTGTAGACGCCGTCCCCGATCGTGACAGGCGCCACAAACATATTGTCCGAACCGGTACGGCAGTGCGATCCGATCGTCGTGTGGTGCTTCTTCACCCCGTCGTAGTTCACGAAGACGCTCGCCGCACCGATGTTCGTGTGGTCGCCGATCGTCGCGTCCCCCACGTACGACAGGTGAGGAACCTTCGTCCCCTCCCCGATCGTGGCGTTCTTCATCTCCACGTACGCACCGGCCTTGGACTTCGGACCCAGCTTCGTGCCCGGCCGCAGATACGCGTACGGACCCACCAGCGCGCCCGGACCCACCTCGGCCCCGTCGGCCACCGTGTTGCTCACCCGCGCGCCCTCGTGGACGACGGTGTCCGTCAGCCGCGAGTTCGGACCCACCTCGGCGTCCTCCGCGACGTGCGTCGCACCCAGCAACTGCGTACCCGGGTGCACGACCGCGTCCCGCTCGAACGTCACGGTCACGTCGATCAGGGTCGACGCCGGATCCATCACCGTCACGCCCGCCGTCATCGCCCGCTCCAGCAGCCGCTGGTTCAGCAGCCGACGGGCCTCGGCGAGCTGCACCCGGTTGTTGATCCCGAGGATCTCCCGGTGGTCGGCGGCGACCGACGCCCCGACCCGGTGTCCGGCCTCCCGCAGGATGGACAGCACGTCGGTGAGGTACTCCTCGCCCTGGCTGTTGTCCGTACGGACCTTGCCGAGCGCGTCCGTGAGCAGCCGGCCGTCGAACGCGAACACCCCCGAATTGATCTCCCGGATCGCACGCTGCGCGTCCGAGGCGTCCTTGTGCTCGACGATCTCGGTGACCGCGCCGGTCGCCGGGTCGCGGACGATGCGGCCGTAACCGGTGGCGTCGGGGACCTCGGCGCTGAGCACGGTGACGGCGTTGCCGTCGGCGGTGTGGGTGGCGGCCAGCGCGGCGAGCGTCTCACCGGACAGCAGCGGGGTGTCGCCGCAGACGACGATCACGGTGCCGTCGACGGTCCCGCCCAGCTCGTCGAGCCCGACGCGCACCGCGTTCCCGGTGCCCTTCTGCTCGGGCTGGAAGGCGGTGCGCACCTGGGCGTCCGCGGCGGTGAGGTGGGCGGTGACCTGCTCGCCGGCGTGGCCGACGACCACGACGAGGTGCTGCGGGTCCAGCTCACGGGAGGCTGCGACGACATGTCCGACGAGCGAGCGCCCGGAGATTTCGTGCAGGACCTTGGGGGTCTTCGACTTCATGCGGGTGCCCTCACCCGCTGCGAGGACGACGACGGCTGCCGGGCGAACGGAGCTCACGGATATGCCCTTCGGCTTCGGGTGGTGGACATCCGCAGGATACCGGGGGGCGTTGAGGCGGACATGAGTGCGGGCCCCGACCGGTTGGTCAGGGCCCGGCGCGCCGAGCTCCCCCACCAGGACTCGAACCCGGACAAATAGCACCAAAAGCTACTGTGCTGCCAATTACACCATGGGGGAATGAAGGCGAACAGACCGGACATCGCGTCAGGTCGCCGGATGGCACCCAACACTATGCCGTACCACCGGCCCTCGACGCGACGGTACAGGTCCGCGCTTTCGTTCACGCGGACCCCCGCCTATTCGAATCCGTTCGACGCCACGACGTGCTGTGCAGGTCACCCGAAAATGAGGTGCGCCCGCCCGTACGCTGGATGCCATGACCGCAACGGGGGCAGACCGGGAGGCGGCGGGTCTGACCACCCGCGGCTACTGGTGGTGGGAACGGCGACGGAGTGTCGCACTGGACGGGGGACTGGCGCTGGCATCGGCGCTGGAGTGCGCGCTGGAAGGCGTGGCGTTCGCCGGGGACACCGGGCTGCCGGTGCCGCTGGGAGTGGTGTTCGGGCTGCTGGCCGGGTCCGTGCTGCTGGTGCGCCGGAAGTGGCCCATCGCCGTGGTGCTCGTGTCGATCGCCACGACGCCGGCCGAGATGGGCTTCCTGATGGGCCTGGTCGGCCTGTACACGCTGGCCGCGTCCGAGGTGCCGCGGCGGATCACCGCGGTGCTGATGAGCATGGCGCTGGTGGGGACGTTCCTCGTCACGTACGTGCGGCTGCGGCAGGGCGTCGACGCCGACGCGGACTTCGGTCCCGGCGACTGGTACGTGCCGATGCTGTCCCTCTTCATGGCGGTGGGCCTCACCGCGCCGCCGGTGCTGTTCGGCCTCTACATAGGGGCGCGGCGCCGGCTGATGGAGAGCTTGCGGGAGCGGGCGGATTCCCTGGAGCGGGAGTTGTCGTTGCTCGCGGACCGGGCGGAGGAGCGGGCGGAGTGGGCGCGTACCGAGGAGCGGACCCGGATCGCGCGTGAGATGCATGACGTGGTGGCGCACCGGGTGAGTCTCATGGTGGTGCACGCGGCGGCTCTGCAGGCGGTGGCGCCGAAGGATCCGGCGAAGGCGGTGCGTAACGCGGCGCTGGTCGGTGACATGGGGCGGCAGGCGTTGACGGAGTTGCGCGAGATGCTCGGCGTGCTGCGGACGGGGGAGCCGATGGTGACGCGGGTGGCGAAGGTGCCGCTGGCCTCGGTGGGCCGGGTGGTGCCGGCGGCCGAGGACGGGCCGCGGCTGGACGAGATGGAGACGCTGGTCGGGGAGTCCCGGGCGGCGGGGATGACGGTGGAGCTCTCGGTGGAGGGCCGCTCGCGTCCGTACGCGCCGGAGGTCGAGCAGACGGCGTACCGGGTGGTGCAGGAGGCCCTGACGAACGTGCACAAGCACGCGGCGGGTGCGAAGACGTGGGTGCGGCTGGCGCACCGGGACTCCGAGGTCGCGATGCAGGTGGAGAACGGTCCGTCGGACGCGGCCACCGCGGATGCGGGGCTGCCCAGTGGGGGTAACGGTCTGGTGGGGATGCGGGAGCGGGTGCTGGGGCTCGGCGGTGTCTTCGTGTCGGGTCCGACGGACGCGGGCGGGTTCCGGGTGTCGGCGGTGCTGCCGGACGGGGAGGCGGTGTAGGGCGGCCCCGCCCCGGCCGGTCCGGCGTGTAGGGGCGGGCCCTTGTGCCGGCGGGCGGACGGCCGTTCGGCCGGGCGTCGGGGCGTCGGCGCCCTCGCTCAGCCCGAGACCAGGCGTTCCGGCTGCATTCCGGTGATCAGGGTGGCGAGGGCGTGGTCGATGTCGGGTCCGAGGTACCAGTCGCCGGTGTGGTCGATGCTGTAGACCCGTCCCTCGCTGTCGATGGCGAGGACGGCCTGTCCGTCGCCCTCTTCGCCCAGGGGGGCGACCTCCGTCTGCAGGGCGCGTCCCAAGTCGCCCAGGGTGCGGGCGAGGTGGAGTCCGCTCAGCGGGTCGATCCGCACGGGCGCCGGTGCGATCTGGCGCCCCGGTGCCGTCGCGGTGATGAGCAGTCCGCCGAATTCCGCCCATGCCTCCACCGCCGCCGGGAAGACGGCGTGCTGGTGTCCGGCGGGGGAGGCGTGCGAGCGCAGGGCGTCGGCCCATTCCTCGGCCTGGCGGATGTCCCAGCGGCCGGGGTGCCAGCCGGCGGTGCGCAGGGCGGCGTCGATGGCGACGGGGAAGCGGGTGGAGCTGTGGCGGTCGTGCTGGGCGCGGCCTGTTTGTGCGGGCAGTTCGGTGCGGTCGTGCATGGGGGCGGGGTCAGCCCTTCTCGGCGGTGGTTGCCGTTCCGGTCGTGGTGAGGTCGACGGGACGTACGCCGAAGTGGGCGAGCATGACGGTGCAGGAGCGGCAGGGTGCGGCGTAGCTGCCGTGGAGGGGGTCGCCGTCCTCGCGGATGCGGCGTGCGGTGAGGCGGGCGTGCTTCAGCGCGCGGCGGGCCTCGCCGTTGGTGAGCGGTTTGCGCTGGGCCCGCTTGGAGCGGCTGCTCTCCGCGGCGGTGAGGTGCCGGGAGAGCAGTATGGCTTCGGGGCAGCGGCCGGTGAAGCGTTCGCGCTGGCCGGTGGGGAGGGTGTCGAGGAAGTCCTGGACGAGGTGGTGGAGTACGGGGGGCTGGTCGCCCTTGCCCGCGGTGCAGGTGAGGGTCTCGCCGCGTACGGACAGTGCCGCGGCCACGGCGGGCAGGATGCCGTCGCGGCGGTGGGTGAGGCGGGGGGTGTGGCCGCTCTCGTTGCTGCTCCAGCTGAGTCGTGGGTCCCCGGTGGTGACGGTCTGTGCGGAGTGTGCGGTGTGCATGGTGCTTGTCCCTCCCGTGCCCGCAGCGGCTGGTGCCGGATGGGCACGCCCCCGTGTATGCGGGTGACAGCCTGCCAAATGTGCCGGGTTCTGTGAAAGCTGGGTCGGTGAAACGTGTCTGCGTGTCGCGTATCAGAAGCCTGTTCGTCGCTCGTGCGTCACGTTGTTGTGACGGTTGGTGACGGAAGTGGCTGGGGGGCGGAGGGGCGGGGTGTGTGACGGGCTCACCGCATAGGCTGTGCCTGGACCGCCCCCATGGGCAGGTCGGTCCTCATCAGCCAGACGCAGCAGGGGGCAACCGCCATGACGACAGGTCGGCTCGGGCAGCAAGCCGCGCCACCGAACGCGGCCTACGCCGGGCAGCTCGTGCACTTCCCGGATCCGGTCCGGGCGTCCCGCCACCCGAGGGGTGTGCGCATGGACGGGAACGGCTGTCCGGACTTCGCGCCGTACGCGCGCGCCGCCGCTGAGATCGCGGAGCCTCCGCAGGGGTTCGGTGTGGATGAGCTGCGGCTCACGGACTACGTGTCGGCGAACGCGGCGTCGGCGGCGAGCGGCCATGAGCTGTGGGACACGATTCCGGCGGTGGCGACCCCGCACGGCTGGACCTGGCATCACGTGCCGGGTGGCCGGCGGATGGAGTTGGTGCCGGTCGAGGTGAAGGCGTTGCTGCGGCACCACGGTGGTCTGGCGACGACCGCGGTGGACCAGAACAAGCGGGGTACGCGGCCGCTGCAGGAGACGCGGCCCGCGCACTTCCGGTTGCCGAAGGGCGCCGTGGCGGTGAGCGAGCAGCAGATCCAGGGGGTCGAGGAGGACCTCGGCTACCGGTTGCCGGGTGCGTACCGCTCGTTCCTGAAGGCGGCGGGTGGTTCGGCTCCGGTGGGTGCGGCGCTGGACGCGGAGCTGGGGCTTCTGGTCGATCAGCCGTTCTTCACGGTGCGTGAGGAAGCCGGCGTGAACGACCTGGTGTATGTGAACAAGTGCCTGCGGGATCACCTGACGAAGGACTACCTGGGGGTCGGTTTCGTCCAGGGCGGCATTCTGGCGGTGAAGGTCCGTGGGGACGGCGTCGGTTCGGTCTGGTTCTGTGCGTACGACGACGCGCGCGACCAGGACGGCTGGAGCGTTCAGGAGCGGGTGGAGCGGCTGTTGTTGCCGTGCGGCGCCGATTTCGACGCGTTCCTCCAGCGTCTGGCGGGTAATCCGCCGGAGCTGGAGACGGTGGCGAACCTGATGGTGGACGGCGGCTTCGCGCGTGCTGTCCCGGTGGAGGGGTGAGCGCGATGGTGACCTTTGCGCAGGCGCAGGAGCGCGCGGACGAGTGGGTCAACGGCGATGTCGCGGCGTATCAGCACCGGGAGGTGCGGGTGCGTGAGTTCGAACTGGGTTTCGTGGTGTGGGCCGAGGACCGTGCCGAGGGTCCGGTGTCGGACGGCGGGCGCCAGCGGTTGGTGATCGCCCGGGACAGTGGCGAGGCCACGCTGTGGCCGGGGTTGCCGGTGGGCGAGGTGATCCGGCGGTACGAGGAGGAGTACGGCTCCGCGGTCGGCGCGCCGTCCGCGCCCGAGCCGCCGCAGCGTATCGACCTGAACCAGACGTCTTTCCTGCTGAGCCCGCCGGAGTGGCTCCAGGAGGCGGCGGACAAGCTGGGTATTCCGGACCGGCGGGCCGAGGCGGCGGGCCAGGCGCCCGCTCCCGCCGTCCCTTCCCCGTCTTCTCCCTCTTCCCCTTCGTCCCCCTCCGCGCAGGGCGGGCCGGTGCCGTACGAGCCGACGGCTTCCCCGGGTGTGCGGGCGTCCGCGCCGCAGCCGCCCGTCGGGGCCACTCCGTGGGCGGGTACCGACACGAACGCGGGTTCCGACGAGGGTGAGGTGGGGTTGCCCGCCACGGTGTTCGCGCCGCCGCTCTCGGGTGCGGACGACGAGGGCGTGCCTCCGCGGGTGGTGTCGGCCGACGCTCCGACGGCGCTGATGTCGGGTGGCAGTCAGCTGCCCGCGACGGCGATCGCACCGGGTCTGCCTCCTCGGGGTCCCGGGGCTCCGGGGCCCGTGTCCGGTGGTCCTGGTGCTCCGGGGCCCTCGGCTCCGGTGCCGGGCCGTCCGGCCGGTCCCGGTGACATCGCGGACGAGGCCACCAGCAAGGCGGTGGTCCGGCCGCGCGGTGCGCGTGGAGGCGGTGCGACGACTCCGCCGCCGCCGGGTGCTCCCGGTACACCGGGCGCCCGGCCGGGCGCGCCGCTGCCGCCGCCTTCGGGTCCGGCCGTGCCTCTGCCGCCGCCTTCGGGGCCGGGTGCTCCGGGTGCTCCGGCGGGGGGTTACGTGCCGACGCAGCTGGTGTCGCAGCTGGGCCCGCCCGGTGCTCCGCAGCCGCCGGCGCCACCGCCGCCGCCCGGTTCCACACCGCCGCCCGGCGACGGCCAGGTGCACCACGCGGCGACGATGCTCGCGGGTCCGGGCCCGGTGGGGCCGTCGGCTCCGCAGCCGCCCGGTCCGCCGGGCAGGCCCGGTGCGCCCGGTGTTCCGCAGCCTCCGGCGCCACCGGCGCCGCCCGGTTCCACGCCGCCGCCCGGTGGCGATGTGCACCATGCGGCGACGATGCTCGCGGGTCCGGGGCCGGTGGGGCCGTCGGCTCCGCAGCCGCCGGGTCCGCCCGGTCCGCCCGGTGCGCCGATGGGCCAGGGCGGGTCGCTCGGCGGGGCCCCCGGTCCCGTACCGCCGCCCGCGTACGGGTATCCGCAGGCGCCGGCCGGTCAGCCGACCGTCGGTCCGGGCTACCAGGCCGTGCTGCGGTACCGCGGGCCGGACGGCAGTGAGCAGCAGCTGATCCGTCGTTCGGCGCCGGGCACTCCGCATCCCGAGTGGCAGATGCTGCACGAGTTGCGGGCGATGAACGTGCCGCCGCAGCAGGTCATCGAGCTGCACACGGAGCTGGAGTCGTGTGAGCTGCCGGGTGGTTACTGTGCCCGGATGATCCGGGAGACGTGGCCGCAGGTGCGGATCACGAGCGTCGCTCCGTACGGCACCGACCACGCCAGCCGGCAGCAGGGCATGCAGCATCTGCTGACGCACCAGGGGGAGCTGCACCAGGTCGCTGACGGCCCGGCGCGGCCGGCGCCGGTGCGGGCTCCGCTGCCGCAGGTGCCGCCGGCGATGCAGGTTCCGCCGGAGGCGATCGCGGAGGAGATGCTGCAGACGTTCGGGCCGCAGGGCGTGCTGCGTTTCGATCAGCGTGCCGTGTCGCGCCAGGGTGTGCCGGAGATCGTGGCGCGGACCTTGGTGTGGGCGGGGCTGCCCGCTGATTTCGGGCCGTTCTTCTGGGCGCAGCCGGGTCAGCCGGTGGTGCCGACGCTGGCGGAGCTGGCCGCGCAGCGGCAGGTGCAGGCGGCTCCTGACGCGGGGTCGTACCTGGTGATGGGTTCCGACTTCGGCCGGGCGATCTGTGTGCAGTACGGGACGGCGCACATGGTGGCCGTGCCGGTGGAGGCGGGTCCGGGCGGGCAGTCGGTGCCGCCGCAGTTCGTGAACACGGGGCTGCCGGAGTTCGCGCGGTGCATGGCGTTGCTGGGAAGGATGTGGCGGCTGCGGTTCGGGTTGAACCCCGAGCAGGCGGGTCGTTGGACGGTCGACTTCCAGGCGCAGCTGGTGGCGCTGGACCCGGCGGCGTTGGCGTCGCCGGAGAGCTGGTGGTCGGTGCTGCTGGAGCAGATGTGGGACGGGCTGATCTGACGGCCGGTCTTCGCGGCGGTGCCGGGGTGTGGCGCTCCTTCCCTGCGGGGGAGGGGCGCCACACGTCTTTCCGTGGGCTGTGATGCCTGTCGCTTCCGTCCGGAAAGCGTCGAAACGATTCCGACTTCTTGGCCAATTGCCGCATCCTTGACGGAGTGCTGGATGGGTCGGTGAGTCGGAAAGAGGCGTCAAGGATGAGTTCTGCACCGGTGTCCGCGCACGGCTTCGTCGGGGTGCGTGGCCGTGGTTACCGTCCGGACCAGGTGGACCGGACGGTGGCCGCGCTGTCGGCGGAGCGGGACGGGGCGCGGGAGCAGGAGGCGCGGCTGGCGGCGCTGGCGGAGCGGCTGGTGGCCGAGTCGGCCCGGCTGGACGCGGCCGTTGCCGCGCTGGCGCCGCAGGACTACGCGTCGCTGGGGGAGCGGGCGCAGCGGATTCTGGCGCTGGCCGAGGAGGAGGCGCAGTCCGTGCGGTCCGCCGCCCAGGAGGAGTCGCAGGCGCTGCGGGACGAGGCGGATGCGGCGGCGCGGGCCTTGCGCGAGTCGGCGCGGGCCGACGCGGAGGCGATGCGTGCGGCCGCGACGGGCCATGCGGAGCAGGTGCTGGCGGCTGCCGAGCGGACGGCCGGTGAGGTGCTGGCCGCGGCCCGGCTGGAGGCGGCGAAGGTGCGGGAGGAGGCGGAGGCCGCGATGGCGGCGACGCGGAGCCGCACGGCGAGTGTGCTGGCGCACCAGGAGCAGGAGCACGGGGAGCGCTGGAAGGCTGTGGAGCAGGAGCTGTCGGCGGCCGAGGCGGCGCAGTCGGCGGAGCACGGGGAGTGGACGGAGCGGGCGGAGGCGGTGCTGGCCGCGGCGCGGCGGGCGCTGGCGGAGGCCGAGGAGGCCGCGCGGCACGGCCAGGAGGACGCCGAGGCGCGGGGGGCCGAGCTGATCGCGGAGGCTCGGGTGCGTGAGGAGCGGGTGGTGCGGGAGACGGAGCGGATCCTGCGCGAGCACGAGGAGGGGCGCGAGGACGTGCAGGCGCACATGGCGCACGTACGGAACTCGCTGGCGGCGCTCACCGGGCGGGCGGCTCCGTCGGAGGACTGAGGCGGTGCCGCGTCCGGCGGGTCACGGGCGTGGCCAGGGGCGCTTGGAGAGTTGTTCGATGCTGCTGTTGAAGCGCTTGAGGTAGCCGGCGAAGGCGGCGATGTCGGCGTCGGGCCAGTCGTGCATGACCTGGTCCAGGGACTGGACGACGCGGTCGCGTTCCGCGTCGAGGAGCTTGGTGCCCTTGTCGGTGATGCGGAATTTGCGGGCCATGCCGCCGTCGGGGTCGGGGATGCGGTCGGCGAGTCCGGCGCGGGTCACCGCGGCGGTCTGGCGGTTGAGGGTGGAGGTGTCGAGGCCGAAGGCGTCGCTGAGTTCGCCGTTGGACATGGGGCCCTGGACGCGCAGGCGGCTCAGCAGGATGTAGGCGCTTCGGTCCAGGAGGGCGTACTTGTGGCGTCCGCCCCGGTGGTCGGCGAGGCTGTGGCGTCCGAGCAGCATCTGCTCGTACTCCACTTCTTCGGTGGGCCTGGGCACGTCGGCGGCCTCCTGTTTCTGTGCCGGGGTTCGGCCGTACGCCGGAATCCGGGCGGCGGCTCATGGTCTCACGTGGTGTGTATCAGACACGTGGTGTGTATGACACAACAGACATGTACGATGCACGTCGCTGTCCCGGTAGCCGGGATCACGACTTCGAGGAGTTCCCCTTCATGGATGCCCCCCAGCCGACCGCCAGATCAGGCGGTGTGGTCGCCACGCTGGCCTTCGCCGGCACCGTGGCGGCGGTCATGCAGACCCTGGTCACCCCGCTCATCGCGGAGCTGCCGCAGCTCCTGGACACGTCGTCGTCCAACGCCGCCTGGGTGATCACCGTGACCCTGCTGGTCTCGGCCGTGTGCGTGCCGGTCTCCGGGCGGCTGGGCGACCTGCTGGGCAAGCGCCGGATGCTGCTCGTGTGCTCGGTGCCGCTGTTCGTCGGTTCGGTGGTGTGCGCGCTCTCGTCCACCGTCGTCCCCATGATCGTCGGACGTGGCCTGCAGGGCATGGGCATGGGCATGGTGCCGCTCGGCATCGCCCTGCTGCGTGACGTGGTGCCGAAGGAGAAGCTGAGCTCCTCCATCGCGCTGGTCAGCGCCTCCCTCGGCATCGGAGGCGCCCTCGGCCTGCCGATCGCCTCGGCGGTCGCCCAGTACGCGAACTGGCGGGTGCTCTTCTGGGGCTCCGCGGTGCTGGCCCTCACCATCTCCGCGCTGATCTGGTTCCTGATCCCGGACGTGCCGGCCGCCGCCAAGGGGCAGCGCTTTGACGTGCCCGGCGCCCTCGGCCTGGCCGTCGGCCTGGTCTGTCTGCTGCTCGCCGTCTCCAAGGGCGCCGAGTGGGGCTGGACCTCCGCGACGACCATCGGCCTGTTCGCCGCCTCCGTCGTGGTGCTCATCGGCTGGGGCTTCTGGGAGCTGCGCACCACGGACCCGCTGGTCGACCTGCGCACCACGGCCCGCCCCCGCGTCCTCATCACCAACCTCGCGTCGCTCTTCGTCGGCTTCGGCATGTACGCCGGCATGCTGATCGCGCCGCAGCTGCTGCAGTTCCCCGAGGCGACGGGCTACGGCCTGGGCCAGTCGATGCTCCAGGCGGGCCTGTGGATGGCCCCCGGCGGCATCATGATGATGATCGTCTCCCCGTTCGGCGGGAAGCTCACCGACGCGCGCGGCCCGAAGTTCACACTGATCTCCGGTGTGCTGGTCATCGCCGCGGCCTACGGCATCGGCATCCTCCTGATGGGCTCCGCCTGGGGCCTGATGCTGTTCCTCATGGTCAGCAGCAGCGGTGTGGGTCTTGCCTACGGTGCGATGCCCGCCCTGATCATGAGCGCGGTCCCGGCGTCCGAGACGGCCGCCGCCAACGGGTTCAACACCCTCATGCGTGCTCTCGGCACCTCGATCGGCGCCGCGGTGATCGGTGCGATCCTCGCGCAGATGACCACCGAGACGGCCGGCTTCACGTTCACCTCCGAGGCCGGATTCCGTACCGGCCTGGTGTTCGGCTGCGGTGTCGCCCTCGTCGCCGTGGCCATCTCCGCCTTCATCCCGGCCGTGCGCGGCGCCGCCGCCACCGGCGAGAAGGCCGACGCCGCCGCCTCGCCGGAGGTGGCCGCGGCCAAGGGCTGACCTGGCCCGCGCCCGCGTACGACGACGGCCCGGCTCCGACCCCTGAGGGGGTGCGGGGCCGGGCCGTTCGCCTGCGGCGGTGCCGACGGGCCAGCTGGGCCGGCCGGTGACGGTCCGGCGCGGGGGCGACGGCGGCCGTCCGTGCCGCGAGATCCCGGCAGATCGTTGTCGGAGGGAGCCCGCTCCGTCGGAGAGCAGCACCTCGGGCAGCGCGAGATCTGGGTCGGACTCGGCGATCACCGCGTTGGACGGGCGGATGGCCGGTCGAAAAGCGGGCCGGCCGATTCAGCCTTGACCGGGAAGTACCGGTGGAAAGGGGTGGTCGGTCGATGCGGTTACGTACCGGGGGGGCAGGGTCGGGTGGTAAGTGCATCAACTTGCCTCTCAGGGTGGGCGGGGCTATGTTTCAAAGGTGAGTCGATCGACTTACCATTCGCCGTAAGGAAGTAAGGCAGTGACGAATCGTCTGGCGGGCAAGCGCGCCCTCATCACCGGTGGCACGAGCGGAATCGGTCTGGAGACCGCGCAGCGTTTCGTTGCGGAGGGGGCTCGTGTACTGGTCACGGGGGTCACTCCCAGGAGCATCGAGAAGGCGCGGCAGATCCTGGGGGAGGGTGTGCCGGTGGTGCGGGCGGACGCGCGTGATCTCGACGCGCAGCGCGCTCTGGTGGAGCAGGTGCGTGAACACTTCGGGCAGCTGGACGTCGCGTTCCTCAACGCCGGCGTCTCGGACTGGCGGCCTTTCGAGGCGCACACGGAGGAGAGCTTCGACCGCCTCTTCGACATCAACGTCAAGAGCGTCTTCTTCCTCACCCAGGCCCTCGTACCGGTCCTCGCCCATCCGGCGTCGGTGATCCTCAATTCCTCCAACAGCGCACACGGCGGCTACGGAGCGTCGAATGCCTACGCCGCCACGAAGGCGGCCGTCAGCTCGTTGATGCGGTCGTGGAACGCGGACCTGCTGACCTCGCACGGCGTCCGCTTCAACGCGATCAGCCCGGGGCCGGTGGACACGCCGCTGTACTCCTCTGCCAAGCTCGGGATCGAGGACCCCGCGCAGCAGGCCGCGGTTCTGGACGGGATCAGTTCCGGCATCCCGCTGGGGCGCATGGGCCGGCCCGAGGAGATAGCGGAAGCCGTCGTCTACCTCGCGTCCGACGCCTCCGCGTTCACCGTGGGCCAGGATCTGGTGCTGGACGGCGGTCAGACGATTCTCTGACGTGGGAGTGGAGGGAGCAGGAGTGGAGACGGGTGCGGAGGTAGGCGTCGCTTCCTGTGGCGGGAAGGGACAGACCGGGTACCACGAGCGGGTCAAGGCCCAGAACCTTGAGCGCATCATCTGCGCTGCGCGGGACCTGTTCCTGGAGCAGGGCTACGACCGGACCTCCCTCGCACAGATCGCCAGGAAGGCGGGCGTCTCCACCGGCACCCTGTTCAAGCGTCACCCCTCCAAATCCGCCCTGTTCAAGGCTGTCGCGGCCCAGCAGTGGCAGCTGGACGTGCAGTACGCCGAACCGCCCGCGCCGGGCGATCCCCAGGACGGGCTCACCCGGATCGGCCGCGACTACGCCTGCCTGCTCGGGCGGCCGGGCACCGCGGCCCTGTTCCGTCTGGTCGTTGCCGAGCTCCCCCGTCTGCCGGAACTCGCGGACAGCGTCGGCACCGGTTTCGCCATCGACCGCGGCCCGTTCTTCGAACGGCTCCGCAGCTATCTGGAGGCCGAGGCGGAGGCCGGCACGCTGCACTTCCGCTCGGCTGACGGCCGAGGTCTGACGGCGGCGGAGGTGGCCCAGCAGTTCCTGAGCCTGATCGGCGGACAGCTCATGTGGCCCCAGATGATCCAGAACGACTTCATCCCGCCCGGCCCCGAGGAAACCACGATCGTGGACGAAGCTGTCGCCCTCATGGTCAGCCGCTACGGCACCGTCGTCTGACGCACGGAGAACTTCACCCGGGAAAGCACGATCGGCAGGTGTGAACGGCGGCGATTCTCTCCACCCGCGGCGTCACGCGATGGGCCATGGGATCGAGGAGCCGATGCCGCGCTCATGTCCGGCCCAGGTGACGAAGGCGCGGCGAGGGGGGATTTCCGCCACCCGCTCACAGGCCTCGTCGGTGGCAGTCATCTTCGGACCGCGCGCCGGCCACGTTCGCCTCATGCCCGCCTGCGACAGCGTCCACGACGCCGTGCTCGCGGGCCGCGCGGGCGTCATGGACGGCCCGAGGCCGTCGATATCCTGGCCGCGCTCGCCCCGACTCTCGCCGGCAGAGCTGGACACGTCCAGCCCGGACGGATAGACAGGGCCCTGCTCGGTCCCGCAGTGCGGCCGAATCCGCGATCGCCGCCATCGGCGAGCATCACTGCCAGATCGGTGGCGATCCGGCCCGGATCATGCCCGGTCCCGCGCGGCCGAAGCGGCCCGGGCGCGGTGGAAGACGCGGCGGTGAGCCCCGTGGCATCAGCGAGATCCGCCGGCAACCGTGCCCGGCGTGAGCGACCACCCCCGAACCATCGGCAGTGACCTGGCTCTTGGGACGCAACCCCATAGCCTGCACGTGGGAAGGGCCCTCCGCCTGGACCGACAGAACCCCTCAGCAAGGTTCATCGCCCCAGTTCAGGAAGGCGCTTTCGCGTTTCCGCCCCGTAGACAGCCGTCCTCAAGAGAAATGGCGCGGCTGAGGGCCCGCACCAGAGCCGTGACCTCCGCACGGGCGCGGCGGTGACCGGTCGTGGCCACCCCGATGTGGCGGACCGGAGCCGGCGGCCTGACGGGGACGGTGCTCAGCCCCGGCACCGGTGGGGTCAGCGCGATGGACGGGATCAGCGAGACGCCCATGCCCGCGGCGACGAGCGAACGGGCGAAGAAGTAGTCGCTCGTCGTGCCGCGCACCTCGGGATCGAAGCCCGCCCGCTCGGCGTAACGGCGCAGGTACGCCTCGGTCTTGAGGCAGCCGAGCACCCAGGGTTCGGCCGCGAGTTCGGCCAGGTCGAGTGCGTCGCGGCCGGCCAGGCGGTGCCCCTGGGGCAGGACGACGTGCAACGGGTCGTCCATGAGCGCGGTCCACTCCAGAGCGGGGCTGCCGCCCGCCCGGCCGGGCAGCGGGCCGTCGAAGTGGTAGGCGAGCGCGAGGTCCACGGCGCCCTGGCGGACCAGTGGCAGGCTGTCCTCCGGCTCGAACTCCCGTACATGCAGCACGATTTCGGGATGGGCCGCCGCCAGTTCGGTGAGGGCGCCGGGGAGCAGCAGCCTGCCGCCGCTGGTGAACGTGGCGACGGTGAGCTGGACCCGGCCCGTGCCGAGCTCGGTGACCTGCCGCCTGGCGTGCTCGATCTCGGCGGCCACCGATTCGGCCGCGCCGACCATGATCCGGCCGGCCGGGGTGAGGGTGACTCCGCGCGTGCTGCGCGTGACGACCAGGGAGCCGAGCCCGCGCTCCAGAGCGGCCACGTGCTGCGAGACGGCCGAGGCGGTGAGGTGCAGGGCCGCGGCCGCCCGGTTGAAGCTGCCGTGCTCCGCCACCGCCCGCAGGACCCGGAGCCGCTGCACATCGATCAACAGTTTCCCTTACTACGTGTCCAGTCAGTGGCCACTTCTGCCGGCGACCGTACGTCTCCAGGATGGGGGCATGCAAAGGATCTGCGTCATCGGCGGTAGCCGGTACTTCGGGAAGCTCCTGGTCCAGCGGCTGTGTGCCGCCGGACACCAGGTCACGGTCGTCAACCGCGGCTCGGCCCCGCCGCCGCCCGGCGTCGAGCACCTCGTCGTCGACCGCGACGACGAGGCCGCCCTCCTCGCCGCGCTCGGGACGCGCACGTTCGACGTGGTCGTCGACCAGGTCTGCTACACCCCGGTGCAGGCCGAGATCGCCGTCCGCGCCTTCTCCGCCCGTACCCGGCGCTACGTGATGACCTCCACCATCGAGGTCTACGACCCGGCGACCACCGCCCTGCCGGCCCTCACGCGGGAGGCACCGGTGCCGGAGGAGCGCGTCGACCCGGCGGTCTGGACGGTGCGGACGGATCTCCCCTGGCACGACGGGGCGTACCGCGAGGCCCACTACGCGGAAGGCAAGCGGCAGGCGGAGGCCGTCTTCACCCGGGGCGCGCCGTTCGGTTTCGTCTCCGTGCGCAGCGCCCACGTACTCGGCGGCGGCGCGCGGGAGTTCACCGGCCGGCTGGCGTACTACACCGAACGCCTCGCCCGGGGGCTGGAGATCGCCGTGCACGCGCGGGAGATGCCGACGGTGTTCATCCACTACGAGGAGGTGGCCGGCCTGCTCCTGTGGGCGGCGACGGCCACCGGCTTCACCGGCCCGCTGAACGCCTGCTCCGACGGTCTGCTCGACGTGCGGGACGTGACCGGAGCCGTCGCCGCGCAGTGCGGCCGGCAGCCCGTGTACCGGACCGCGGCCGCGGGCGAGCCGGTCGGCCCGTTCTCCTTCGACCGGTACTACGCCATGAGCAACGACCGGGCGAAGGCACTGGGTTTCGTCTTCTCGCGCACCGCCGACTGGCTGCCCGGAGCGGCCGCCGCCTCCCTCCCCGCGCCCACCACCCCCGCGGCCTGAGGAGCGCATCCGCCATGCGACGACGCACCATCGGAAACAGCACGGTCGGAGCCATCGGCCTGGGCGCCATGCCGCTCTCCATCGAGGGGCGCCCGGACGAGCGCCGGGCCGTGGCCACCGTCCACGCCGCCCTCGACGCGGGCGTCACGCTCATCGACACCGCCGACAGCTACCACTGGCACGCCGGGGAACGGGGCCACAACGAGCTCCTCGTGGCCCGGGCGCTGCGGAGCTACCGCGGCGACACCTCCGGCGTCCTGGTCGCGACCAAGGGCGGGCGCGGACGGCCCGGTGACGGCAGCTGGACGGTCACCGGCACCCCCGAGCACCTCAAGCGCGCCGCCGAGGCGTCCGCCGAGCGCCTGGGTGTGGAATCCCTCGGCCTCTACCAGCTGCACAAGCCGGATCCGGCCGTCCCCTGGGCCGATTCCGTCGGCGCGCTGCGCGACCTGCTCGACGCCGGCACGATCCGGGCCGCCGGAATCTCCAACGTGAGCAGCGGCCAGATCCGCGAGGCGCACGCGATCCTCGGCGACGGCCTGGTCTCCGTACAGAACCGGTACTCGCCCGCGGTGCGCGACAGCGAGCCCGAGCTCCGGCTGAGTACGCGGCTGGGCCTCGCCTTCCTGCCGTGGAGCCCGCTGGGAGGCATCTCCCGGAGCGCGCTCGAAGGCCGTCCGGGACCGGCCTCCACGGGCACCGCCTTCCACCGCGTCGCGGCCGAGCGGGGCGTCAGCCCTCAACAGATCGCCCTGGCCTGGCTGCTGACCCGCTCCCCGGCCCTCGTCCCGGTGCCGGGAGCAAGCCGGCCGGCCTCGGTCCAGGACTCCGCCCGGGCCGCCGAGATCGAGCTGAGCGAGGCGGAGCTGGTGCGGCTCGGGGACGCCCCGTAGCGGGGCGCTCAAGCAAGGCTCAGGACGCGGTCGACGGCGATCTCGATGACGACCAGGTCCGGCGGGGAGGGCGGGGCCGCGCGGTAGCGGGCGGTGTAGCGGTGGACCGCCTCGGCCAGGCGCACGGGGTCGGCGCTGACCGTGGCCCGGCCTTCGAGGGTGATCCAGCGGAAGCCGTCGGCCTGGCAGAGCGCGACCCGCGCCTCCCTCCCGCCCGCCGACACGTGCCGGGTCTTGCGGGCTTCGGCCCTGGTGGTGACCCGGGCCAGGCAGGCGGACGCGTCGAAGGTGAAGCGGACGGGCGTGACGTGCGGGGTGCGGTCCGGGCGCAGAGTGGTGAGCGTGGCGGTGCGGGGGAGGGCGAGGAACGCGCGCTCGGCGGCGTGGAGTTGGGCGGGGTCCCGGCTCACTTCTTCTTCACGCCCTCGTTCCAGATCAGCTTGGCGAGGTTCGGCTTCACGGCGGTGGTGATGACGCCCATGGCCGTACGGACGTAGCGCCGCTCCTCCAGTTCGCGCAGCATGCTCGCGGCGAGGTCGGCGCGGGCGGTGAAGACGCCGTCGGCGCTGGTCGGCGCCGTGCGGTAGTCCGTGACGACGGGGTGCTCGAAGAGGCCCGAGGGCCGCACGAGGGTCCAGTCGAGGCCGGTCGCGCGGATCACGTCCTCCATGCGGCGCATGTCCTCGTGCAGGGTGCGGCCGAGACGCCGGTTCACCAGCGGGTCGAGCACATGGTTGAAGAAGTGCGCGCCGGTCGGGCGCCAGCCGGGGTCGGCGATGCTGGAGCTGATGGTGAGCAGCCGCTTGACGCCATGGCGGACCATGGCCTCGGTCATGACGGTGGCACTGGCCGAATAGGTGGTGACGGTCTCCTTGCTGAAGCGTGCGCCCAGCGCGGAGAGGACGGCGTCCGTCCCGTCGATCGCCGCGTCGACGGCTGCCGGGTCGGTGGCGTCGGCGACCGCCACGGTGAGGCCGGGGCGTGCGGGCAGGGAGCCGGGGCGGCGGGTCACCGCGACGACCTCGTGGCCGGCGGCGAGGGCCTGCCCGGTGAGGTGGCGGCCGGTCGGTCCGTTGGCGCCGAAGACTGCGATGCGCATGGTGTCGGTCGTCCTTCGTGTGGTGGCGGGGAACGCCCTTGACTGTGCCGAGCGCGAAAAGCAGGCTCAACGCTGATGAATAAAGCCGCCCCCGCCCCCGCGCGCACCCGAGGCCGCCCCCGCGGCAATCCGCCGACCCGCGAGTCGATCGTCCCGGTGGCCCGTGCGCTGTTCCTGGAGCGCGGCTACCGGGCCACCACCCTGCGCGCGGTGGCGGGCGCCGCCGGGGTCGATCCGGCGCTGATCGCGTACCACTTCGGGTCGAAGAAGGGCCTGTTCGCGGACGTGATGCAGTTCCAGTGCGCCAACGCCCTGGCGGTGGACGAGGTCCTCGGCGGTGACCCGGCCACGCTTCCCGGCCGGCTGATCGACGCGGTCACGGACCTGTGGGAGGACGCGGACTTCCGCCGGCTGACCACCCGGGGCGACGAGGCCGCCGACGTGATCCGCGAATACCTGGAACGCGAACTGCTGGCCCGGCTCGTTGAATTCCTCGGCGGCCGGGACGCGACCGCCCGCGCCACCGCCGTCGTGACGATCCTCGGCGGACTCGTCTACACCCGCTACCTCAATCCGCTCGCCACCCCCGCGGCCCTCACCCCGGCCGAGACGCGCACCGTCCTCACGCCGGCGCTGCGCGCGGCGCTGGCCCCGAGGCCGCGCACCGCACGTTAGGGCCCGTCCCCAGCCCGGCCGCCGGCGCGGGACACCGGCGCCGAAGGCCCTCGCCGGGAGGTCAGCGGGTCTTCTCCGCACCGCCCGGCCCGGCCCGCTCCACCCATCGGTGTGGACCCTTGGGCGCAGCCCCTGAGAGATCTGTCCACCCGGGGGCGCACCCCCCTAGGGGTAGCTCCCCATTCCGGGCCAGGGGCCGTTCCTCCCGGCGGAGGACGTGCCCCGCCCCGCCCGCTCCGTAGCGTGGTCATGCACCGAGATTGCGGCAGACCGCAGGGGACGGGGTGGGGAAAACCCCACCCGAAGACTGCGCTGGGCACCAGCGCGCCGGACCCCCTCCAGCGACCAGACTTCACAGCAGAACGGCGACAAGCCGTCGTCGACCGACATAGGAGAAAAACCGTGACAACGGCTGTAACCATTCCCAGGCACGGGGGCACTGGAGGGCGTACGGCCGTCGCTGCGCGGGCGCGGCAGGTCGTCAAGGCGTACGGCGTCGGGGAGACCCGGGTCGTCGCGCTCGACCACGTCGACGTCGACATCGCGCGTGGCCGGTTCACGGCCATCATGGGGCCGTCCGGCTCCGGCAAGTCGACTCTGATGCACTGCCTCGCCGGTCTGGACACCGTGACCTCCGGGCAGATCCATCTCGCGGAGACCGAGATCACGGGTCTCAAGGACAAGAAGCTCACCCAACTGCGCCGCGACCGCATCGGCTTCATCTTCCAGGCGTTCAACCTCCTGCCGACGCTGAACGCGCTGGAGAACATCACGCTGCCGATGGACATCGCGGGCCGTAAGCCGGACGCCGCCTGGCTGCGACAGGTCGTGGAGACCGTCGGGCTCGCCGAGCGGCTCAAGCACCGGCCGACCGAGCTCTCCGGCGGCCAGCAGCAGCGCGTCGCCGTGGCGCGGGCGCTCGCCGCCCGGCCGGAGATCATCTTCGGTGACGAGCCGACCGGGAACCTGGACTCGCGGGCCGGCGCCGAGGTGCTGAACTTCCTGCGCAAGTCGGTCGACGAGCTGGGCCAGACCATCGTCATGGTCACCCACGACCCGGTCGCCGCCTCCTACGCCGACCGGGTGCTGTACCTCGCGGACGGGCGCATCGTCGACGAGATGCTCAACCCGACCGCCGACCAGGTGCTGGACCGCATGAAGGACTTCGACGCGCGCGGGCGGACGTCATGACCGTCTGGAAGACCTCCATGCGCAACTTCTTCGCGCACAAGGGGCGTATGGCGCTGTCCGCCGTCGCCGTCCTGCTGTCGGTGGCGTTCGTGTGCGGCACGCTCGTCTTCACCGACACGATGAACACCACGTTCGACAAGCTCTTCGCCGCCACGTCGGCCGACGTCACCGTCAGCCCGAAGACCGCGAAGGTCGACGACACCCCCGAGAACGGCAAGCCGCAGTCGCTGCCCGCCTCCGTCATCGCCCAGGTCGAGAAGGCCGACGGGGTGAAGAAGGCGGAGGGCGCCGTCAGCAGTTCGGCGGTCACGGTCGTCGACAGCCACAACAAGAACATGGGCTCCGACACGGGCGCTCCGACGCTCGCGGGCAACTGGACCTCCAACGACCTGCGGTCCATGGAGATCACCTCCGGCCACGCCCCGCGCGGCCCGACCGAGGTGATGGTCGACGCCGACACCGCGGACAAGCACCACCTGAAGATCGGTGACGAACTGCGCACCATCGCGGTCACCGGCGACATCAAGGCCCGGATCAGCGGTATCGCCACCTTCAAGGTCACCAACCCCGGCGCGGCCGTCGTCTACCTCGACACGGCCACCGCCCAGCAGAAGCTCCTCGGCCGCTCCGGCGTCTTCACCCAGATCTCCATCACCGCCGAACCGGGCGTCAGCGACGCGCGGTTGAAGCAGAACGTCACCGCCGCACTGGCCGGCTCGACCGCGTACAAGGTGCAGACCCAGAAGGAAGCCGCGGAGGCCAACAAGGACTCGATGGGCTCCTTCCTCGACGTGATGAAGTACGCGATGCTCGGCTTCGCCGGGATCGCCTTCCTCGTCGGCATCTTCCTGATCGTCAACACCTTCTCGATGCTGGTCGCCCAGCGGACCCGCGAGATCGGCCTGATGCGGGCCATCGGCTCCAGCCGCAAGCAGGTCAACCGGTCGGTGCTGCTCGAAGCGGTGCTCCTGGGCATCGTCGGATCGGTCCTCGGCGTCGCCGCCGGGGTGGGCCTCGCCATCGGGCTGATGAAGCTCATGGGCGCCATGGGCATGGAACTGTCCACCGAGGACCTCACCATCGCCTGGACGACACCGGTGATCGGTCTCGCGCTCGGCATCGTCGTGACCGTCCTCGCCGCCTACGTCCCGGCCCGCCGGGCGGGCAAGGTCTCCCCGATGGCCGCCCTGCGCGACGCCGGGACGCCGGCGGACGCCAAGTCCGGCTGGGTCCGGGCGGGTATCGGCCTGGTCCTCACCGGGGCCGGCGCCGCGTCCCTGTGGGCGACGACGCAGGCGGACGAGGCGAGTGACGGCTCGCTCTTCCTGGGCCTGGGCGTGGTGCTCACCCTCATCGGGTTCATCGTCATCGGCCCGCTGCTCGCCGGGGTCGTCGTACGGGCGCTCAGCGTCGTCGTCCTGCGGCTGTTCGGTCCGGTCGGCCGGCTGGCCGAGCGCAACGCCCTGCGCAACCCGCGCCGGACCGGTGCGACCGGGGCGGCCCTCATGATCGGCCTGGCCCTGGTGGCCTGCCTGTCGGTGGTGGGTTCCTCCATGGTCGCCTCGGCCACGGACGCGCTGGACAAGTCGGTGGGAGCGGACTTCATCGTGCAGGTGGGCGGCGGTGACGGGAGGCCGCTCACCGCGCAGACCAGCGCGGCGGTCGACGGGGCGCCGCACCTCGCCCACGTCACCCACGCGAAGGACGTGCCGGTCAGGCTCACCCTGCCGGACGGCTCCACCGCGAAGGTGGGTCTGAGCGCCACCGACCCGACGTACACACAGGACCTGGCACGCGACACGCTCTCGGGAGACCTCTCCGCCGCCTACGGCAAGGACGCGATGTCCGTCGGTTCGAAGTTCGCGAAGAGCCACGGGGTCAAGGTCGGGGACGAACTGACGGCCGCCTTCGAGCACGGCAGGACGGCCCGGCTGAAGATCGCCGCCATCACCACCGACGACTCCGCGCTCGACTCCGGGGCGATGTACACGAACCTCAGCACGGCCGCGCGGTACGTCCCGGCCGACCGCATGCCCCTGGACTCGATCCTGTTCGCGAAGGCGGCCGCGGATCAGCAGGACGAGGCGTACGAGTCGCTCAAGGCCGCCGTGGCCGCCGACCCGACGGTCAAGGTGTTCGACCAGACCGACTTCAAGCAGGAACTGAAGGACCAGATCGGCCAGCTCCTGAACATCGTGTACGGCCTGCTCGCTCTGGCGATCATCGTCGCGGTGCTCGGCGTCGTGAACACCCTGGCCCTGTCGGTCGTCGAGCGGACCCGCGAGATCGGCCTCATGCGCGCCATCGGCCTCTCCCGCCGCCAGCTGCGCCGGATGATCAGGCTGGAGTCCGTGGTCATCGCCCTGTTCGGCGCCCTGCTCGGCCTGGGCCTGGGGATGGGCTGGGGCACCTCGGCGCAGAAGCTGCTGGCGCTGGAAGGGCTCGGCGTCCTGGAGATCCCGTGGCCGACCATCGTCACGGTGTTCGTCGCCGCGGCGTTCGTCGGACTGTTCGCGGCACTGGTTCCCGCGTTCCGGGCCGGCCGGATGAACGTCCTGAACGCGATCGCGACGGACTGACGGGAAAGAAACGCGCAGTCGGCGAAAAGCACCACGCAGCCGACGGTCCGAAGGGGCCGTCGACTGCGTGTTTTTCGCTTTTCAGTGCGCGCTCCGGCCCGTCACCGGAACGCCCGGACGGTGTCGTAGTACTTCTTGGCGGTCTTGTTGCATGCCGCCTTCAACTTCTTGCGCTGGGCCTTGGTGAAAGGATCGGCCCAGAAGGTCCGCCCGCACGCGCGGTTCATGTCGTGCAGGAAGGCCTTGTCGATGCGCGCCTTGTGCGAGGCGCGGAATTTTGTCGCGCCGACGGTCTGCTTGTAATTCCGGTAGCCGAAGTCATGGCGCCAGCACGAGAGGTGGAAGTCGTATCCCCCGGGGATACTGTCCGAAGCCCAGGAGCAGCCATCGGTTTTCCACGTGAACTTGTACTTCTTGATGGACGCCTTGTTGCGGGCGCCGAGCGCCGAGAACCAGCGGTTCTGGGACGCGGACGAGTCGCCCGTGATGGAGGCCATCTTCGACAGCTTCTGGGACTTCGTCACCGTGGCGGACGCGGAGGCGGGGGCCTGCGCCGAGTCGGCGAGCGAAGGTGCGGCTGCGCCGAGTACGAGAGTTCCCGTAATGGCGATGGTGGAAATCGAATGACGCAAGGTGGTCAAGGTTGCGTTTCCTTCCCGTTTGATTGCGGCGGCCACCATGGCATGGGCCGGACCGGGCGGGCAACCATGTTGAGGGCTTCCTGAGGCTTTCCCGAGATGCTCGCGAAGCGGAGTAGACAATTCCGAAGTCCTGGCCAGGTGCTTTCACTTGACGGGCATCCGATATGCCATTCCAGGTATGCGCATTCCGTCGCCCCGCAAGATGGTGTGCGGGCGAGCGGACCGGTGCGGGGACTTCTCATGCCTGAAGCTCAGATTCTGCTCAGATTCTGCTCGACCGAAGGATGACTGCGGGCCCCGGCTGGTTACGCTCCCGATTGCCGTACTTCAGCACCGGAGTACGGCGGGGGTGAACACCGACGGGAGCCGGGCCGGATGAGGACTGTGGAAAGCGGGAGCCGTCGGCCGGGGCTGGAGGAGTCCTTCGGACGTGCCGTACGCGACCGGCGCCGCGAGGTCGGCATGACACAGGCCAGGCTCGCCGAACTCGCCGGGATGTCCCAGGCGGCGATATCCCGGCTGGAGCGCGGCAGGTGCATGCCGACGCTGTATCTGCTGGAGAAGCTCGCCTCGGCGCTCGATTCGGTGCTCTTCGTGGCGATGGGACCCAGCCGCCGGGTGGCCGTCGACTTCCGGGCGTGTCCCGAGCGTGCGGAGCCGGCCGGATGAGCACAGCCGAAGCGACCGGAGGGGACGGGCGGCGCCCCGTAGACTGACGGTTCCGGCCCCGGGGCGTTCCTCCAAACGCCCCGGGGCCGGATTTCGTGCGTGAGGGCTCCCGCCCGGCGGCGCGCAGCCCCGTCGCGGGGGCGACTGTCCCCCCGGAGTCGTAGGCTTGAAGGACCCCCGGCCCGTCTGACGTGTCGGGCCCTTCGCGTTGCCCCTGACAGCAGCCGGCTGTCAGCCCTCGCCCTCGTTACCGGGACGGAAGCCCTTCATGAGCCTGCACGGTCTGCTGGATGTCGTCGTACGTGATCCGGCGCTCGACGAAGCGGTGAAGGCCGCCGGAGACGGCCACCGGATGCACATCGATCTGGTGGGCCCGCCCGCCGCGCGGCCCTTCGCCGTGGCGGCGCTGGCCCGGGACGCCGAACGGACCGTGCTGGCCGTCACCGCGACCGGGCGTGAGGCCGAGGACCTGGCCGCCGCGCTGCGCACCCTGCTGCCGCCGGACACGGTCGCGGAGTTCCCGTCCTGGGAGACCCTGCCGCACGAGCGGCTGTCGCCGCGCTCCGACACCGTGGGGCGCCGGCTGGCCGTGCTGCGGCGCCTGGCGCACCCGAGGGCGGACGACCCGGAGACCGGGCCCGTCTCCGTCGTCGTCGCGCCGATCCGTTCCGTGCTCCAGCCGCAGGTCAAGGGGCTCGGTGACCTGGAGCCCGTGGCGCTGCGGATCGGGCAGAGCGCGGATCTCGGCAGGACGGTCGAGGCGCTCGCGGCAGCCGCCTACTCCCGGGTCGAACTGGTGGAGAAGCGCGGCGAGTTCGCGGTGCGCGGCGGCATCCTGGACGTCTTTCCGCCGACCGAGGAGCACCCCCTGCGGGTGGAGTTCTGGGGCGACGACGTCGAGGAGATCCGCTACTTCAAGATCGCCGACCAGCGGTCGCTGGAGATCGCCGAGCACGGGCTGTGGGCGCCGCCCTGCCGCGAGCTGCTGCTGACCGACGAGGTCCGTGAGCGGGCCGCCGCGCTCGCCGAGGCCCACCCCGAGCTGGGCGAACTCCTCGACAAGATCGCCGAGGGCATCGCGGTGGAGGGCATGGAGTCCCTCGCCCCGGTCCTCGTCGACGACATGGAACTGCTGATCGACGTGCTGCCCAAGGGCTCGATGGCCGTCGTGTGCGACCCCGAGCGGGTCCGCACCCGGGCCGCGGACCTGGTCGCCACCAGCCAGGAGTTCCTGGAGGCGTCCTGGGCGGCCACCGCGGGCGGCGGCGAGGCACCCATCGACGTCGGCGCCGCCTCGCTGCGCGGCATCGCGGACGTCCGCGACCGGGCCCGCGAGCTGAACATGATGTGGTGGTCCGTCTCCCCGTTCGCCGCGGACGACGAGCTGGACGAGGACACCCTCAAGCTCCGCATGCGCGCCCCGGAGGCGTACCGCGGCGACACCGCGCGCGCACTCGCCGACACCAAGGGGTGGCTGGCCGACGGCTGGCGCACGGTGTACGTCACCGAGGGCCAGGGGCTCGCCTCCCGTACCGTCGAGGTGCTGGGCGGCGAAGGCGTTCCGGCCCGTCTGGACCCGGACCTGGCGGAGATCTCGCCGTCCCTGGTCCATGTCTCCTGCGGCGCCATCGACCACGGCTTCGTCGACCCGGAGCTGCGGCTCGCCGTCCTCACCGAGACGGACCTGACCGGCCAGCGCACCGCCACCAAGGACCTGGGCCGCATGCCGGCCCGCCGCAGGAAGACCATCGACCCGCTGACGCTGGAGACGGGCGACTACATCGTCCACGAGCAGCACGGCGTGGGCCGCTACATCGAGATGGTGCAGCGCACGGTCCAGGGCGCCACCCGCGAGTACCTCCTCGTCGAGTACGCCCCCGCCAAGCGCGGCCAGCCCGGCGACCGGCTCTACATCCCGACGGACCAGCTGGAGCAGGTCACCAAGTACGTCGGTGGCGAGGCCCCGACCCTGCACCGGCTCGGCGGCGCCGACTGGACCAAGACCAAGGCGCGCGCCAAGAAGGCCGTCAAGGAGATCGCCGCCGACCTGATCAAGCTCTACTCGGCCCGGATGGCGGCCCCCGGCCATGTCTTCGGCCCGGACACCCCCTGGCAGCGGGAGCTGGAGGACGCCTTCCCGTACGCGGAGACACCCGACCAGCTCACCACGATCGCCGAGGTCAAGGAGGACATGGAGAAGTCCGTCCCCATGGACCGGCTGATCTGCGGCGACGTCGGCTACGGCAAGACGGAGATCGCCGTCCGGGCGGCCTTCAAGGCGGTGCAGGACGGCAAGCAGGTCGCCGTCCTCGTCCCCACCACGCTCCTCGTCCAGCAGCACTTCGGCACCTTCACCGAGCGCTACTCCCAATTCCCGGTCAACGTACGGGCGCTGAGCCGATTCCAGTCCGAGTCCGAGTCCAAGGCGACGCTCGAAGGGCTCCGCGAGGGCTCCGTCGACCTGGTCATCGGCACCCACCGCCTCTTCTCGTCCGAGACGAAGTTCAAGGACCTGGGCCTGGTCATCGTCGACGAGGAGCAGCGCTTCGGCGTCGAGCACAAGGAGCAGCTGAAGAAGCTCCGCGCCAATGTGGACGTCCTCACCATGTCCGCGACGCCCATCCCCCGTACGCTCGAAATGGCGGTGACCGGCATCCGCGAGATGTCGACGATCACCACCCCGCCCGAGGAGCGCCACCCGGTCCTCACGTTCGTCGGCCCGTACGAGGAGAAGCAGATCGGCGCGGCCATCCGGCGCGAACTGCTCCGCGAGGGCCAGGCGTTCTACATCCACAACCGCGTCGAGTCGATCGACCGCGCCGCCGCCCGGCTGCGCGAGATCGTCCCCGAGGCGCGGATCGCCACCGCCCACGGCCAGATGTCCGAACAGGCCCTGGAACAGGTGGTGGTGGACTTCTGGGAGAAGAAGTTCGACGTCCTGGTCTCCACGACGATCGTCGAGTCCGGCATCGACATCTCGAACGCCAACACCCTGATCGTGGAGCGCGGTGACAACTTCGGCCTCTCCCAGCTCCACCAGCTGCGCGGCCGCGTGGGCCGTGGCCGCGACCGCGGCTACGCCTACTTCCTGTACCCGCCGGAGAAGCCGCTCACCGAGACGGCCCACGAGCGCCTGGCCACGATCGCGCAGCACACCGAGATGGGCGCGGGCATGTACGTGGCGATGAAGGACCTGGAGATCCGCGGCGCGGGCAACCTGCTGGGCGGCGAGCAGTCCGGCCACATCGCGGGCGTCGGCTTCGACCTGTACGTGCGCATGGTCGGCGAGGCGGTCGCGGACTACCGGGCCTCCCTCGAAGGCGGGGTGGAGGAGGAGCCGCCGCTGGAGGTCAAGATCGAGCTCCCGGTCGACGCGCACGTCCCGCACGACTACGCCCCCGGCGAGCGGCTGCGCCTGCAGGCGTACCGCTCCATCGCCTCGGCCTCCTCGGAGGACGACATCAGGGCGGTCCGCGAGGAGCTCACCGACCGCTACGGCAAGCTCCCGGAGCCGGTGGAGAACCTGCTCCTGGTGGCGGGCCTGCGCATGCTGGCCCGCGCCTGCGGGGTCGGCGACGTCGTGCTCCAGGGGCCGAACATCCGCTTCGCGCCGGTGGAGTTGCGCGAGTCGCAGGAGCTGCGCCTGAAGCGCCTGTACCCGAAGGCGATCATCAAGCCGGCCCTGCACCAGATCCTGGTGCCGCGACCCACCGGCGGCAAGATCGGCGGCAAGCCGGTCGTGGGGCGTGAACTCCTGTCGTGGACGGGGGAGTTCCTGACGACGATCCTGGGGTCGTAGGGGGGCGGCCGGGGGCGTGCCGGCCGGGACGGCGCGGCGCGCACTGAGAAGGGCAGCTCTTGGGCCCACCAGACGCCCAGGAGTTGGGCAGGAGTGAGTGTCAGGTCCACGGGCCCATGCGGCGTGCGACGTCTGCCTGCCTTCGTCGGCGCCTGCCTCAGCCGGTGCCGCGCATCCGCTCGCCGGATGGGTCATCCTGCGCCCCGGGCCGGTTACCGAGGCTCGCTCCGGCTCGTAGCTCGACGGGACGTCGATATGAGAGTTGACTCTCACGAATTATGAGAGGAAGCTCTCACGTCATGGCAGCCAACAATCGCATGGGCGACGTCGAGATCACCGATCCGCAGGCGATGCGCGCCTTGGCGCATCCGGTGCGACTGGCGATCCTCGACCACCTGAACAGGAACGGCCCGGCGACCGCGACCGAGCTCGCACCGGATGTGGGCGCGACTCCCTCGGTGACCAGCTGGCATCTGCGCCATCTGGCGACCTTCGGGCTGGTCCGCGACAGCGAGCCCGGCCCGGACCGCCGGCAGCGGCGGTGGGAGGCGGTGGCGCGCGGTTTCCGGTTCGAGGCGTCGCAGGACCCGGCGGACGAGGAAGGCCGGTCGGCCGCGCGTGAGCTCTCGCGCCAGATGTTCCTGCGCTATGCGGACGTCCCGTCCCGCTGGGCCGCCGAGGTGGAGCCCGGACTCGATCCGGCATGGAGCGGTCCGGCCGGGCTGGCGTACACCCGCGTCACGGTTTCCGCCGACGAACTCGCTTCCATCCAGGACGAGATGGAGCGTGTGCTCGCACCGTACGTCAACCGGGAGGCGGCCGACCGGCCCGCGGGCAGCCGTGGAGTCCGGCTGATGCGGTACGTCCTGCCGGAGGGCGCCGCGGAACAGGGCGAGGGCCGGACGGGGCAGCCGTCGTGAACGGTGGCCCGGACGGGCCGCCCGCGATATCGCTGTGGCGGGACCGGCGGTTCTCCCGCTTCTGGGCCGGTCAATCGGTCTCGCAGGTCGGCGACCGCATCACCGAACTGGCCCTGCCCCTGATAGCCGTCGGCGCGCTGAACGCCTCGGCCAACCAGGTGGCATGGCTGACCGCACTCATCTGGACCCCCAACCTGCTCGCGATCGTCCTGGGGGCCTGGGTCGATCAACAGGTGCGCAAACGCCGGCTGATGATCCTCGCCGACCTCCTGCGCGCCGCGGGCATGCTGAGCCTTCCGGCGGCCTACGTTCTCGGGGCGGTGACGCTGACGCAGTTGTACGCCGTGGCGATCCTGGCGGGTGCGGCCGGGGTGCTGTTCAACACGGCCTACCCGCCGTTCTTCGTACGCCTCGTACCGCGCGCTTCCTACGTCGACGCGAACAGCAAGCTCAGCGCGAGCCGTTCGGTCTCCCAGGTGGCGGGCCCCGCGATCGGCGGAGCGTTGGTCCAGGCGCTCACCGCGCCCGTGGCGATCGTGGTGGACGCCCTGACGTTCCTGGTCTCAGCGGTCCTGATCGGCCGGATCGCGGTGGAGGAACCGCCGGTGGCCGCCACAGCCGACGCGCCCTCGCTGTTGCGGCGCGCCAGGGAGGGCCTCGTGTTCGTCGTGCGGCACCCGGTGCTGCGGGCGACGCTCGGCTGTGCGGCCACCGTCAACTTCTTCACCTTCGTGGCGGGCAGCGGACTCATCGTGCTCTTCGCCAGCCGGAGCCTGGGGCTGTCCGCCGGAGTGATCGGGGCCGCGCTGGGCGTCGGCGCGACCGGAGCCCTGCTCGGTGCGGTGCTCGCGCCGGTGATCTCGCGGCGGCTCGGTGTGGGGCGCAGCATCGTCGTGGGCGCCGTACTCTTCCCCGCGCCGATCGCCATCGCCGCCGCGGCAAACGGCCCGCTCTGGCTCGGCGCCGGGGCGCTGGCGGCGTCCGAGTTCTTCTCCGGCTTCGGCGTCATGCTGTTCGACGTCAACCTCAACTCCCTCCAGGCGTCCGTGATCCCCGACAAGTTGCGCAGCCGTGTCGCCGGTGCGTACAGCACGATCAACTACGGCGTGCGGCCCGTCGGCGCCGTGGTCGGTGGCGCGCTCGCCACGCTCGCCGGACTGAGGCCGACGCTTCTCGTGGCCGCGGTCGGAGGAGCCCTCTCGGTGTTGTGGCTGCTGCCCTCACCGGTGCCCCGCATTCGCTCCCTGGCTCCGGCCCCGGCCGGGCGTGCGGCCGGGGACGCGGACGAGGACACCCGGCCCGTGCGCAGTTGAGCGGCCGGTGGCCCGGGCAGGCCATGAGGCTGCCCGGGCCACCGGGGCCACCGGGGCCACTGGGGCCACTGGGGCCACCGGGGCCACCGGGGCCACCGGGGTCATCCGGGCGACGGGATCAGAGCCTCCGCAGGTCCAGCGCCTCCGCCATCGCCCGGTAGCCCGCGTCTCCCGGGTGCAGGTGGTCTCCCGAGTCGTAGGCCGGGGCGATGCTGTCCGGGTCCTCGGGGTCGGCCACGGCGCGGTCCAGGTCGACCACGTCGTCGTACGCGCCCGAAGTGCGGATCCAGTCGTTGACCGCGTCGCGCTTCGCCTCGTTGACGGGGCTGTCGTAGAACGAGCCCTTGATGGGCGTCAGCGTCGCACCGATCACCTTGAGCCCCTTGGCGTGCGCCTGACGGATCAACGACCGGTGGCCGGCGATCAGCTGCGCGACGGACACCTCAGGGGTGGGTGCGCCGACCGCGCCCGCGCCGCTCGCCCCGATGTCGTTGATGCCCTCCAGCACGATGACCGTGCCCACGCCCGGCTCGTCGAGCACGTCCTTCCCGAAGCGGACCACGCCCTTCTCCCCGGCCCAGTCCGTGTCGTTCGTGACCTGGTTGCCGCCGATCCCGTGGTTGAGGACGCTGCGCGGCCGGCCGGTGGCCGCGAAACGCTCGGCCAGTTCGTCGGGATAGCGGTTGTTCGTGTCCGGCGTGGATCCGACGCCGTCGGTGATGGAGTCGCCGAACGCCACCACCCCGTTCCTGCGCGGCGTGCCGCCGCCACTGACCTCGAGGCCGGTGAGGTAGTACCAGGATGCGCTGGTCTCGCTGAACGCCGCGCCGTCGCGGTCGGCCCGGTGATCGCCCCGCGCCCGGTAGCTCGTGGCCGACGACATCATGTGGAAGGTGGCGGGGCCGGTCGGCTCCGCGAGATACAGCGTGACGGTCAGGGACTCCAGGGCCCGGGTCCTGAACGGCACCGCGTCACTCGTTGCGTCGGAGCCCGCGGGAATGGTCACCGACCGGTCTTTGCCGAAGGACAGCCGGCGGACCGAACCCTCCTTGACCGACGCCCCGTGCTCCGTACGCGCCACCGTCGCTCCGGTGATCCGCAGCGGCGTGCTCCCGTAGCGGTTCGACAGTTCGATGCGGGCCCGGGTGCCGCCGGTGCTGACCCGGACCACCTGGCGGACCGTCTGGTCCGCGAAGCCCTGCCGCGACCAGTTCGGCGTGAAGACCTCGGTCGGTGCCTGCGGCGAGGCGGCCCAGCCGCCCTGCCATGCCCCGCGGTCCGGCTGCGGCGTCGTGCCGGTAGCGGCCGTCGCGGCCTGCGCGGAGCCGCTGGTGACCTCTCCGCCGACGATCGGCAGCGCCACCAGTGCGAGCGCCGATAACAGCGCGACGCCCGTACGCCGTGTCCCGTGCGTGGTTCCCATGATTCCCGCCCTCGTTCTCTTCGGATGACCGTTTCGTGGATCACATGCGCACGACAGGGCCAATCACGCGGAGGCGCCGGCTATTCCCCATGGGTGTGCGTCAGTTGGACCCCTGCGGCCCGAAAACCGGCGTGGCGAGTGCCCGGAACACCTCTTCCGGGTCCCGGTCGCCCACCGCCCCGCTCAGGTTTCCGCTGAGCAGCAGGGTGGCGAAGCCGTGGGCCAGGGACCAGGCGGCCACGCCGGTGAGCCGGGCGTCGTCCCCGCCGCCGGAGGGGAGCCCGGTGACGCCCGCCCGCAGCTCCACCGACGCCCGCTCCTTCGCCGCGAGCAGCGCGGGGTCGTCGGCGCGGTGGAGGTCCGGCTGGAACATCACCTGGAAGTGGGCCGGGTGCCCGGCGGCGAACCGTACGTACCGCACGCCCCGCTCCCGAAGGTCCGGGGCGTCGGCGAGGGCGTCGGCGAAGAGTTCGTAGCCCTCGGTGGCGATCGCGGTGAGCAGGCCGGTGCGGTCCTTGAAGTGGTGGGCGGGGGCGGCGTGGGAGACGCCGGCCCGGCGGGCCAGATCGCGCAGGCTCAGCGCGGCGGGGCCCTCGGTGCGGATGACGTCGAGGGCGGCGGTGAGGACGGCCCGCCGCAGGTCGCCGTGGTGATAGGTGCGGTCGCTGCTCATGGACAGCACAGTACGCAGAATCTAGTCATTGACAAGTTCGCGGGACGGGGGCACGCTGGCCCTCGCTGGACATCTAGTCAATGACAAGACGCACGCTGCTGCGAAAGGCGGAGACATGTCCGACGAACTGGGCCGTGTACGGCAGATGTGGCACCTCCTGGAGCCCCTGCACGCCGTCCTGTACTACGCGCCGGAGGCCTACGAGGAGGCCTCGGCGCTCGGGTACGCGGTCGACGTGCGCTGGCCGAGCTACTTCGCCTGGCGGGCGGCGCCGCTCGGGGAGGCCGGGGCCGGGCGGGTCACGGAGACCTTCTACAGCTTCAGTCCGCGCATGGTGGGGGAGCACGTCCCGGGCATCTGGTCCGTCGCCTCCCCCGACGCCGTGCTCGCCGCACGGCGCCGGGCCGTCGACCGCGCGTACCGGACGCTGCTGGGGGATTCGGTCACCGCTCCGGAGACGGCCGGGGCCGCGGCGCTCCTGCGACGGGTCGCGGAGGCCGCCGACACGACGGGCCGCCCGCTCGCCGCGGCCAACGCCGCACTGCCCTGGCCGGACGAACCGCACCTCGCGCTCTGGCATGCGGCGACCGTCCTGCGCGAACACCGCGGCGACGGCCACCTCGCGGCGCTCGCCGGCGCGGAGCTCGACCCGGTCGAGGCGCTCGTCTCGTTCGCCGCGATCGGCGCGGCGCCGCCGGCGGTGTTCGCGAGCCGGGGGTGGGGTGACGAGGCGTGGTCGCACGCCCTCGAACGGCTGGTGAAGCGCGGCTTGGCGGCGGACGACGGTACGGCGACGGAGGCGGGCAGGGCGCTGCGGGCCGAGGTCGAGCGGCGCACGGACGAGGCGGCGGCCGCCCCGTGGCGGGTGCTCACCGATGAGGAACGGGAGCGGCTCGTAGAGCTCCTGGGGCCCCTGTGGGTGGCGGCGATCGGCTCCGGGCTGCTGCCTTCGGAGACGACGCTGGGCATCGGCAAGGTGTGATCCGGGCCGCATCCGGGGCGGGCGGAGGTCTGGAACGCCCCCGGGCGGGGAAGACGTCCGTAGGATTCCCGGGTCGGTTCGGCTTTCTCCCCGTCAGGACGGCTACGAGTGATATCTCCCCGCGATTGCCGAGTGATCGTTCCCGCCCTGAGCGTGGTGGCGGCGCTCGCCCTCACCGGCTGCGACCCCGACCAGGTGTCCTCCGGGGGCGGAGGGGCGAGCGCCAGCGCGAACGGCGGCGGCCGGTCCCTCACCGGCTTCGGTGCCAGCCCGCTGGACAACCCCGACGGTACGAAACCGGGCCTCGCCCCCCTCACCTCCGACGCGGACCGGGCGGCGGCCCGGAAGGTCATCGCGAAGGTGGCGACCAAGGGGCGTGGTCCCAAGACCGGCTACGAGCGCGACAAGTTCGGGTCCGCCTGGAAGGATTCGGTCGACGGCGTCCCGCTCTCGCGGAACGGCTGCGACACGCGGAACGATCTGCTGAGTCGCGATGGCCAGAAGGTCCGGTTCCGGGACGGCTCGGACTGTGTGGTCGTCGCCATGACGCTCAAGGACCCGTACACCGGCTCGGCCATCGAGTGGCGCAAGCAGCAGGCCGCCAAGGTCCAGATCGACCACGTCATGCCGCTGTCCTACGACTGGCAGATGGGCGCCGCCCACTGGAACGAGGCCAAGCGGCAGCAGATCGCCAACGACCCGCTGAACCTCCTCCCCGTGGACGGCCCGGCCAACAACGCCAAGCGCGACTCGGGCCCCGCCTCCTGGCTGCCGCCGTACAAGCCGGTGCGCTGTTCGTACGCGTTGCGCTTCGCCCAGGTCTCACTGAAGTACGCGCTCCCCGCCACCGACGCCGACAAGAAGGTCATGCTGGAGCTGTGCGGCGGGTGACCGGCCCCGCCCCCAGGGGCGATGAGCCCGCTGGGCCGTACCTGTGGAAGGAGCGGTGTACTCTACGGCGTCCGAATCCATCGGGCGTCTGTGCGAACGGTCCGAGCCGCTCTCTGCACGGCCGCCCGCGTCGCTCCCCTAAGGAACAAAGCGTGAAGCCTGCTGTGCCCCACGCCGTCGAGGCAGGTCCGCGCTCACCGCTCGCGATGGTGATGACAGTGACGCCCCGCGCCCTGCTGGCCGCGGTGCCCGTAGTCACGCTGGGCATGCTGTCCTTCGTGCCCTCTCTCGTCATCGCGGCGCGGCGGGGGCGGGCCGGCGACTGGGCGGCGTGCGCCGGTTTCGCCGCCGCCAACGTGGCCTGGGTGCTCTGGGCGGCCCTGACCCCGGAGGAGACGCGGGGGGCGGAGTTCGCGGCGGACCTGCTGCTGGTGCTGGTCACCACGCTGGGGGCCGCGGCCCACGCCCTGTTCGCCGGCGCTCCCTGGCGGACGCACCGTGCCGGCGCGGACGGCACAGCATGAGGACCCGGCGTACCTGGCGGGGCAGGACACCCGCGCCCCGGCGGCGAATGCCTCGTGTGCGGCTGATCCTTGAGCGGACGGCGGCCCTGTCGCGCGGGCGTCGTGGCGCGTGGGCGGCCGCAGGGACGCTGCTGGTCGTCTGCGCTCTCGTGGCCGTGTGGGTGTTCGGCGGCGACGACGAAGCGGCGGGCCCGCCGGACGCCAGGGCGCGCCAGTACCAGGACGTGGACGCGTGCCTGCTCACCGGCGAGGACGGCATCAAGGCGGGCACCCCCGCTGCCGCTGTCTGGCAGGGCATGGAGGAGGCCTCCGGTGACACGCGGGCCCGGGTCACCCACGTCCCGGTCATGGGCGAGCAGACGGCGGCGAACGCGCTGCCGCACCTGAACGGGCTGATCCAGCGGGACTGCGAGGTCGTGCTGGCCACCGGTCCGGCCCAGACGGAGACGGTGCGCAAGGCGGCGGCCGGCCATCCGCGGGTGCGGTTCGTCGTGGTCGGCTCCGGGACGGGGGAGCGCGGCGCGGAAGCCGGCAACCTCACGGTGATCGCACCGGGGGACGAGGTGCCGGACGAGGCCGCCGACGCCGTCCGACGAGCAGTCAAGGCCGTGCAGTAGCAGTCGAACTGGCAGGAAGCGTGCGATGAGATAAACATCGCATAAGATCGAACGAGAATTGGTAGATCTCGTGTCGGCGTATAGGGCAATCTCGCGAGGCCATATGTAGGCCTTGTGAAGAGAAAGCAGCCCCGATGCGTGCTCGATGGCGAAGTCCATCATCGTTGTTCCCCCCAGGCCCCGTCGGGCGACGCAGGGCGCGAGGCACGGCAGTTGCCGTGCTCGTCTCGCTCTCGTGCATGCTCACGACCGAGACGGCGTCCGCCACGGGTGCGACCCTTCCGGCGCTCTCGATGCCGAAGATGTCCCTGTCCGGGCTGTGGAAGTGGCTGGACGAGTCCCCCCTGCGCACTCCCGACCAGGAGAGCGGCACCGCGCGCGGCAAGAGCCACACCGCCACCGCGGACCAGACCAGCAGCAAGAACGCGGTCGGTCACAGCGCCGGCAAGGGCAAGGGCGAACTCGACGCCTACGCCCGGGCCGACGACCGCCCCCGCACGGCCGTGACCGACGCCGCCGCGGGCAACGCCAAGAGCTTCGACGCGAAGACCAGCAAGCGGAACGCCAAGAAGTCGACGGCGACCTCCGACTACTACGTCAACACCGACGGGTCGACCACCGTCCGGCACTACGCCGGCCGGTCCAACTTCAAGGGCGCCGACGGCGCCTGGAAGCCGATCGACACCGACCTGACCGAGGACAAGGACGGCAGGCTCCAGCAGGCCGCCAACTCCCTCGACGTCGAGTTCGCCCCGGACGCGGGCGACCAGCGGCTCGCCTCCGTCGACTTCGGTGCGGGCCGCAGCCTCGCCTACTCGCTCCGTGGGGCGAAGAAGGCCGACGTCACCGTCGACGCCGACAACACGGCGACGTACGCCGACGTCCTGCCGGACACCGACCTGCTGCTCTCCCCGCTCGCCGAGGGCTTCAAGGAACGGCTGGTCCTGCGGTCGGCCGACGCCCCGAACTCCTGGCTGTTCCCCCTCGATGTCCAGGGGCTCACCCCGCGCATCGCGGACAACGGCGACGTGGTGTTCACGGACGGGGACGGGGAGGTGACCGCCACCATTCCCCACGCCTTCATGGAGGACTCCCGGATCGACCCCCGCTCCGGCGACGCGGCGATGTCCCGCGCGGTGACCTACGAACTGACCACCACCGCCGACGGCAAGCCCGCCCTGCGGCTGACCGCCGACCGCGACTGGCTGGACGACCCCGCCCGGGCCTACCCCGTCACCGTGGACCCCACGGTCACCGCCGGCAATTCGACGTACACGCAGAACACCATCGGTGGTGACCACTCCACCGAGAACCAGATCAAGGTCGGCAGCTACGACTCCGGCACCAACAAGACGAACTCGTTCCTCCAGTTCTCCTCACTGGGCACCACGCTCAAGGGCCAGCGGGTCACCGCCGCCACCCTGAACGTGTACGCGGTCTGGTCCGCGACCTGCACCGCCGAACCGTTCTCGGTGCACCCGGTGACGCAGTCCTGGACCCCGGCCGGCGTCACCGCGTACCCCGGCCCGGCCTACGGCACCGCGATCGGCACCGCCACCGTCGCCCCCGGAGCCTCCTGCAGCAACAGCGCCAACAGCCTGAGCGTCGGTACGAAGATGCCGGTCCCGCTGTCCACCGGATGGTTCGACGACGTCGCCACCGGCAGCGCCAACTACGGTCTGGCCCTGACCGCGCCGACCGACGACGGGCTGCACTGGAAGAAGTTCCACTCCGACAACAGCACCACGGCGGCCTTCCGGCCCGCACTGGACCTGACGTACACGGCCAACAAGGCGCCGCAGATCAACGCCCAGTACCCGCCGGAGAACCACCAGTCGAACACCCTCCAGCCGGAGCTGCTCGTCTACGCGAGCGACGCCGACAAGTGGCCGATGGCTGCCCTGACGTACGCCTTCGAGGTGTACGACGCGGACAGCGACAGCACCACGCCCGTCGCCACCTCCGGGATCATCACCAAGAGCAGCTGGAAGATACCCGCCGGCAAGCTCAAGTGGAGCAAGAACTACGCCTGGTACGTCAGCGTCACCGACGGATACGACTCGGTGATGTACTCGGCCAGCCGGTTCGCCACGGCGGTGCCGCAGCCGCCGGTGACCTCGGGCCTCTCCCAGAACACCGACGGCCACGAATTCGACCCCAGCGACGCCAACTACACCACCGAGGACACCGACGCCGAGATCGAGGTCGTCGGCCCGTCGCTGTCCGTGGAGCGCTCGTACAACAGCCGTGACCCGCGCACCGACGGTGCCTTCGGCGCCGGCTGGGCGACGGTCACCGACATGACGGCCGTGGAGGTGAAGGACGGCGCGGGCACCCTCACCAGCGTCGTGATCACCTACCCGGGCGGCGAGCAGGTGGCCTTCGGCCGCAACGCCGACGGCACCTTCGTACCTCCGATGGGGCGGTACGCCAGGCTGGCGGCGGCCGCGTCGGGCGGCGGTTACACGCTGACCGACAAGGACTTCACCACCTACAGCTTCCAGCAGGCGGTGACCGGCCGGACCGGCGCGTTCGCGATCTCGTCGATCAAGGACTACGCGAACCGGGCGGAGACCTTCACCTACACGAGCGGCAAGCTCAGCAAGGTCACCAACACCACGTCCAACCGGTCGCTGTCCTTCACCTGGCAGACCCCCTCCGGGGCCACCGCCCCGCACGTGGCGACCGTGACCACGGACCCCGCCAAGGCCGGGGACGCGAGCACCGCCCAGATCTGGAACTACGGCTACACCGGCGACCAGCTCACCAAGGTCTGCCCGCCCGCCGACCCCACCAAGTGCACCGTCTACGGCTACGCCACGGGCAACCACTACCGCACCACCGTCCTGGACGCGGACCCGTTCGCGTACTGGCGGCTGGGGGAGACCGGCGGCACGGTCGCGAGCGACACGGTCGACCTCAACCAGGGCAAGTTCAACGGCCTCTACCGCAACGTGACCCTCGGCGGGACCGGTCCGCTGACCGGGTCCACGCAGAAGGCCGCCACGTTCAACGGCACCACGTCGTACGTCGAGATCCCGAGCGCCCCGGGCGCCACGCCCTCGTACACGACGGTGTCGCTGTGGTTCAAGACCACGCAGGCGGGCGGTGTCCTCTTCTACTACGGGGACAAGCCGCTCAGTGACGCCGACCCGGTCACGAACACGAAGAAGAACACCCCGGCGGTGTACGTCGGCACGGACGGCAAGCTCCGTGGCTGCCTCGCCATGTCCCCCGGGTGCATGACCACGATCGCGTCCACGGCCACCGTGACGGACGGCAAGTGGCACAACGTGGCCCTCACCGGAGCGGCGACCACCCAGACGCTCTACCTCGACGGCGCCAAGCAGGGCACCCTCGCCGGCACCATCAACGACTGGGAGCAGCCCTACATCTCCTTCGGAGCCGGGGTGAACACCGACGGCTGGCCGGCCATGAACGCCTCCGACAAGCTGGGGCACTACTCCGGACAGCTCGCCGAGGTCGCCGTCTACACCGAGGCGCTCGACCCGTCGGTCATCACCGCGCAGTACCTCGCGGCCACCCGGTCCGCAGGACTGCTCAACAAGATCACCACGCCGGGCGGCAAGACCCAGTCGGCCGTCACCTACGGCACCACGGACGACCTGGTCGTCCAGGCCACCGACGGCGACGGCGGCACCTGGAAGCTGAACCCCGCCACCGTCACCGGCTCGTCCCAGGTCTACCGCTCCGCGGTGATGGGCACGGCGCCGGCCGGATACTGGCGCCTGGACGACACCCAGGGCGCCGCACAGGCCGCCAACGAGCTGCACACCGGCTTCGGTACGTACAACAGCGTCACCCAGGGCGTGGCCGGGCCGTTCGGCACCGGTGACGTCACGGCGGCGCAGTTCAACGGCACCAGCTCGTACGCGGAGATCCCGTACGCGGGCTGGCACGGCAAGGGCGACCGCTCCGTCGAGCTGTGGTTCAAGACCGCGAAGCCGGGCGTGCTGGTGTCCGACCAGACCAAGGCCCCCAACGACGCGGCCGGGGCGAGCGGTCCCATCGACCCCGTCCTGTACGTGGGTGCCGACGGCAAGCTCCGCGGCCACTGGTACAGCGTGTCCGGTTCGGCCGCCACGGACTTCGGGTCCAAGGCGACGGTCACCGACAACACCTGGCACCACGCCGTGCTCTCGGCGACCGGAACCACGCAGACCCTGTACGTGGACGGCGTCAAGCAGGCCGACTTCACCGGGGCGCCCAACGACCAGACGAACACCCGGACGTTCATCGGCGCCGGCTTCG
The DNA here is from genome assembly GCF_040630435.1 of Streptomyces sp. NPDC005803. Taxonomy (NCBI): domain Bacteria; kingdom Bacillati; phylum Actinomycetota; class Actinomycetes; order Kitasatosporales; family Streptomycetaceae; genus Streptomyces; species Streptomyces sp. NPDC005803. The sequence continues at coordinate 56,939 of NZ_JBEXXO010000003.1, read as the reverse complement.
CCAAGGGCTGGATCAGCGCTCCGGCCGACGTCAGCTACTTCACCGGCTCCATCGCCGAGGTCGCCGTGCACGCGGGCGGACTCACCGAGGACCAGGTCGAGCAGCACTGGTCGGCGTACAAGGCATCCGCGGGCGTCGCCCCGGTGCGGACGGTGAAGCTCACCGACCCCACCGAGAAGACGATGACCTACGTGTACGACGCGGAGATGGGCAACCGTCTGCTCACCGCGATCGACACCAACGGCAAGCGGACCACCTACGGCTACGACACGGCGGGCTTCCTGCGCACCGTGACCGACGCCAACGGCAACCGCTCGATCACCGGCCACGACATCCGCGGCAACACGGTCTCCCAGACCATGTGCCAGGACACGGCCGCGGGCAAGTGCGCCACCGACTACTACACGTACTACCCGGACTCGACCACGGCGTTCCCGCCGATGGACCCGCGCAACGACCTGGTGCTCACCGAGCGCGACGGCCGTTCCTCGGGCCCGACGGACAACACCTACCTGACCAGCTACGCGTACGACACCGCGGGCAACCTCACCTCGGTGACGACGCCGCCGGTGCCGGGCCACCCGAACGGGCGGACCGCCACCACCACGTACACGACCGCCACCACCGCGGCGGCGGAGGGCGGCACCGCGAAGGCGCCGGCCGGGCTGGTCGCCGAGGTGGTCACCCCGGGCGGCCGGAAGACCGCGTACTCCTACTTCGCCAACGGTGACGTCGCCGAGACGACGGACGCCAACGGGGCGAAGGAGAAGAGCACCTACGACAACCTCGGCCGTCAGATCACCAGGACCGAGGTGACCGACGCCCAGCCGGGCGGCCTCACCACGACCCTGACGTACGACAAGGACGACCAGGTCCTCACCGAGACCGACCCGCCGGTCACCAACCGGGTCACCGGCGCCGTCCACACCGGGCGGACCAGCACCGTCTACGACGCCGACGGCAACGTCCTCTCGCAGACGATCGCCGACCTGACCGGCGGTGACGCCTCCCGCGCCACCTCGATCACGTACGACGCGTACAACCGCATGGCGTCGAGGACGGACCCGGGCGGCGACACCACGTCGTTCGAGTACGACGTGTACGGCAACAAGGTCAAGGAGACCGACCCGGCCGGCAACGTCAACACCTACACCTTCGACGGCGAGGGCAGGCCCCTCACCACCAACCTGCTGAACTACACGGGCGACCCGGCGAACCCCTCGCCGGCCACCACCCTCGTGCAGGAGTCCCGGGCCTACGACCCGGCGGGCCGGCTCGCGTCGATCACCGACGCGATGGGCCTCGTCACGGCCTACACCTACACCGACGACGGCCTCGCCGCCTCGGTGATGCGCAAGGACCCGGCCAACGGCCTCTCCTTCACCGAGGAGGCCAACACCTACGACGCGGCCGGCAACCTGGTCAAGCAGGTCACCAACGACGGCCAGACCGTCTCCACGTTCACGGTGGACGCCTCCGACCGCACCACGTCGTCGGTCCTGGACCCGGGCGGCCTCGCCCGGACCACGAAGGTGAGCTACGACCCGGACGACAACGTCGTCTCGGAGACCGACCTCGACCCGGCCGACGGCCGTACCAGCACCGAGGACACGCTCTACGACAACCTCGGCAACGTCACCGGATCCACCGTCCACGACGGCACCACCGCACCGGTGGCCCGCTGGAAGCTGGCCGAGACGAGCGGCACCTCGGCCGCGGACTCGTCCGGCGGGAACAAGGCCGTCACCCTCGGCAGCGGAGTCACCCGCTCCACCGAGCACGGTGGCGCCGCCGTCTTCGACGGCACGGCGAACGCCTACGGCGAGACGCAGGGCGCGGTGGTCAACACCGGCGGCTCCTTCACGGTCTCCACGTGGGTCAAGCTGAACTCCACCGCGGCCAACAGCACCTTCCTCGCCCAGGACGGGAAGATCGGCAGCGGCTTCCAGCTCTACTACTCCACGGCGTACGGCTGGACGTTCAACCGCCACGGCTCGGACATGTCCGGCCCCACCATCGCCCGGGCGTCCTCGGGGACGGCCGCGGTGAGCACCGGTACCTGGACGCACCTGACCGGTGTGTACGACAACGAGGCCGCCCAGATCAGGCTGTACGTCAACGGCGTCCAGTCCGGCACCTCTACGGCGTTCACCACGCCCTGGGACGCCACGGGCCGGCTCCAGGTCGGCCGCAGGCTCGCCAGCGGCGCGTACGCGGAGAACACCAACGGCGCGCTCAGCGACATCCAGGTCTACGGCGAGGCGCTGAACTCGGCCCAGGTGACCGCGCTCAAGGGCGGCACCCTCCCGGCGGCGGGCAGTTCCGTCCGCACCAACACCTGGAAGCTGGACCAGCGCGGACTGCCGCTGGCCATGACCGACGAGAACGGGGTCACGACCGACTACGGCTACGACGAGGCCGGTCAGCAGACCAGCGTCACCGAGCCGGCGGTCAACAGCGAGACCGGCGGTGGCACCCCGGTGTCGGTCCGCCCGGTGTCGATGACCGGCTACAACACGTTCGGTGAGGACACCGAGTCCTCCGACCCGCTCGGCAACGTGGTGACGACGGCGTACGACGCCGAGGGCCAGGAGTCCTCGACGACCATGCCGAACTACACCCCGCCGGGGGCCTCGGCCCCGATCACGGCCGCGACCTGGAACGAGTACAACAAGCTCGGCCAGGTCACCGCCGAGGTCGACCCGCTGGGCAAGCGCACCGAGTACACCTACACCCAGCTCGGCGACCTGGCCTCGGTCAAGGAGCCCGGCGGCGCCACGACGCGGTACACGTACACCGCCAACGGCGACCAGCTGTCGGCCACCCGGCCCGGCGGCGCCCGCCAGGAGACCACCTGGGACTACCTCGGCCGCCCGGTCACGGACACGGACATCGTGCGCCAGCCGACCCAGCGGGCGTACACCTCCATCAACGAGTACAACGCCCCGGGAGGTGAACTCTCCCGGACGGTCAGCCCGACCGGGGTGAGCGAGTCCTACAAGTACAACGTCCTCGGTGAGACGACGGAGGTGACCGACGCCGCGGGCGCCACCAGCCGCTTCACGTACGACATGGACGGCCGGCCGCTCACGTCGGTGGACGCCGACGGCACCAGCACCGCCAACACCTACGACGGCTACGGCCAGCTGACCGCCACGAAGGACCTGGACGCGACGGGCAAGGTGCTGCGCACGAGCAGCTCCACCTACGACCGTGCGGGCAACCCGACGTCGGTGACCGACTACCGGGGCCACACCGTCACGCTCACCAGCGATGCGACGGGTCTGATCACCAAGGCGGTCCAGCCGGTCTCGGCGACCGAGTCGATCACCACGACCTTCGGCTACGACGCGGCGGGCAACCGCACGCGCTTCACCGACGGCCGCGGCAACGCCTTCCTCACCACGTACAACACGTGGGGCATGGCGGAGAAGGAGATCGAACCGTCCACCCCGGCGCATCCGGACCTCGTGGACCGCACGTTCACGATGGTCTACGACGCGGCGGGACGCCCCCAGGAGCAGCGCTCCCCGGGCGGGGTCGTCGTCAGCAACGAGTACGACGACCGGAGCCGGCTGGTCCGCCAGCACGGCACGGGCGCGGAGGCGGAGACCACCGACCACACCTACACCTACGACGAGGACGACCAGGTCACCTCGGTGGCGGGTGCGGACGAGGAGAAGAACACCTTCTCCTACGACGACCGCGGCCTGCTCCTGAGCGCCAACGGCCCCTCCGGCACCTCCTCCTTCGCCTACGACGGCAATGGCGCGATGACCTCGCGCAAGGACGCGTCGGGCACGTCGACCTTCGGGTACGACACGGCGGGCCGGCTGAAGACGGCGGTGGACGGTGCGAGCGGTACGTCGATGACGTACGGCTACGACACCGAGTCCAACGTGACGTCGATCGAGTACGGGCAGGGCAAGGGGAGGCGTGACTTCTCCTACGACTCCCTGGGCCAGCTGACCACGGACAAGCTGACGTCACCGACCGGCAAGTCACTGGCGTCGTTCACCTACGGCTACGACCTCAACGGCAACGAGACGTCGAAGACGACGACGGGTGTCGCCGGGGCCACCACGAACACGTACACGTACGACTGGGCGAACCGCCTGTCGTCCTGGAACAACGGGAGCACGACCGAGCAGTACGGCTACGACGCGTCCGGCAACCGGACCCGCGTGGGCGGTGACACCTACACGTACGACGCCCGCAACCGCCTCACCTCGGACGGGCAGGGCACGTACACGTACACCGCGCGCGGCACGATGAGTTCGGTCACCGACGAGGGCGGTGTGCAGACCTCGGTGAAGGCGGACGCCTTCAACCGCGTCATCAGCGAGGGCGAGCGCACCTACACGTACGACGGCCTGGACCGGACGCTGAAGGCCACGGACGGCCAGGGCGGCACGATGTACGACTTCGCGTACAGCGGGGCCGGCAACGACGTGGCGTCCGACGGCGGCACCAGCTACAGCCGCAACGTCGACGGTTCGCTGATGGGCATCAAGTCGGCGATAGGTTCGGTGCTCGCACTGACCGACATCCACGACGACGTGGTGGGACAGTTCACCGCGGACGGCGAGGCGCTGACGGGCTCGACCACGTACTCCCCGTTCGGGAAGGTCGAGCAGTCCACGGGCATGGTCGGACACCTCGGCTACCAGTCGGGGTGGACGGACCCGGAGACCGCCAAGGTCAACATGGCGGCGCGCTGGTACTCACCGGAGACCGGCCAGTTCAACAGCCGCGACACGGTGGGCATGAGCCCGCTGCCGACGTCGGTGTCCGCGAACCGCTACGCGTACGCGGACCAGAACCCGATGACGGCGACGGACCCGACGGGTCACTGGCCGAGCTTCGTCGACAAGGCCATCAAGAAGGTCAAGAAGAAGGTCAAGAAGGTCGTCAAGTCGGCCTACAAGAAGACCAAGGCCGCGGTCAAGAAGGTCGCGAAGAAGGTCAAGGCCGCCGCCAAGAAGATCAAGAAGGCGGTCAAGAAGGTCGTCAAGAAGGCCAAGCGCGTGGTGCGCAAGGCCGTGCACTATGTCGCCGACAGCGTCAAAAAGGTCAAGAGATACGTCAAGCGGACCTATAAGCGCGTTAAGAAATACGTCCACAAGGTCGTCAAACACGTCAAGAAGACGGTCCGCAAGGTCGCCAAGGCCGTCAAGAGCGTGGCGCACAAGGTGGTGAAGGCCGCCAAGAAGGTCGGCAAGGCCGTCAAGAAGGCGGCCAAGGCCACAGCCAACTTCGTGAAGCAGCACGCATCGACGATCGCCTCGGTGGCGGTCGGCGTGGCGGTCTTCGCGGGCTGCACGGGGGCGACCTTCGGTGGGGGCGTTGTCGCTTGCGGAATGCTCGCGGGCGCTGCCGCCAACGCGGTCGGCTACGCGATGAGTGACGGTCCCAAGACCCTGGCCGGCTTCGCGACCGCGGTCGGCGTGGGAGCCCTCACCGGCGCCCTCGGCGGCGCGGCCGGCGGCGCGGCCTCCGGCGCGGTGGGCCGCCTGCTCGCCGGTGTCGGCGGCAAGGCGCTGAACGGCGCGGCGATGGGTGCTGCGGGCGGCGCTGCGGAAGGCGCGGTCGGCTACGGCATCTCCTGCGTGACCAGCGAGGAGGGCTGCAGCGTCTCGGGCGCGGCGAAGGCCTCGGCGGTCGGCGCGGCAACGGGCGGTGTGTTCGGCGCGGCGGCAAGTAAGTTCGGCCGCAAGTCGACGGCGAAGCAGGAACCGGACGGTCAGCCGACGTCTCCGGGTGGCAGTTGCCGGGTTCGCGTTCCGCACAGCTTTACGGGCCTGACCGCAGTGCTGCTGGCGAACGGCACGACCAAGCCGATCTCCGAGGTGAAGGTCGGGGACTACGTCCTGACGGCCGAACCGGGCAAGAAGAAGAAGGAGAAGCACAAGGTCAAGGCGGTCATCGTCACCAAGACGGACCGTGACTACGTCGACGTCGTCGTGGATACGAAGTCCGGCCAGAAGACGATCCAGACCACCAAGCACCACCAGTTCTACGAAGCCACCAAGAACGCCTGGACCCAGGCCGCCGACCTCAAGGCCGGCCAGAAACTCCAGAACGATACCGGCGGCCCGACGGTGGTGATCGACACCAAGGCCTACACCGCAACCCGCACGACGTACGACCTCAGCATCGAGGGACTGCACACGTACTATGTGCTGGCCGGACAGACTCCGGTCCTCGTCCATAATGCGTCGCCTACTCCTCCGACCCCCCCAGGCGTTATCTACCTGAGGACTGACATTATTTCCGGAGAGGAGTATGTCGGTCAGGCGAAGAGTTGGAAGCGGTACATGAAGCGTCAGCGTGAGCACGCCAAGGACTACCCCCACAAGTCGTTCACCTTTGAGGTGCTCGACAGGGCAAATCCTGGACAGGATCTTGATGTCCTCGAGGAGAGCTGGATGCGTGCCGGTGGCGGAAAGAAGTCAGTTCCAGGAAGTGTCCTCGAAAACGGTCGAGTGCAAATGAATGATGCCCGTTACAAAGCTGCAGGAGGGACTGTATGCTAGGGAAATACAGAAAGGGCGACATTCTGTCCGTCCCGGTGAACGGCCAAGAGATTGCTTTGGCGCAGGTGATCGAGAAGCTTGGTGGAAATGTTCTGCTGGCGGTCTTCTCTGATCTCCTGGACGTTGAAGAGTCACGCGACATCGAGTCAATTGAACTCGATACGCCAATCTTTCTCGTGGAGACCATGGATATTCGCATCAAGGACGGTGCCTGGCCTGTAGTCGGTAACCGTCAACTGGTTGGCGGTATCCCGGACCTGGAATACAAGGTTTGGGTCGAGCCGCCTGGGGAATATCGAATCCAGGATGTGCGCGGCAATGTAGGGGTCTCGATTTCTTCGGAGCGGGCGAGCAAAATGAAGCTTCACAAGTCATTTTCTCCTGCTGTCGTTGAATCGGCCCTTCGTGGATTCCATGGGTATGGCCCGTGGAACCAGGCTTTTGACGATCTGACGATCTGATCCGAAGGTCTGAGTCTTCTGCGGTTGGCTCTGTACCGATCGCACGGCTGGAGTCCTGCCACGATGTTCTGTGGCAGGACTCCAGTTGCGTTTCTGTCAAGAAATAAACGGATTATTCCTGAGAATTCGAATTCCAGCCGGGCGGACCGGCTTCCGGAGATGCTGCCCACGGACACCGGACGGGCGGATTCAGTCGATACTTGAACGTCCACGGAAGAGTCTGGATGCCGGACGAGCAGGGGCTGTCGGAGTCCGGCAGTCCCTGCTCCCTTTGTGCGGCGGAGTGCCGGGCGCGCCACCACCCGGTCCGGCCGGGCAGCCGCGGCGACTACACGGGGCGCGCCGTGTCGTGAGCCCGCAAGCCGTGGATCAGGACGGTTGAACCAGCCCCGCCTTGCCGTAGATCGTTGCCACCCGCGCGCCCGCGTCTCCCGAGGCGAACCCCATGCCGATCCGGAAGACGCCGGGCTGGGCCGGGTCCGGGACGTACACGCCGAGGCCCTCCGGCTCGCGGTAGTCCAGCGTGTACGCGGCCGCCGTGTGGGCCGGGTTGACGGTCTCCTTGAACGGCGTGGGCGGCGCGGGGTCCAGGGCGCCCGTGGTGAGGTTCACCGAGGTGATGAACGTATTGCCAGAACCTGATGACGGCGACGGACCCGACGGCTGTTCTGATCGACCATCTCGAATCACGTCTGGGCCGGCTCGTCGGAGCATGGCCGGTCAGGGACGGCGCTCCGGAAGGCGCCGCAGAGGTGGGGTATGTCACCGGTGGCGTCTTCGACGGAGTTCAGTCCTACGCCACCACCATCCTGCACCGGACGCATCTGGCTTCGCCCACCACGGGTGATCCCCAGCACCTGGAACTGCTCGGCTGCACCCGCCCCGTCGCCGGGGACGAGTACGGTCCGTTCCCGGAGTGCTGGAGTGGGCGGCTGAGCGTCTGATGACGTCCGGAACGGCGGTACAGGGAGAGACTGCCCGCCCGACGGGTCCGGATGACGTTCCGCCGATGAGGTGTTGAGGAACATCTCACCAACGTGTACCAGGTAAGCGAACTCGAGAACGAAGCGAGCCAATGTGATGGATCCTAGAGGGTTGCCGCAGTTGTCGGAGTGGGTGACCGGCGACGAGGCCGACGGGTACCACATTCAAGGCTTCATGTCTGCCCATGTCACCGTGGCCGAGGCCGCAGCGCTGGCAGACTTGTACTGGCCGAACTTTGTGGAATACCGAGACTGTGTATTCCTCGGTTTCAAGTTCGACAGGAAATCCGTCGATGAGTGGTATGTTCGTCTGCAAGGCGATGTGCGGGCGATCGAATCGGTAGTGAACCACGTGCACTTGTGGGACTACTTCGTGATCACTCTGCAATCGGAGTACGAGGCGCTTCCTGCATTGGCGGAGAGTATCGCCACCATGTGGCGAGCAGCGGCACGAACGGCTTTCCCTGACCGGGAGCTCGAAGTTGCCATGTCCGACGGTTCCGGTGACTACGGTCCGACGCTGAGACTCGCTGGGCGCTGATCCCTCCGGCAGTTGTTCCGACTGCCGGAGTAGACCTCAAGCCCCGCCGGACGGATTTCCGGCGGGGCTTGAGGTGCCTCCACGTCGCTTGTGATCCGTATTATGTGCGTTAGGGGAGCGGGCGAGAATGCTAGATGCTGAGCTGGAACGCCTCAGCGGCCATCTTCAGGCACTCGACAGGCCGGTAGTGGCCTGGATGGTGCCTGGGGTGGATGCCGGTCGCGTCGCATCGGTCCTCGGGGGTCCGATTCCGGATTCGGTTGCTCGGTGGTTTCACTGGTGCAACGGAGTTGCCGACGCTCCCGGGCAGGTCCAGGACGACGTCAACGTGATTCCGGGTTATACCCCGCTCTCCCTTGAGGAGGCTGCTCGTATGAGGAGCGCCTACGCGGGCGACTCGGTACTCGGTGATCACTGGGTGCCGCTCCTGGGAAGTGGCGGCGGTGACATCTACGCAGCTGTCTGGAACCTGGGCAAGGAGGCCGTGATTGCGGGCGTCCTGATCGGCGAACCAACAGAGATTGAGTTCTCGACGGTTGAACAGATGGTGAATTTGTTCAACCGGTGTTTCGAGGAAGGCGCCTATTTCGTAAACTCGGAGGGCATGTTCTGTATGTCTCCTGAGAAATACGATGAGGTGTACGAGCGCGTAGTGGGGCAGTGATCATTCCCCAGGGATAGCGAAGTGCGCCGGGTTGACGCCACGATGGCGTCGGCCCGGCGTTTTTCGTCGGTTTGGCTCGTGCCGCTCCACTGGGACTCTGGGAACTTGAGCAGGATGGAGGCCGTCAATGCTGAGCCTCTCGGTCGCACCCGGCTGGAAGGCCGGCGGATTCGCTTCCTGGCACGGCACGGGCCGCGCCGACGTGCTCTGCTCGTGCGGGGCCCGGACGGACCTTCTGGTGACGGTGGCGAGCAAGGAGTGGGACGGCGGCAGCCGCAGCTGGATTCCGGCGGAGGACCGTGCGGCGTCGCAGGACATGGACGCCAGTACGCCCACCCAAGTCACCGTGGGCCGCTGGGGCTCCATGAACGTCTTCCTCTGCCGGGCTGACTTCACGCATCCGCCGCAGCTCATCTTCCAGGGCTGAGATCCGCGCACGCGTCGAAGCGGCTGCCCGGTCTGCGCCGGCCTCGTACCAGAACGACCACCGCGGTCCCCGAGAGTGCACCTCACGCCCGGGGCAGTTGGCCGGTCTGCTTGTCGTCGACGACGTCTCCTCCGTCGACCTGGAGAACGGGACGCATGTAGGCCGGCGGCGGGATGAGCGCGGGCCTCCGGAACTCTCCGGGGGCCCGCGGTCGCGTCCGGGCGCCGGTGGGGGCGCTTGGCTCTTCCGCCCCGCCCCGCCCCGCCCCGCCCCGCCCAGTCAGGTCAGGACGGCTGAACCAGCCCCGCCTTGCCGTAGATCGTCGCCACCCGCGCGCCCGCATCTCCCGAGGCGAACCCCATGCCGATCCGGAAGACGCCGGGCTGGGCCGGGTCCGGGACGTACACGCCGAGGCCCTCCGGTTCGCGGTAGTCCAGCGTGTACGCGGCCGCCGTGTGGGCCGGGTTGACGGTCTCCTTGAACGGCGTGGGCGGCGCGGGGTCCAGGGCGCCCGTGGTGAGGTTCACCGAGGTGATGAACGTGTTGCCGACGCCGGGCGCGGAGATCACCGTGTCCTGGCCGTTGATGTCCTGGACGGAACCGTAGCTGTTGCCGTGCAGCATGTAGAGGTACTGGCCGACGACGGCGTACCCCTGGAGGAACGGGCGGCCGTAGGTGGTGAGGGGCCAGCCGGGAACCGCCGTGATGTCCGGTTCGCGGACACTCGCGAGCGGCTGGCTCCAGATGCCGAGGCGGGCCAGATCCAGGTCGTGGACCTGGAAGACCATCACGCCGTCCGTGTCGCGGAAGCGGATGGCGAGCCGGCCGTAGACCGGGTCGACGGAGGCGGTGTACGTCGTGGCCCCGGCGACCGGCTCGTACAGGGTGAGTCCGGCCGAGCCGGAGTCGAGCACCTGGCCGTTGACGAAGGGGAAGCGCGCCAGACGCCTGCCGCGGCTGGTGGTCTTGGTCGGGTCGTCCGGGTGCACCGGGTCCGCGACCTCCTGGCCGTCGGCCTCCGTCCACAGGTAGGCCTTGCCGCCGAACGGTTCGACACCGATGCTCATGCCGTGTCCGAAGCCGCGCAGATACATGTAGCCCAGCGTGTTGCCGGACATGTCCCACTTGGTGAGGGTCAGGTCGCCGCGCCGATTGCGGTCGACACTGCTCACCGCAGCGGACTCGCCCGAGAGTTTCAGCCCGCCCTGCGTCACCTGGGCCAGGTAGATGTGGCCGTTGGCGTTGTCGTAGCCGAACGACTGAATGATCGTGGTGTCACGGGTGGCCTTCTGGCGTATCCAGTTGTCCGACGCGCTGTTCAGGTCGAGCCGGGGTGACGGCACCAGCAACGCCGAGCCCGGCGTGGGGTGTGTGGCGGCGGAGGCCGTGCCGGTGCCGATGGACACGCCAGCAGCGGTGAGCGCGCCGACGCCGCTCCACGCGAGCAGGGAGCGGCGGCTGGGGTGAGTGGGTCTGTCGTGGGTCATGGTGCTCATCCAAGACGGGGGCCCGACCGCACTCAACCCCGCCTCCCCAGCTCAGTTCACCCAGCCGTCGCCCCCACGCCACACGCATCATCCGCCCTCGACACGTTGACCGGCTGATGTACATTCGTGCTGATCTCGCTGGTGGTGCCCTGCTTCAACGAGGAAGACATCCTCGAACGCTTCCATGAACGTGTGACGGACGAGATGACCCGCCTGGGCCACGCGTTCCACATCGTGTACGTGGACGACGGGAGCGCGGACCGGACGCTGCCGATCCTCCAGGAGCTGGCCGCCGCCGACCCCCGCGCCCGTTACGTCTCCTTCAGCCGCAACTTCGGCAAGGAAGCCGCCATGCTGGCCGGCCTCCAGCACGCCGAGGGCGACGCCGTCGTCATCATGGACGCCGACCTCCAGCACCCGCCGGAACTCGTCGGCCGCATGCTCCAGGAACACGCCCAGGGCTACGACCAGGTGATCGCCCGCCGCACCCGCAAGGGCGACCGCGTCACCCGCACCCTCACCGCACGCGCCTACTACTGGCTGATCAACCGCCTGGTCGACGTCGAACTCGTCGACGGCGTCGGTGACTTCCGGCTGCTGTCCCGGCGCGCCGCCGACGCCGTGCTCGAACTCACCGAGTACAACCGCTTCTCCAAGGGCCTCTTCGCCTGGGTCGGCTTCCCCACCACCACGTTCAGCTACGAGAACGCCGTACGGGAACAGGGACGCTCCGCCTGGACCTTCGGAAAGCTGCTGAACTACGGCCTCGACGGGCTCCTCTCCTTCAACAACAAGCCGCTGCGCGCCGCCCTCTACCTCGGCATGCTCCTGATGTCCCTGGCCTTCGTCTACGCCGCCTGGATCGTCGGCGTCGCCCTGGTGAAGGGCGTCGACACCCCCGGATACGTCACCCTCCTCGTGGTGCTCACCGCCCTCGCCGGAGTCCAGATGGTGATGGTCGGAGTGGTTGGCGAGTACGTCGGCCGGATCTACTACGAGGTGAAGCGCCGCCCGCACTTCCTGGTGAAGGCCACCAACACCCGCACCCGCCGGCCCGCCCAGGAGCAGGAAACCCTGGAGTTCGTACGCCGATGACGGTCAAGGCACAGATGGCCCGGTTCGCCCTCGTGGGCGCGGTGAACACCGGCACGTACTACGGCTGCTACCTCGTCCTGCTGCACCGGCTGCCGTACATAGCGGCTCATGTGCTGGCCTTCGCGCTCAGCATGACCGGGTCGTTCTTCCTCAACTCCTACTTCACCTACCGCACCCGGCCCACCTGGCGGAAGTTCCTGCTCTTCCCCCTCACCAACGCGGCCAACTTCGTCATCACCACCGGCGGCGTCTACCTGCTGGTCGACCTGGCCGGATTCAGCAGCCGGTACGCCCCGCTGGTCGCGGCAGCCGCCGCCATCCCCATCACCTTCGTCGTCTCGCGCACGATCATGCTGCGACCGGACGCCCCGCCGAAACCGGTCGAGCGGGTCGGCTGAGCCGGGCGGTACGGAGCCGGGTCCCCCGTATGGCAAAGTAACCCGGTCACATGCGCTGAGCTGGGCAAAGCCCTCCCGCCGCGCATCACTGGGCGGGGCCGTCGCTCCCGCAGCGGCCCGTCACGTCCGACGCGCCGCCCCGCCCTTGCCCGAACCACTCGAAAGGTGCGTCGTGAACGCGAGAAGACATCGTGCGCTGCTGGCCGCCGTCGCAGAGATGCTGGAGCCCGGTGAGCAGGTCCAGGCGACGTCGCTGGTCAATCTCAGCCAGGTCTCCGTCAAGAAGAACATAGCGGTGGGACTCGCCGCGGCGGTCCTGAGCGGTGGAACGATCATCGCCGCGGCGACCCCGCAGCCGATGTACCTCGCGGCCAGCGGCACCCGCCTGTTCCTGTTCCAGGCCAACCCGGCGTTCGCCAAGCCGGACCGGCACGTGGCGACGTTCCGGATCCCCGAGGTCAAGCGGTCCGAGGTCAAGCACGGGCTCGTGAAGCATTCCTTCGTCCTCCTCCACGAGCCCACCGGGAGCGCGCTGCGCATCTTCTTCCCCCGGCTCGCCGCGGGCAGGGACCTGGACGCCATCGCGGCACTCATACCGACGGCGACGGCGTAGCGGCAGGAAGGGCCACGACGGGCCCCGCCCCGCACACCCCCGCCGCCCGCCGAAACCGCCCCCACACGCCGGCGCGGCCACGCCGCCGGACGCCCACATCCCCAACTCCTCCCGAATCGTTGGTCGAATCAGTGGCCCGGACCAGCTCCACTGCCTACCATCGATCACCGCAAGGCTTTGTGCACCGCCGCACAATCTCCTCGGGAGGCTCCTTTGCACCGCCGCCGTCGCACCGCGCTCATCGTCTCCGCCGCACTGCTCACCGCAGCGCCGCTCCTCACCGCCTGCGGCAGCCAGGCCCACCCCGGCGCCGCGGCCGTCGTGGGCGGGGACCGGATCACGGTGGCCACCGTGCAGGGCCAGGTGGCGGACGTACGCCAGGCACAGGACGCCTCCGAGCAGTCCGCCCAGATGACCGGCCAGTCCGGCCAGCTCGTCCGCGCCAAGCTGCACGGCCTGATCCTGGACCGGGTCCTCGACAAGGCGTCGGCGGACGCCGGGGTGACCGTCACCCGCGCCGAGATCCAGCAGATGCGGCAGTCGGCCGTCGCCCAGTACAAGGGGGAGGACGGGCTGCGCGCCGCGGTGCTCCAGGAGCGCTGGATCGCCCCGGACCAGATCGACGCCTTCCTGCGCGAGCAGGTCCAGCTGACCAAGCTCGGCCAGGCGCTCGGCGCCGACCCGACGACCCCGGCCGGCACGAAGATCCTCGGCGACGCGCTGACGAAGGCGTCCAAGGCGCTCGAGGTCGACGTCAACCCGCGCTTCGGCGCCTGGAACAACCAGCAGATCCAGCTCGGTGAGTACAAGGCCCCCTGGATCACCCAGGTCACCGAGCCGGCCCAGTCGGCCGCGGAGGCCGGGGCCTGAGGACGGTTGGGCGGCCGGGGTAGATTCGCAGGGTGAACGCTGAAGACCCCGGCCGCATCGTCCTGCTCACCGCCAGCCACCGCGTGGCCCCCGGCCTGCTGTCCTGGCCCGCCTGGCAGACGCTGCACGCCGCCGACCGGGTGCACTGCGGGGAACCGGACCAGCCTCAGCTGCCGTACCTGCGCGAAGCGGGCATCACCGTCACGCTCGGCGTGCCCGAGGCACAGGAACTCGTCGACGCGTGCGCCGGCGGCCGGACCGTCGTCGTCCTCACCGGCGGCGAAGGCAACCAGCCCCTGACGGACGGGCTCGCCCGGCTGGCCGGCTCGGGCCGGGTACGGATGCCGAACCTGGAACTCCTGCCCGGTTCGTACGACCTGCCGGGCGCCCGGCTCCTCGATCTGGTCCAGGTCATGGACCGCATCCGCGTCGAATGCCCGTGGACCTCGCAGAAGACCCACGAGGGCCTCGCCAAGTACGCCATCGAGGAGGCGTACGAACTCGTCGAGGCGATCGAGGACGGCACCCGCGAGGAACTGCGCGAGGAGCTCGGGGACGTACTGCTCCAGGTCGTCCTCCACGCGCGCATCGCCGAGGATGCCGACGAGGAGCCGTTCTCCGTGGACGATGTCGCGGCCACGCTCGTCGAGAAGCTGATCCACCGCCACCCGCACGTCTTCGGCGACGAGACCGCCGAGACGCCCGAGGACGTCCACGCGCACTGGCTGCGCACCAAGGCCATCGAGAAGCAGCGCGCATCCGTCACCGACGGCGTGCCGCTCGGCCAGCCCGGTCTGGCCCTCGCAGCGAAACTGGCGAGCCGGGTCCGTACCGCCGGCCTCGACGTAGCACTCCCCGAGAGCGGGAACGGGGGCGACGACATCGGCTACCGCCTCCTCGCCCTGGCCGTGCGCGCCCAGGAGGACGGCACCGACCCGGAGGCCGCCCTGCGCGCCGCGGGCCGCGCCTACCGGGACGCGATCAGGGCGGCGGAGGGGCTCGGCTGAGGGCGGACGGCCACAGGAGGCGCCGGAGGGCTGCGGATAACGTCGGGGGGGTGAACGACCACCCCGCCGGCCGCCCCGCCGAAGCCCCTGCCGGCTGCCCCGCCCACGCGGCACCCACCGCTCCGCCCGCGCCCGAACTCTTCACGTGGGAGTTCGCCACCGACCCGTACCCGGCCTACGCATGGCTGCGCGAGCACAGCCCCGTGCACCGCACCACGCTGCCGAGCGGGGTCGAGGCCTGGCTCGTGACCCGGTACGCGGACGCCAGGGAGGCGCTCGCCGACGCCCGGCTGTCCAAGAACCCGGCACACCACGCCGGGTCCGCGCACGCCAAGGGGAAGACGGGCATTCCGGGCGAGCGCAAGGCGGAGCTGATGACGCATCTGCTCAACATCGACCCGCCCGACCACACCCGGCTGCGCCGGCTCGTGTCCAAGGCGTTCACCCCGCGGCGCATCGCGGAGTTCGAGCCGCGGGTGCAGGAGCTGACCGACCGGCTCATCGACGGGTTCGCCGGGAAGGGGGAGGCGGACCTCATCCACGAGTTCGCCTTCCCGCTCCCCATCTACGCGATCTGCGACCTGCTCGGGGTCCCCCGCGAGGACCAGGACGACTTCCGCGACTGGGCGGGCATGATGATCCGCCACGGCGGGGGCCCGCGCGGCGGGGTGGCCCGCTCCGTGAAGAAGATGCGGGGCTACCTCCTCGAACTGATCCACCGCAAACGGGAGGACCCGGGGGACGACCTGATCTCAGGGCTGATCCGGGCGAGCGACCACGGCGAGCACCTGACGGAGAACGAGGCCGCGGCGATGGCCTTCATCCTCCTGTTCGCCGGCTTCGAGACGACCGTCAACTTGATCGGTAACGGCCTCCACACCCTGCTGGGCCACCCGGAGCAGCGCGAGCGGCTCCAGCGCTCGCTGGCCGCGGGGGAGACGGAGCTGCTGGCCACCGGCGTCGAGGAACTGCTGCGGTACGACGGGCCCGTGGAACTCGCGACCTGGCGGTATGCCACCGAGGCGCTGACCATCGGTGGGCAGGAGGTCGGCGAGGGGGATCCCGTGCTCGTGGTGCTGGCGGCCGCCGACCGGGACCCCGCGCGCTTCGACGGACCGGACACGCTGGACCTTGCGCGGCGTGACAATCAGCACCTCGGCTACGGGCACGGCATCCACTACTGCCTGGGAGCACCGCTCGCCCGGCTGGAGGGGCAGGCAGCCCTCGCCACGCTCCTCAGACGCCTTCCGGACCTGCGACTTGCGGGGGAAGCTGCCGATTTGCGCTGGCGGGGCGGGCTCATCATGCGGGGGCTGCGCACCTTGCCGGTGGAGTTCAGCCCGGGACCGGCGCTCGGTGAAGGTGACACTCTGTCAACTCTGTGACTTTCACGTGATCTCTGCTGCATCGACTTGTGACACACGTTCGAGTCCCGCTAGGTTCACCGTTCGACTCACCAGTCACTCGTCAGTCACACGGAAGGCATTCCCATGGGCTCCGCGAACGGCAGACACCGTCGCCCTCGGCAGGCACCCGCGATCATCGTCGCCGCAGGCGTGACCGGCTCGGCCATCGCCATCCCGCTGCTCGGCGCGGCGGGTGCGCACGCCGCCGACGCCTCGACCTGGGACCGGGTGGCCGAGTGCGAGAGCGGCGGCATGTGGAGCGCCGACCTCGGCAACGGTTACTACGGGGGCCTGCAGTTCTCGCAGGACCTCTGGAAGTCCTACGGCGGCGACTCGTACGCCGAGCGCGCGGACCTCGCCAGCCGCTCGCAGCAGATCGCCGTGGCGGAGAAGGTCCTGGCGGACCGGGGATCGAAGGCGTGGCCCAGTTGCGCGGTCGTCTCGGGCCTCGCCGTGGACACCGGCCTGCCGGGTGTGGACCCGGGCAGCGCTCCGTCCGCGGACCCCGCCGGGAGTGCGGACACGTCCGCGAGCGCATCCCCCGCCGACCCCTCCGAGCACGCCGCCCCGTCGGACGGCGCGACCTCGAAGACGACGAAGCCCGCGGGCGACGCGAAGGGCAAGACGGCCGAGCCGGACGCGTCCGCGTCGTCGCCGGCCACGCCGTCCGCCACGCCCTCGGGTGAGGCCTCCGGGTCCCAGGAGGACGCGGGGGCGCAGGAGAAGGCCGGCAAGCACCGGGGCGCGCCCGCCCCCGAGGAGAGCCGGTCGGCCGGTCTCGGTGGTGACCGGGACGCGGGGCGGCATGCCTCGCGGGGTGACGGTGACGCACGCGACCCTGGCGCCGCGGCTGCTGACGGTACGTACACCGTCCGGGCCGGCGACAATCTCTGGGCGATTGCTGACGCACAGAAGCTGTCCGGCGGCTGGACGGCGCTGTACGAGGCCAACAAGGCGGAGGTCGGCTCCGATCCGGACCTCATCCTGCCTGGCCAGAGCCTCGATCTCGGCGTGAAGGCCGAATGAGCGCGGTCTGATCATCAGCTGAAAACGCCCCCGAAACTGGGGTAGTTAAGAGGCCTATGTCCCACTTTTGACTCAGTGAGACATGGGTCTCTTTGCGTGAACTGGCGCATCTTGTTCCGGAGGCCCCGTCACATCCGCCCCGACCTGCGCAAACAGCGGTTATTCGGATGCGCGTAAGGGCCGTTTATCCGGTATGTCTATCTTTGGTTCTGGGGGTGGAGTGTGTTTACGGTCGGAACCGCTCGCACCGCGGGCCCCATCGACCGTCACGCCGAATCCTGCCGTCGGTCGAAGGGAACAGACGCGTAAAGCGCCGTAGGCAGGAGCGGGGGACCCAGGTAAGCGCCGGGCCCGATCGTCGGGAGACGCATCAGGACCGGCTTGGGGTGAAGTCGCACGCAAGGACGTGCGACCGGGCAACTCACTTGGCCCGAACCCGACAGCTCACCTCGTAGGCGTCGGTGAGGAGAAGTCTCGATGCTGCTCAACAGCAAGGGCAACAAGCACCGTCGCCCGTCCAAGGCCGTCCGTCTCGCCACGCTCGCCGGTGTCGCCGGTGCCGCCATCGCCGTGCCCCTGATGGGCGCGACCGGCGCCTCCGCCGCCTCCGTGGCCACGTGGGACGCCGTCGCCCAGTGCGAGTCCGGCGGCAACTGGTCCATCAACACCGGCAACGGCTACTACGGCGGTCTGCAGTTCTCGCAGTCCAGCTGGGCCGCCGCCGGCGGCACCCAGTACGCGGCCCGTGCCGACCTGGCCACCAAGGCCCAGCAGATCGCCACCGCCGAGAAGCTCCTCGACATGCAGGGACCGGGCGCCTGGTCCTGCGCCGGCGCCGGCAACCTGAGCAACGACGGTGTCGACCCCGGTGTCGGCACCGGCTCCGCCGCCAAGACCGAGACCCCCAAGAAGCAGTCGGCCCCGGTCCAGAAGGCCGAGCCGAAGAAGGCCGAGCGCGCCGAGGCCCCCTCCACCAACCGCTCGGACCGTTCGACCGCCCCCAAGGCCGAGTCGAAGACCGTCACCACCCCGACCGGCAAGAAGGTCGAGAAGGGTGATGGCGAGTACAAGGTCGTCACCGGCGACTCCCTGAGCAAGATCGCCGCCGACCACAAGGTCGAGGGCGGCTGGGAGCAGCTGTTCAAGCTGAACAAGGACATCGTCACGGACGCCGACCTCATCTACCCGGGTCAGCAGCTCCACCTGACGAAGTAGTGGCGATCTCTCCTCGCTGATCACTCCGGCCGCCCCGGCCCCGTGCGCACCCTCCCCCGTGTGCGCCGGGCCGGGGTCGGCCGGTTTCCGCGTCGCTCGTTCAACTGTTGTAGTTACCGGCCAGTAAATTTCTGGTCCTATGCCCTGCTATGCCTGCCCTTGGGTCCTTTTTCGTCCCAGGGGACGGGCGGTCGGCCGACTGAGAGGGCCCAGCCGGTTAGGCTCTTGTCGCAAGGCCAAAGCGACCCTGCACCACCAGTGTCACATTCCAGAAGGAGATGCCTCGTGCCGTCCATCGACGTCGTCGTAGCCAGGGAAATCCTCGACTCCCGCGGAAACCCCACGGTCGAGGTCGAGGTCGGCCTCGACGACGGCAGCACGGGCCGTGCTGCTGTGCCGTCCGGCGCCTCCACCGGCGCGTTCGAGGCCATTGAGCTTCGCGACGGAGACCCCAACCGCTACCACGGCAAGGGCGTCGAGAAGGCCGTCCTCGCCGTGATCGAGCAGATCGGCCCGGAGCTCGTCGGCTACGACGCGACGGAGCAGCGTCTGATCGACCAGGCGATGTTCGACCTGGACGCCACGGAGAACAAGGGCTCGCTCGGCGCCAACGCCATCCTCGGCGTCTCGCTCGCCGTGGCCCACGCCGCCTCCGAGGCCTCGGACCTGCCGCTGTTCCGCTACCTCGGTGGCCCGAACGCGCACCTGCTGCCCGTCCCGATGATGAACATCCTCAACGGTGGGTCGCACGCCGACTCCAACGTGGACATCCAGGAGTTCATGATCGCGCCGATCGGCGCGGAGTCCTTCTCCGAGGCCCTGCGCTGGGGCGCCGAGGTCTACCACACGCTGAAGAAGGTCCTGAAGACCAAGGGCCTGTCCACCGGTCTCGGTGACGAGGGCGGCTTCGCGCCGAACCTGGAGTCGAACCGCGCCGCCCTCGACCTCATCGTCGAGGCCATCAAGGAAGCCGGCTACGCCCCGGGCAAGGACATCGCGCTCGCGCTCGACGTCGCCGCCTCGGAGTTCTACAAGGACGGAAAGTACGAGTTCGAGGGCAAGTCCCGCTCGGCCGCCGAGATGACCGAGTACTACGAGGAGCTCGTCTCCGCGTACCCGCTGGTCTCCATCGAGGACCCGCTGTACGAGGACGACTGGGCCGGCTGGAAGGTCATCACCGACAAGATCGGCGCCAAGGTGCAGATCGTCGGTGACGACCTCTTCGTCACCAACCCGGAGCGTCTGGCCCGTGGCATCGAGGAGGGCTCCGCCAACGCCCTGCTCGTCAAGGTCAACCAGATCGGTTCGCTGACCGAGACCCTGGACGCCGTCGAGCTGGCCCAGCGCAACGGTTTCAAGTGCATGATGTCGCACCGCTCCGGCGAGACCGAGGACGTCACCATCGCCGACCTCGCGGTCGCCGTGAACTGCGGTCAGATCAAGACCGGCGCCCCGGCCCGCTCGGACCGTGTCGCCAAGTACAACCAGCTGCTGCGCATCGAGGAGATCCTCGACGACGCCGCGGTGTACGCGGGCCGCTCGGCGTTCCCGCGCTTCAAGGGCTGACGCGTACTCACGTACGACGAGGCCTGAGCAACCCCGGCGGGGTGAAGTGCCCCGGCCTCCGTCCGTCCCCGCACTCGGTCCCGTACCGTGTGCGGGGACGGACGTGCGTAATGGGGAGGCGGAGACATGGCCGCGAAGGACCGGGACCGGTTCTCCACCGCGACCCGGCTGCGGTTGCTCGGCGAGCAGACCGCAGCCCGCGTGTACCGGTCCCAGAACCGCCGTCAGGCCCGCCGCTCCCGGCTGACCGGCCGGGCGGCGTTCCTGGCCCTGGTCGTCTGCTCCCTGATCGTCGCCCTCGCGTACCCGATGCGGCAGTACGTATCGCAGCGCGACGAGATCGCCGACCAGGAGCGGCTGGCGCAGGAGGCGGAGGCCCGCACCGAGGAGCTGCGTGACGAGAAGGCGCGGCTCGAGGACGACGCCTACGTCAAGCGGCTGGCCCGTGAGCACCTGCACTACCTTCTTCCCGGGGAGACCGGCTACACCGTGGTCGACCCCGACGCGGTCAGGGAGCGCAACGGGAAGCAGGAGGAGACCGACCGGCCGTGGCACTCCAACCTGTGGGACGGCGTCGACAGCGCCGACGGCGGCTGAGCCCCGGCCCCTGTTCCCCTCGCTCCCCTGACGTCGTTCCTCGTACCTCCCCGTCTCCGTCTGCGGAACCGCAGTTCGAGCAGTCCGATCAGAACCCTAGGCAGGCATGGAAACGCCCCCTCCCCAGACCGAGTCCACCGCGCCCACCGACGCGGACATCGCCGCGTTCCAGCAGCAGCTGGGGCGCCCGCCGCGCGGGCTGCGCGCGATCGCGCACCGTTGTCCGTGCGGCAACCCGGACGTGGTCGAGACGCAGCCCCGGCTGGAGGACGGTACGCCGTTCCCGACGACGTACTACCTGACGTGCCCGCGTGCGGCGTCCGCGATCGGCACGCTGGAGGCGAACGGGGTCATGAAGGAGATGACCGAGCGCCTCGCCACCGATCCCGAGCTGGCCGCCGCGTACCGGGCCGCGCACGAGGACTACCTCGCGCGGCGTGACGCCATCGAGGTACTGGAGGGCTTTCCCAGCGCGGGGGGCATGCCGGACCGGGTGAAGTGCCTGCACGTGCTCGTCGGGCACTCGCTGGCCGCGGGACCGGGCGTGAACCCGCTCGGGGACGAGGCGATCGCGATGCTGCCGGAGTGGTGGCGCAAGGGGCCGTGCGTGACGCCGTGCGGCGGGCCGGGCGAGGATGGGGGCGAGGGCTGAGCGTCCTCGCCCGGGGGCTCTGCCCCCGTGCCCCCGCTCCTCGATCGCCGGAGGGGCCTGAGCGGGGCTCTGCCCCCGTACCCCTGCTCCTCAATCGCCGGAGAGTTGAAGACATGACACGCGTGGCCGCCATCGACTGCGGTACCAACTCGATCCGTCTGCTGGTCGCGGACGCCGACCCCGCCACGGGTGAGCTCGTCGAGCTCGACCGGCGGATGGAGATCGTGCGGCTGGGGCAGGACGTCGACCGGACCGGCCGGCTCGCCCCCGAGGCGCTGGAGCGGACCTTCGCCGCCTGCCGGCGGTACGCGGAGGTGATCAAGGAGCTCGGTGCCGAGAAGGTCCGCTTCGTCGCCACCTCCGCCTCCCGGGACGCGGAGAACCGGGACGATTTCGTCCGCGGGGTGCTGGACATCCTGGGCGTCGAGCCCGAGGTGATCACCGGCGATCAGGAGGCCGAGTTCTCGTTCGACGGGGCCACCAAGGAGCTCGCCGGGCGCGACGACCTCGCGAAGCCGTACCTCGTCGTGGACATCGGCGGCGGCTCCACCGAGTTCGTCGTCGGCGACGACCGGGTGCGGGCCGCCCGGTCCGTGGACATCGGCTGCGTCCGGATGACCGAGCGCCACCTCGTACGGGACGGTGTCGTCGGCGACCCGCCCGCGCCGGACGCGGTCGACGCGATCCGCTCCGATGTCGCCGCCGCGCTGGACCTGGCCGAGGAGACCGTCCCGCTCACCTCGGCGGCCACGCTCGTCGGGCTCGCCGGAACGGTCACCACGGTGGCCGCCATCGCGCTGGGGCTCGAGGAGTACGACTCCGAGGCGATCCACCACTCCCGGGTCTCCCTGGAGCAGGTCCGGGAGATCACCGCACGGCTCCTCGCCTCGACCCACGCCGAGCGTGCGGCGATCGGCGCGATGCACCCGGGGCGGGTCGATGTGATCGCCTCCGGGGCGCTCATCCTGCTGGCCGTGATGGAGCGGACCGGGGCGCGCGAGGTCGTCGTCAGCGAACACGACATCCTCGACGGCATCGCCTTCTACGCGGCCCGTTAGAACCCGGCCCGCAGGGGCCCGCGTACGGTGCTCATCGGCACTCCGGCCTGCACCTTTGAGCCGCTCGGAACCGCTTCCCGGGGCCTGTGCGGGCCCCTTCGGGGACCCGGCGCCACGAAGTTCGTGAACTTCTTCACAAGGAATTCGGTCCCCCGGGCCGGACTTCTGCTCCGAACGGGCCCGCAGGGCGGTGGGCGGGGTCACTCGGGCCGCATACGGGACGGTTCCGGGCGCGTTGCGGGAGTGTGTACCGGAGGGGTGGTCCACTGCGTGCGGCGGCTCAAGGTCCAGCTCACAAGCGGTGAACAACGTTCGCCGGGGGGCTGTGGTTCCCCTGCCGGGTCATGACCTGGGTCACGTGGGCGGCGAAGTGTAGCAGAGGGCGGGGCATACCTTGTGAAGGGGCTCACGAGCATGCCCCCCGAGGGGGGTGGATACTCGATGGCATGAGCACCACGGAGCGTCCCAGGATCCTCGTAGTAGGCGGTGGGTACGTAGGCCTGTACGCAGCTCGGCGCATCCTGAAGAAGATGCGCTACGGAGAGGCGACCGTCACGGTCGTCGACCCCCGGTCGTACATGACCTACCAGCCCTTCCTCCCCGAAGCTGCTGCCGGCAGCATCTCGCCTCGGCATGTCGTCGTCCCGCTGCGACGCGTGCTGCCCAAGGCTGAGGTTCTCACCGGCCGAGTCACGACCATCGACCAGGACCGCAAGGTCGCCACGGTCGCGCCGCTCGTCGGCGAGGCCTACGAGCTGCCCTTCGACTACCTGGTCATCGCGTTGGGCGCCGTCTCCCGTACCTTCCCGATCCCCGGCCTGGCCGAACAGGGCATCGGTATGAAGGGCATCGAGGAGGCCATCGGCCTGCGCAACCACGTCCTCGAGCAGCTGGACAAGGCTGACTCGACGACCGACGAGGACGTCCGCCGCAAGGCGCTGACGTTCGTCTTCGTGGGCGGCGGTTTCGCCGGTGCGGAGACCATCGGCGAGGTCGAGGACATGGCGCGCGACGCGGCGAAGTACTACACGAACGTGAAGCGCGAGGACATGCGCTTCATCCTCGTCGACGCCGCCGACAAGATCCTTCCCGAGGTCGGCCCGAAGCTGGGCACCTGGGGCCGGGAGCACCTGGAGTCCCGCGGTGTCGAGGTCTTCCTCTCGACCTCCATGGACTCCTGCGTCGACGGTCACGTGGTGCTGAAGAACGGCCTGGAGGTCGACTCCAACACCATCGTGTGGACCGCCGGTGTGAAGCCGAACCCGGCGCTGGCCCGCTTCGGCCTGCCGCTCGGCCCGCGCGGCCACGTCGACACCTCCGAGAAGCTCCAGGTGCAGGGCACCGACTACATCTGGGCCGCGGGCGACAACGCCCAGGTGCCGGACATGGTGGGCCGCAAGGCCGGCAACCCGAACGCCTGGTGCCCGCCGAACGCCCAGCACGCGCTGCGTCAGGCCAAGGTCCTCGGCGACAACGTCATCTCCGGGATGCGCGGCTTCCCGCAGGGTGACTACAGCCACGCCAACAAGGGTGCGGTCGCCGGTCTGGGCCTGCACAAGGGCGTCGCGATGATCGTCATGGGCAAGGTGAAGATCAAGCTCAAGGGCCGTCTCGCCTGGTACATGCACCGCGGCTACCACGGCATGGCGATGCCGACCTGGAACCGTAAGATCCGGATCTTCGCCGACTGGACCCTGGCGATGTTCCTCAAGCGCGAGGTCGTCTCGCTCGGCGCCATGGAGACTCCCCGCGAGGAGTTCTACGAGGCCGCCAAGCCCGCTCCGGCCCCCGCCGCGGCCAAGCCCGTGGGCGAGAAGGCCAAGGCCTCCTAGGCCCGCACCCGGAAGGAGGGCCCCGGCCCTCCGCTCCGGTCCGCGGATCTCCGTATCCGCGACAGACAGTCGTACGACGCCCGAAGGGGCCGTCCGCCATCCGTGGTGCGGGCGGCCCCTTCGGCGTATCCGGGCAGGCCGGCGCGGCGGCCGGTGGGAGAGGGCGGGGGCCAGCCTCCCGGCGGATGCATGCGACGTACAGGTATTTTGCCGTTCCGTTGCGCGGTAGCGGGATGGGCCGGCCGCCGGAAACTGTTGAGGGGGGTGTACCTCGCCGCGGCGCCAAGGGGGCCGGGGCGTGGTCCGAGGCATGTGTGGGCATGTCTGGGCACGTCGGGAAACACCATCACGGAGGTGTGCGCCATGGCAGACGCCGCGTTGCGGCTGACCGCTCTCGCCCAGGAGTTGCTGGGAGAACCCCTACCGGTCCGCATCCGGGCCTGGGACGGCAGCGAGTCCGGACCCCCGGGAGCCCCCGTCCTCATCATCAGGAACCGCCGTGCCCTGCGCCGCCTGCTGTGGAAGCCGGGCGAACTGGGCCTGGCACGCGCCTGGGTGGCCGGGGAACTCGACATCGAAGGCGACCTGTACGAGACCCTGAACCTGATGGCCGGGCTGATCTGGGAACGCGGCGGCGAGACGAAGGACCGGGTGCACCCCGTCCGCGACCCGAAGCTGCGGGCCGCCGCCAAGGGGCTGCTGCAGCTGGCCGGGCCCTGGCCCCCGCCCCCGCCGCCGCCCGAGGAGGTGCGCCGCCGCACCGGCGGCCTGCACACCAAGCGCACCGACAAGGAGGCCATCAGCCACCACTACGACGTGGGCAATGACTTCTACGAACTGGTCCTCGGCCCGTCCATGGTCTACTCCTGCGCCTACTGGGAGGACGGCGGGAACCTCGAGGACGCCCAGCGCGACAAGCTCGACCTGGTCTGCCGCAAGCTCGCGCTGAAGGAGGACGACCGCCTCCTGGACGTCGGCTGCGGCTGGGGCTCCATGGCCATCCACGCCGCCCGCGAGTACGGCGCCCGTGTCACCGGAGTGACCCTCTCCGTCGAGCAGGCCGCCTTCGCCAGGAAGCGCATCGCCGAGGAGGGCCTGACCGACCGGATCGAGATCCGGGTCCAGGACTACCGGGACGTCAGGGACGGTCCGTACGACGCCATCTCCTCGATCGGCATGGCCGAACACGTCGGCTCGGTCCGCTACCGCGAGTACGCCGACGACCTCTACGCACTCCTCAAGCCCGGCGGGCGCCTGCTCAACCACCAGATCGCCCGCCGCCCGGAGAAGGACGAGTCCGCGTACCACGTGGACGAGTTCATCGATGCCTACGTCTTCCCGGACGGCGAGCTGGCCCCGGTGGGCCGGACGGTGGCGACGCTCGAGGAAGCCGGTTTCGAGGCACGCGACGTCGAATCGCTCCGCGAGCACTACGCCCTGACGCTGCGCCGCTGGGTCGCCAACCTGGAGCGGGAGTGGAAGAGCGCCGTGCGGATGACCTCGCCCGGCCGGGCAAGGGTCTGGCGGCTCTACATGGCCGCCTCCGCGCTCTCCTTCGAGCACAACAAGATCGGCGTGAACCAGATCCTCGCGGTCCGCCCGGCCGACGACGGGGGCTCCCGCATGCCGCTGCGCGCCCGTGACTGGAAGGCGTCCGCGACCGGCTGAGACACGGAAGAGGCCGGTACCCGCCCTCGCGGACACCGGCCGGACGAGAAAGAGGGCCGGTACCCGCCGTCGCGGATACCGGCCCTCTCCCGTGTGTGGTTCCGTCCGGTCCTACTCGGTCTTGATCGCCGTCAGCATGTTCAGCCTGGCGGCGCTGCGGGCCGGCCACAGGGCGGCCAGCACCCCCACCAGACCGGCCAGCAGCAGGAAGACCGCGATCCGGCCCCACGGCACGACCAGGACGTACTGCGGGATCTCGGCTGCCACGGTCTGCCCGATGGCCCAGCCGAGGAACGTGCCGAGCCCGATGCCGACCACCGCGCCGAAGAGCGAGATGACGACGGCCTCCAGCCGGATCATGCGCTTGACCTTGCGCCGGTCCAGGCCGATGGCCCGCAGCATGCCGATCTCCTGCTGCCGCTCGAACACGGACATGGCCAGGGTGTTGACGACCCCGAGCACCGCGATGATCAGTGCCATGGCGAGCAGCCCGTACATGATGTTCATCGCGAGGTTGATGGAGCCGCCGAACATGTCGCGGATGTCCTTGCGGTCCATGATGCTCATGCCGGGGTTGTCGCCCAGCGCGTCGACCAGCGCCTGCTCGTGGGCCGCGCTCGCGCCGCCGTCCGTCTTCACCCAGATCTCGCGGATGTCCGCACGGCCCTCGTGCGGGGCCACGATGTCACGGGGGATCAGGACCGGCGAGAGGAACTCGTTGTCCTTGTAGAGGGCGCCGACCTTCAGGCTGCCCTTCTTGTCGTCCTCGTAGGTGACCGGGACGCTGTCGCCGGTCTTCCAGCCGTGCGTCTTCGCGGTCTTGTCCGAGACGGCGATCTCGCCCTTGCCCAGGGAGTCCAGGGAGCCCGCTACGGTGTCGACGGTCAGGACCTTCTGCACATCGCCGGGGGTGACGCCGGACGCCGAGAGCGAGGTGTCGCCGATGTCCAGCCAGACCGCCTGCTGGGGCGAGACCGCGGTGACGCCGTCGGCCTTCTCCAGGGCGGTGAGCGCCGACTCGTCGAGTGAGTCCCCGCTCGCCATCGAGACCATGTAGTCGGCCTTGATGTTGTCGGTCGTCACCTTGTCGACCGCCTGGCCGAGGGTGACGCCGAGCACCGAGATGCTGGTGACGAGGGTGAGGCCGATCGCCAGCGCGGAGGCGGTGGCGCCGGTACGCCGCGGGTTGCGGACGGCGTTCTGCGCGGCCAGCTTGCCGGAGACCCCGAACAGCCGCAGCAGCAGCGGGCGCACCAGGGCGATCACGGGGCGGGACAGCAGCGGGATCAGGATGATGATGCCGATGAGGGTGAGGAAGGCGCCGCCCGCGAGGAGCAGCTGACCGTTCGACCCGGCCTGCGCCGCGCCTGCCACGACGGTCGCGCCGCCGAGCAGGGCGATGACGCCGCCGATCGAGTTGCGCAGCACCAGGGACTTCACCGTGGCCACCGCGTACTGGCTGTTCATCGCCGCGACGGGCGGGATCTTCGCGGCCCGGCGGGCGGGCAGCCAGGCGGCCAGCACGGTGATCAGGACGCCGACGGCGAAGGCCGCGACGACGGTGGTCGGGGAGACCACCAGGGGACCGGCCGGGATCTTGCCGCCGATCAGGCTCATCGCGGAGCGCAGCCCGGTGGCGAGGCCGAGGCCCAGGGCGAAGCCGACGACGGACGCGATGAGACCGACCACGGCCGCTTCGAGCAGCACCGAGCGCTTGACCTGGCGCCGGGAGGCGCCGACGGCCCGCAGCAGCGCCAGCTCCTTGGTGCGCTGCGCGACCAGCATGGTGAACGTGTTGGCGATCAGGAAGACGCCGACGAAGAGGGCGACGCCCGCGAAGGCGAGCAGCAGCTTGTTGAGGCTGCTCAAGGCGCTCTCGGTCTGATCGGCCTGCTCGTCCGCGCGCGCCTGGCCGGTCTTGGCCTCGGCGTTCTCGGGCAGCAGGGGCTTCACGGCGGTCAGCAGCTGCTGGTCGGAGGCGCCGGGCGCGGCGGTGACGGTGACGTCCCGGAACTCGCCCGGGCGCAGGAACAGCTTCTGGGCGACGGGGGTGTCGAACAGGACCAGGCTGCCGCCGGCGTTGACCGCGCCGTCCTCGGTGGTGAAGACCCCGGACAGGGTGTACTCCTTCACCGGCCCGTTGGTGGCGACGCGCACCGTGTCGCCGACCTGGTACTCACCCTTCCTCGCGGTGTCCTCGTCCAGGGCGACGCTGCCCGCGTCGGTGGGTCCGGAGCCGTCGGTGAAGGTGTACTGAGCGTCCTCGCCGTCCTTGCCGGGGGCGAAGTTGGACCCGGTGTTGGACCAGCCGTTGCCGATGAGCTTGCCGTCGGGGTCGGCGACCCCGGCGAAGCCGTCGACCCGGCCGGTGGCGGAGGCCACGCCGTCCAGGGCCTGGATCTTCTTCAGGGTGGCGGCGTCGATGGCGCGGGCCTTCTCGTCGCGCTGGTCGGCGTAGGTGGTGACGGCGACGGCGACGTCGTCGTAGTTCTTCGCCGACTGGTTGCGGAAGGCGTTGCCGAGGGTGTCGGTGAAGACCAGGGTGCCGGAGACGAAGGCCACGCCGAGCATCACGGCGAGGACGGTCATCAGCAGCCTGGCCTTGTGCGAGAGCACATTGCGCAGGGCGGTACGGAACATGTCTGTCAGTCCTGGGAGGGGAGGGGGCCGGAAGGGGCGGTACGAGGGGCCGGTACGGGCCGGCTCAGCTGGTGCGGCCCTTGGCGTCGAACGCCTTCATCCGGTCCAGCACCCCGTCCGCGGTGGGGTGCGTCATCTCGTCGACGACCGCGCCGTCCGCGAGGAAGATCACCCGGTCCGCGTAGGAGGCGGCGGCCGGGTCGTGGGTCACCATCACCACGGTCTGGCCCAGTTCGCGCACCGAGTTGCGCAGGAAGCCGAGGACCTCGGCGCCGGAGCGGGAGTCCAGGTTCCCGGTGGGCTCGTCACCGAAGATGATCTCGGGCTGCGAGGCCAGGGCGCGGGCCACCGCGACGCGCTGCTGCTGGCCGCCGGAGAGTTCGGTGGGCCGGTGCTTCAGCCGGTCGGCGAGGCCCACCATGTCGATGACCTTGCGCAGCCAGTCCTGGTCGGGCTTGCGGCCCGCGATGTCCATCGGCAGCGTGATGTTCTCCAGGGCCGAGAGCGTCGGCAGCAGGTTGAACGCCTGGAAGATGAAGCCGATCTTGTCCCGGCGCAGCTGGGTGAGCTGCTTGTCCTTGAGGGACCCCAGCTCCGTCTCGCCGATGCGCACCGAACCGCTGCTGAAGCTGTCGAGGCCGGCCACGCAGTGCATCAGCGTGGACTTGCCGGAGCCCGACGGGCCCATGATCGCGGTGAACTCGCCCTGCGGGAAGTCCACGGTGACCCGGTCCAGGGCGGTCACCTTGGTCTCGCCCTCCCCGTAGACCTTCGAGAGTTCCGTGGCGCGGGCGGCCACCGCGGTGGCGCGGTGAGCGGTGGACATGGTGGTCACGGGAGACTCCAGGGTCGGGTGCGTGCGGGACGGGGAGCCCGCCCGGCGGCCCCGCCGAGGGGCGGGGGCCCGGGTCAGGGGCACCGCTCCATCGTCTCCGCCGATCGGCCGCCGGTCGTCACTCCCGGTGCCCGTTCCGGGGGCAGCCTTGAGTCGCATCGCGGGGGCCCCGGCGTCCTCCTGCGGTATGACATCTCCCCTGACGGCCGCCCGCCGCCCGTGGGCTTTCCCGTGATCCCCGGCGGGGCGCGGCGACAGCTGCGGCGCCTCGCCGCGTCGTCGGGACGCCCGCGTGCATCCCGTCGGCGGACGTCCCCCCGCCTGGCGGCGCAGCGCGCCTGACGCCGCGCGCTGGTCCGCCGGGACGGCCCTCAGCGTGGCGGGGCCGTCGACCCGCGCGGGACCAGGCGGGCCGCCGCGTCCTCCATACCCGCCGCCGCACCGTCGGTGACCAGGGACAGCAGGGTGCGCGCCGCATGGGTCCCGTACGCGGGGATGTCGCGGCTCAGGGCGGTCAGGGGCGGGCGGACCACCCGGGAGAGCTGCGAGTCGTCCCAGGCGACGAGGGAGAGGTCGCGTGGCACGTCGAGCCCCATCTCCTGGGCCACCGAGAGCCCGGCCACGGCCATGATGTCGTTGTCGTAGACGACGGCGGTGGGGCGCTGCGGGGAGCTGATCAGCCGGCGGGTGGCGTGCGCCCCGTCCTGTCCGGAGTAGTCCGTGTGGACGATGACCGGGTCGCCGAGCCCGAGTTCGGCGCAGATCTCGCGCTGGGCCCGGTCGCGCAGGTCCGTGTGGTCGAGGCCGCGCAGTCCCGCGACCCGGGCGACCGACCGGTGGCCCAGCGCGGTCAGGTACGTGAGGGTGTCCCGGAGGGCCGCGTGTTCGTCCGACCATACGGAGGGGAGCGGGCCGGCCGCCGAGGGGTGGCCGATCACCACGGCCGGCAGCCCCAGTTCCAGGACGCCCTCGATCCGCGGGTCGGGGCTGCGCAGATCGGCCAGGAACACGCCGTCCACCCGGCCCTCGCCCCACCAGCGGCGATGGACCTCCAGCTCCTGCGCCGGATCGGTGACGACCTGGAGGAGCAGGGCGCAGCCGCGCGGCGCGAGTTCGCTCTCGATCCCGCTGATCAGCTCCATGAAGAACGGCTCGACGCCGAGCAGCCGGGCGGGCCGGCACAGGGCGAGGCCCACCGCGTCGGCCCGGGCACGGGTGAGCGCGCGGGCGGCGCTGTTGGGCCGCCAGCCGATCTCCTGAGCGATGGCCTTGATGGTGGCGCGGGTCGTGGGGGAGACGCCCGGCCGGTCGTTCAGGGCGTAGGACACCGCGACCTTGGAAACCCCGGCTCGGCGCGCGATATCCGCGATCGTGGGGCGGTGTCTGGGCAGGACGACCTCGCTTAACCGGTTCGTATGACAGGGATGGCTTCGGCGGCAGTCTCTCTCGTGGGCGGCCCCTCTCCAAGAAGGATGATCGCTCAAGTCCCCCCAAAAATAAAGGGAATGGGAGCGCTCCCGCTCCCTTGACATGCTCACTCGGCGGCCTTAGCTTCACGGCACTTACCCGGTTCAGTAACTCCGCTCGGCAGGGACGGCGGGGAGAAGGAGGGACGATGGGCACGGGATTCGGGGGACGGACCGCGGCCACACTCGCCGTGATCGCACTCGCCGCCACCGCGTGCACGGGGGGCGGCTCCTCGGGGGGCGGCTCCGGCGGCTCGGGCGGCGGCGGGGGCGGTGCGCTCCCGCGCAACGAGACGCTCTACACCACCGGCACGCAATGGGGGCCGCCGGCCAACTACAACCCGCTGCACAACTGGGACCACGCCACCGGCACCAAGGGGCTGGTCTACGAGACGCTGTTCCACTTCGACCCCGGCGCGGGCAAGCTGACGCCCTGGCTGGCGGAGTCGGGCAGCTGGACCGGTGCCAAGACGTACGAGGTGAGGCTCCGCGCGGGCATCACGTGGTCGGACGGCAAGCCGATGACCGCGAAGGACGTCGCGTACTCCTACGGCCTCGGCAAGATCGAGGCCTCGTCCTTCCACACCCTGTGGAGCTGGCTGTCGGACGCGAAGGCGGTGGACGCCACGACGGTCCGCTTCACCTTCAAGGAGGCCCGCTACCAGGAATGGGACTTCACCCTCTACGGACAGCCGATCGTCCCGGAGCACATCTGGAGCAAGCGCTCCGAGAAGGAGATCCTCGACGGCGTCAACGACAAGCCGGTCGGCAGCGGCGCGTACACCCTCAAGAGCCACTCCCAGGACCGGGTCGTGTGGCAGCGGCGTGACGACTGGTGGGGCGTCAAGGCGCTCTCCATGAAGCCCGCGCCCCGCTACATCGTCGACGTGTCCAACCCCAGCAACGAGGTCGTCATCGGCCAGCTGGGCCAGGGCCAGCTGGACCTCAGCAACAACTTCCTGCCCGGGGCCTCCTCGCTGATCAAGAGCAAGAAGGTCGTCTCGTACTACGACAAGCCGCCGTACATGCTCTCCGCCAACACGGCCTGGCTGGTGCCCAACACCACGAAGAAGCCGATGAACGACGCGGCCTTCCGCAGGGCGCTCGCCGCCTCCGTCGACACGGGCAAGATCGTCAAGGGTGTGTACGGAGAGCTGGTCAAGCCGGCCAACCCGACCGGTCTGCTCCCGCAGTGGGACAAGTTCGTCGACCAGGGCCTGGTGGCCAGTGAGGGCTTCTCCTTCGACACCGGCAAGGCCAAGCAGATCCTCGCGGACGCCGGCTACAAGGACACCGACGGCGACGGCCTCGTGGAGAACAAGGACGGTTCCAAGATCAGCCTCAAGCTGGCCGTCCCCACCGGCTGGACCGACTGGATGGAGGCCGCCAAGGTCATCGCCTCGTCCGCGAAGGACGCGGGCATCAGCATCACCACCGAGTTCCCCGACGCGAACGCCCTCAACGAGCAGCGCGGCAAGGGCGCCTTCGACCTGGTCGTCAACAACGAACGCCAGCTGTCCAGCACCCCGTGGACGTACTACGAGTACATGTTCCAGCTGCCCGTCCAGAAGCAGCAGAACACGGTCAACTTCGGCCGGTACGAGAACCCCGAGGCCTGGAAGCTCGTCCAGGAACTGGGCGGGGTGAAGACGGACGACACCGAGGGCATGAAGAAGGTCATCTCGAAGATCCAGGCGATCCAGCTCAAGGAGATGCCGGTCATCCCGCTCTGGTACAACGGCCTCTGGGCCCAGTCCACCACCGGAAGCTGGACGAACTGGCCGTCGGACGCCGCGGGCGCCCCCAAGTACGCGCCGGCCCTCTGGCGCAACTGGCTGGAGATGGGCGGCTTCGAGGCCCTCACCCAGCTCAAGCCCGCCAAGTGACACGGCCGTTCTGACGGAGCGGCCGGCCCCGCGCCGGCCGCTCTCGATTCCATGACCGCCCCGCCGTGCGCACGCCGCCCTGACCGCGGACCGCACGGCGGGGCTCTCTCCGGGGAGCCCCCTTGCGCCGCTACTTCGCCCGCAAACTTCTGATCTACGCACTGACCTTCGTCGTCGCCGTCACCGTGAACTGGATGATCCCGCGCTTCATGCCGGGCGACCCGGTCGCCGCCATGGTGGCCCGGGCGCGGGTCTCGCAGCCCGAGGCCGTCGAGGCCATGCGCGCCTACTACAACAACCTGTTCGGCTTCGACGAGCCCGTCTGGCAGCAGTACCTGCACTTCTGGGGCGCCCTGCTGCAGGGCGACTTCGGGCTGTCCATCTGGGTGTTCCCCAAGCCCGTCGCCGACGTGCTGCTCGACGCGCTCCCGTACACGCTGGGGCTGATGATCCCGGCCGTCCTGCTCAGCTGGTTCGTCGGCAACTGGGCCGGGGCGCTGGCCGCCCGCCGCAAGGTGCTCGACAACACCGTGCTGCCGGCGGGCTACCTGCTGACCGCGATGCCGTACATGTGGATCGCCGTCATCCTCGCCTGGGCGCTGGGCTCCAAGGCGGGCTGGTTCCCGCTCTCCGGCGGCTACAGCCTCGACATCCAGCCGAACTGGTCCACCGCCTTCGCCGTCGACCTGCTCCAGCACTGGGTGCTGCCGTTCCTCTCGCTGTTCCTGGTCGCCCTCGGCGGCTGGGCCATCGGCATGCGCAACATGATCATCTACGAGCTGGAGTCCGACTACTCGTCCTACCTGTCGGCCCTCGGCGCACCGCAGCGGCTCATCCGCCGCTACGCCTTCCGCAACGCCGTCCTGCCGCAGATCACCGGCCTCGCCCTCCAGCTGGGCGTCCTGGTGGCCGGCGCCCTCGTCACCGAGATCGTGTTCGCGTATCCCGGGCTCGGCTCGCTGATCCTGGCCGCGATCCAGAACCAGGACTTCTTCCTGCTCCAGGGCGCGTTCCTCTTCATCGTCATCGGCGTACTGATCGCCAACTTCCTCATCGACGTCGTGTACGTCGTCGTCGACCCCCGGACCCGTACCGGCATGGCAGGAGGCCAGTCATGAGCACCGTGCCCGAACCGGCCGCCGACACCGGCCCCGTCGCGGGGCCCGCGGCCGTCGCGGCCACCCCAGGCCGGGAGACGCTGCACTACGCCGTGCGCAACCCCAAGCTCATCATCGGGTTCACCGTCGTCGTGCTGCTCCTGATCGTCGGCATCATCGGCCCGCCGCTGCTCGACAACGCCGACCCCAACGAGTACGTGGGCCCGCAGGCCGCGCCGCCCGACGGCACGTACTGGATGGGCACCACCACCTTCGGCCAGGACGTGTACGCGCAGTTCGTGCACGGGCTGCGCGCCACCTTCCTCGTCGGTGTCGTCGGCGGGGCCATCGCCGCCGTCATCGCCATGCTCGTCGGCTTCCTCGCCGGCTACCGCGGGGGAGCGGTCGACGAGATCCTCAACATGCTCACCAACGTGGTCCTGGTGCTGCCCGCCCTCGCCGTCCTGCTGATCATCAACGCCTACCTCGGCGTCCGCTCGGTGCCGGTGCAGGGCCTGTTCATCGGCCTCACCTCCTGGCCCTGGGCAGCGCGCGCGATCCGGGCGCAGACCTTCTCGCTGCGCACCCGGGAGTTCGTGGACCTCGCCCGGCTCAGCGGCAGCGGCACCTGGCGGATCGTCTTCCGCGAGATCGCGCCCAACATGAGCTCGTACCTCTTCATGATGTTCATCCTGCTCTTCGGCGGCTCCGTCCTGATCGCCTCCTCGCTCGACTTCATCGGGCTCGGCCCCACCGAGGGCGTCTCGCTCGGGATGATGCTGCAGAGCGCCCAGCAGTGGAGCGCGCTCCAACTCGGCATGTGGTGGTGGTTCGTCCCGCCAGGGGCCGGGATCACCGCGATCGTCGGCGCGCTCTACGTCGCCAACGTCGGCCTCGACGAGGTCTTCAACCCGAAGCTCCGGGAGGCCTGAGACATGACTTCCGACCGTGACCGATCTCGGGAAGGCCTGAGCACATGACCCTGACCGTGACCGATCTCCGGGTCCACTACCGCACCCTGCGCGGCGAGGTCCGGGCCCTGGACGGCGTCTCCTTCGACCTGGCCGACGGGGAGATCCTGGGCCTGGCCGGCGAGTCCGGCTGCGGCAAGACGACGCTCGGCAAGTCGCTCATCCGCCTCGACGGCCGGATGCGGCACGCGGGCGGCACCGTCACCCTCGACGGCGACGACGTGCCCGTCGCCGACGACCGGGCGATGAACGCCTTCCGCTTCCACCGGATCTCGCTCGTACCGCAGTACTCCATGAGCGCCCTCAACCCGACCCGCCGCATCGGACGCATGATCCGCGAACTCCTCGCCTCGCGCGGGGTCAGCGTGGACACCGCCGAACTGCACCGGCGCCTGGACCTGGTGGGCCTGGACCACGACGTCCTGAACCGCTATCCGATCGAGCTCTCCGGCGGCATGAAACAGCGCACCGTCATGGTGATCTCCACCCTCCTCGACCCGGCCGTCCTCATCGCCGACGAGGTCACCTCGGCCCTGGACGTCTCCACGCAGCGGGCCGTCGTCGGCGCGCTCACCGGGCTGCGCGACAAGGGCCTGGTCACCAGCATGATCTTCGTGACGCACGACCTCGGCCTCACGTCGCACATCGCCGACTCGATCATGGTGATGTACGCGGGCAAGCTCGCCGAGAAGGCGCCCACGAAGGTCCTGACGACCGCGCCCCGCCACCCGTACACCAAACTGCTGCTCGGCTCGCTCCCGGAGGTCGGCGCCCGGTACGCCGACAAGCCGCTCAAGGGCATCGCGGGCGCCCCTCCCTCCCTCCTGAACCCCCCGGCCGGCTGCCGCTTCCGCGACCGCTGCCCGCTCGCCGACGACGGCTGCGCCGAGGAACCCCCGGTCGTCGAGATCGCCCCCCGTCACTCCGTCGCGTGCTGGAAGGCCTGATGCTGACCCTCGACCACGTCACCAAGACCTACCGCGCCGGAGCCTTCGGCGGCGGTTCCGTCACCGCGGTGGACCGGGTGTCGTTCACCGCCGCACCCGGCGAAGTCGTCTCCCTCATCGGCGAGAGCGGCAGCGGGAAGTCCACCATCGGCCGGATGATCCTCGGCCTGACCGGCGTCAGCTCCGGCAGCCTCACCCTGGACGGCCGTCCCGTGCGCCCCGGCAAGGACTTCTACCGCCGCGTCCAGGGCGTCTTCCAGGACCCCTTCTCCTGCTACAACCCGGTCTTCCGGGCCGACCGCGTCTTCACCCTCGTCCGCCGCGCCTACCACCCGGGCGTCTCCGACAAGGACTGGTCCGACCGCGTGGAGAAGGCCGTACGCGACGTGCGCCTGGACCCGGGCCAGGTGCTCGGCCGCTACCCGCACCAGCTCAGCGGCGGCCAGCTGCAACGCCTGCTGATCGCCCGCGCCCTGCTGCTCGACCTCAGCTTCCTGGTCGCCGACGAGATCACCAGCATGCTCGACGCCTCCACCCGCATCGACGTCCTCAACCTCCTGGCCGTCCTCAAGGAACGCGGCCTCGGCGTCCTCTACATCACCCACGACCTGGCACTCGGCACCTACCTCGCGGAGAAGACCGTGGTGCTGCGCCGCGGCCGGGTCGTCGAACGCGGCGACACCCAGAAGGTGTTCGGCAACCCGCTCCACCCCTACACCCGCACCCTGCTGGCCGCCGTGCCCCGGCTCAACACCCCGTGGGACCCGCCGCAGCCGCTGGAGAGCTGCGCCTTCCACGAGGCGGGCTCGCCCGACAGCGACCTGTACGAGACCGAGCCGGACCACTTCGTGGCCTGCGCCCAGCTCCCCGACTGCGGAAGGACCCCCGCGTGACCCTTCGCCACCTGCCCCTGCACGACGGCTGGACCCTCACCGCCGAGGGTCCCGTGCCGCTGGGGCTCCCCACAGGGGGCGTGCCCGCCACCGTGCCCGGCTGTGTCCACACCGACCTGCTCGCGGCGGGGCTGATCGACGACCCGTACCTGGACGACAACGAGAACCGGCTCGGCTGGATCGGCCGCACCGACTGGACGTACCGGACCACGTTCGACTGGACGCCGGACGGGCACGACCACGCCGACCTGTGCTTCGACGGCCTCGACACCGTCGCCACGGTCCTGCTCAACGGCATCGAGGTGGGCCGGAGCGCCGACCAGCACCGCAGCCACCGCTTCCCCGTCCGCGCGGTCCTGGCGGAGGGGGCCAACACCCTCGACGTACGGTTCACCGCCCCGTACACCTACGCCGAGGCGCTGCGCGAGCGGCTCGGCGACCGGCCCGGCGCCTATGCGGAGCCGTACGCCTTCATCCGCAAGATGGCCTGCAACTTCGGCTGGGACTGGGGGCCGACGCTGGTGACCTCCGGCATCTGGCGGCCGGTCGCCCTGGAGACGTGGAGCGGGCCGCGGATCGCCTCGGTGACGCTGCTGCCCGACCTCGACGACGCGGGGACGCCGCGCCTCACCGTCAGGCTCGACGTCGACCGGTCGGGCGGGCAGGCCCTCGAAGCGGTGGTGGAGGCCGCGGGGGAGCGAGCCTCCTTCACCGTCCCCGCCGGTGAGGACCGCGCCACCACCACCCTGTCCGTCCCGGGCGCCGCGCCGTGGTGGCCGCACAGCCACGGCGAGCAGCCCCTGTACGACGTCAGCGTCCGGCTCGGCGAGGAGGTCTGGCAGGGCAGGACCGGCTTCCGCGGCGTCACGCTGGAGCGCGAGGCGTTCCGCTTCGTCGTCAACGGCGAGCCCGTCTTCGTACGGGGCGTCAACTGGATCCCCGAGGACTGCTTCCCCACCCGCCTCACCCGGCAGCGCATCTCCGACCGCCTCGACCAGGCGGTCGCCGCGGGCGTCAACCTGGTCAGGGTCTGGGGCGGCGGCCTGTACGAGAGCGACGACTTCTACGAGCTGGCCGACGAGAAGGGGCTCCTGGTCTGGCAGGACTTCCCGTTCGCCTGCGCCGCCTACCCGGAGGAGCAGCCGCTGTGGGACGAGGTGGCGGCCGAGGCCCGTCAGAACGTCACCCGCCTCGCCCCGCACCCCTCCCTGGTCCTGTGGTGCGGCAACAACGAGAACCTGGAGGGCCACGCCGACTGGGGCTGGCAGAAGGAGCTCGGCGACCGCACCTGGGGGTACGGCTACTACCACGAGCTGCTGCCCGCGATCGTCGCCGAGACCGACCCGACCCGCCCGTACTGGCCGGGCTCGCCCTACTCCGGCACCCCGGACGCCCACCCGCAGGACCCGGCACGCGGCACCATCCACGTCTGGGACGTGTGGAACCGGGCCGACTACCGCGCCTACGCGGACCGGGTGCCGCGCTTCGTCGCCGAGTTCGGCTTCCAGGGCCCGCCCGCGTACGCCACCCTGCGCCGCGCCGTCAGCGGCCCGCTGACCCCCGACGCCCCGCTCCTGGCCCACCACCAGAAGGCCGAGGACGGCAACGCCAAACTGCTCCGGGGCCTGGGCGACCACCTCCCGCAGCCGGGCGCGGACTTCGACGACTGGCACTGGCTCACCCAGCTCAACCAGGCCCGCGCCGTGGCGTTCGGCATCCGCCACTTCCGCTCCCACACCCCGTACTGCATGGGCACGATCGTGTGGCAGCTCAACGACTGCTGGCCGGTCGTCTCCTGGTCGGCCGTCGACGGCGACGGCCGCCGCAAGCCCCTCTGGTACGCCCTGCGGGCCGTGTACGCCGACCGCCTGATCGCCGTACGCGACGGTGCCGTGCACCTCGTCAACGACGCCCCCACGCCCTGGACCGGCACCCTCCTCCTGGCCCGGCACGGTCTGGACGGGACGGTGCTGGCCGAGGAGGAGATGGTGGTGAGCACGGCCGCGCGCTCGGTCTCCCGGGTCCCGCTGCCGCCCTCGGTGGCCGAACCGGCCGACCGGACCCGCGAACTCCTGGTCGCCCGCCTCGGAGACACCCGGGCCGTCGAGTTCTACGAGGAGGACACCCGCCTCGCGCTGGAACCGGCCCGGTACGACGTCACGGTGACGGAGAACGGGGGCGATGCGCCCGGCTACCGCGTCGAGGTGACGGCCCGCACCCTCGTGCGGGACCTCGCGCTCTTCCCCGACCGGCTGGACCCGGCGGCCGAGGTGGACGACATGCTCGTCACGCTGCTGCCCGGGGAGAGCAAGGTGTTCATGATCACAGGCGCGGTCCTGCCGGACCCGGACGCCCTGGGCGCCCGCCCGGTCCTGCGCTGCGTGAACGACACCATCGCCCGGTAGGGGTGGCGCGCCCCTGGCGATCGGTGGCGCGCGCCTGGCGAATCGGCTGTGTGGGTGCGGCGACTTTCCGTCAATTCGGATACGGGGCCGCCGCGCCCGCCATCCCGCCCAGGCGTGTGACTATGCCGTCCGCCTGTGCTGACGGACCCTCAAGAGATCAATAAAATAGGACAACATCGAGCCACTGTCCGTCTGCTCGGGGGGAGCCCCCGGATAGGGTCATGTGCCAACGCGGAGCCGCGCGCCAAGCCCGGATGGTGGAATGCAGACACGGCGAGCTTAAACCTCGCTGCCCCTCGGGGGCGTACCGGTTCGAGTCCGGTTCCGGGCACCACATGCGCGCACGGACGCGCACGGGGAAATGAAGCGACGTACGGGTGGAACGGCCGCCGGCGACCTGCCGAGTGGCCGCCGGTCGCGGGTGCGAGCAGGCGGAGAGGCACCCGTGGGCCGGCCGGCCGCGCGCCGACGCCTGCCGCCCTCCCGTGCGGCGGGCCGGACAAGCTCCGTCCTCGTGGTGGGCCCGTCCCGGGCTGGGCCCGGTGGGCCCCGGGCGGTGCCACCCCCGGCCGACCGCGTTTTCGAATTGGGACCGGAATTGGGCCCACGGGCCCGTGTGGCACCAGGCGCACCTCTCGTAGCCTCCCTGGCCTCAGGCCATACGGGGAGGACAAGCCATGCCGCGGACGAGGTATCGGGAGACCATACCCAGCAGCAGATGGGGTGACCGGGGAGCTACCGCGTTCGAGTACCTTGGCACGATTCTGGTCGTCGTGGCCCTCATCGGCGGGATGGCGGTGGCCGGCCTCGGCGGGTCCATCAGCAACCGGATCCAGTGCCTCGTCTCGTCGGTCGGGGGCGGCAGCGCCGGGTGCGGCGGCGGCAAGGGCGGCGAGGCGGGCGGTGATCCCAACGCCGAGTTCGAGCCCCTCACCTGTGCCACGGTGACCAAGGCCGGAACGCAGGGCGGCAAGTTCGGGGTGTCGTTCGAGACGCTCGGTGTCGAGTTCGGCGGCGAATTCGGTTTCGAGGAGACGACGACCAAGGCGAAGACGGACGTCAACAAGGACGGCAAGATCGACGAGCACGACGAGCAGGTCTCGCTCACCTTCACGGACGCCGGCTCGATCAAGGGCACGGAGAAGCCCAAGGCCCGCATCAAGATCGGTGACGTCGGCAAGGACAAGGTCGAGCTCGGCGCCGGCCTCACCGTCACCACGGGCGACACCTGGGTCTTCGACAGCCAGGAGGAAGCCGACCAGTTCCGCAAGGACCTCGAGGAGTACAAGAAGCTCAGCCGGCTGAACAAGCTGTCCAACCTCAGTCCGATCGTGGGCGGCTCCACCGAGATCGCCAGCTGGTTCGGCAAGGGGCCGAAGGCCAAGGAGAGCCGCCTCAAGCAGAACATCGAGGACAGGCTCGGCAACAAGCACATCACCACGCAGAAGATCAGCCTCGAGGTCGCCGCCCAGGCCGGTTTCCAGTTCGGCGCGGGCATGAACGCCCCCGACACGACCAACCCGGACGGCACGACCACGCCGGCTCCTAAGCCCGGAGCCACCATCGAGGCGGGCCTCAAGATCTCCGAGGCCCAGGAAGTCACCCTGACGCAGAACCACATCAACAACACCGACGCGTACACCTACCAGGCCAAGGCCACCGGCGGCGCGTACGCGAAGGGCGAGGCCGGTCCGGCGAAGGCGGGCGCGGAGGCCGCGGGTTCGGCGGCGGGCGCCATCACCGTCACGGTCGACAGCAAGACCGGCAAGGTGAAGAGCATCACGATGACGCGGACCCTGGAGGGCAAGGCCGAGGCCAACGCCGGTCTCAAGGGCGACGTCAACGGCAACACGAAGGGCGGCGGGACGACCACCCAGGTCATCACCACCACCGTCCCCCTGGACGACAAGAACATGTCCAAGGCCGAGTCCGACGCCATCAAGGCCCAGCTGTTCTCCGGCCAGGGGATGAACAGCGCCTTCACCTACCTCTTCACCGGGACGCCGGTGCCGACCAAGGACCCCGGTACGGGCGACCCGTTCGGCCACTACGCGTTCAATCACGGCCAGGTCAGCAAGCAGGAGTACGACGGCTCCTCCTCGTCCGACGAGATCGGTCTCGACATCAACCTGGAGATCGCCGGCATCAACGGCGCCTACACCACCTCCGAGTCGGAGAAGAACCTGACGAAGGCCGAATTCCTGGGGGCTCCCTCCGGAGGCCAGCGGGCGTTCTTCCCGTACAGCTACTGTGCCAAATGATCCACAGGGACAAGGGAGACGTGATCATGACCAAGCTTTCCGTCCGGCGGACGGTGCGGGCTGTCGCCGTCACCACCGCCGCCCTCACCGCCGGTCTGATGCTCGCCGCGTGCGGCGGCGAGGACGGCTCGGACCAGGCCGCGCCCGCCACCCCCAGCGGCTGGAAGAAGCTCGCGGGTCCCACCGTGTCGCTCGCCTACCCGGCCGGTCTCACCGAGCAGAGCAAGGCGGAGCGCGGCAAGCTCAACGACGCCGCCGCCCTGCGGAGCGAGGGGGACCGGCCGACCGTGAAGGTGTCCATCCAGAGCGGCTTCGCCAACGCCTCGACCGGGGACGACGCGGCCTCGGTGGGCCGGGCGCTCCTCATGGCGACCACCGAGGTGAAGAGCACGAAGGACGCGGACATCAAGGGTGCGAAGGATGCCAAGCGCATCGACTTCACCTACACCGGTACGGGTGTGCCGCAGTCGCCCCCGAAGGGCGCGACGGTCGACGGCGTGGTCATCACGGGCGTCGACTCCGAGGGAACGATCTACTCCGTCCGCATCGACGCCCAGAAGGGCAAGCTCAGCGACGAGGACCGGACGAAGATCGTCGACAGCATCCAGGTCAAGTAACGCCCGCACGCGGGCGACGACGAAGAGGCAGCCGCATGTCCCGATACGACGCACACCGCGGGTACGCCCCCGCCCCCGTCCACGACCGGCCGCGGCTGATGAACCTCATGCTGCCGTGGGCCGCGGGCATCGTGGTGACCCTGGTGACGCAACTGGCCCTCGCCGTGCTGGTCTGGGACGTCATCACGGGCGATGACGTCTCCACCATGGACTCACCGCTCCGCACCGTCCTGCTGCTGCACCTGCCGTCCGCGGTCTGCGTCGCGCTGGGTGTCTGGGCCGCCGCGGCCGTGCACCGAGGCGTGTCGCGGGAGTCGCGGGTGCGGCACTGCGTCGCCGCGTTCACCCCGGCCGTCGCCCTGCAACTGGTCGTCTTCCTCTCCCAGGGGAGCGACCTCACCGTCCTCACGTTCCTGGTGCAGTCGGTGGTCCTGGTGGTTGGCTGTGCGGTGGGTTTCCTCGTCGACAGGCTGCGCAACGGTTAGAAGGACTCCATGGACACGTCGCTCGTCATCACCGGTGTGGTCGCGCTGGTGGCGCTCAGATCCCTCGGCCGGACCGTCCGGCAACTGCGCGGCGCACGCTCGGGCGTGTCCGCGCCGGCGCGCTGCGTCCGGGTGTACGAGCGCGACACGGCGACGGGCTCGTCGGGCGACCGGCGGTCCTGGCACGTCTTCGCGTTCACCGCGCAGGACGGGCAGTGGGTCGAGTTCCGGAACGGCGGGAACAAGCGGTTCCACGAGGGCGCGCGGGTCACGGTCCGCTACGACCCCGCCGACCCGCACCGGACGGCCACCCTGGCCGGCAGCCCGCGCGCCGCGCTGACGGAGGGGGCCGCCTCCCTGCTCCTGATGGGTCTGGTGCTGCTGGTGTTCCTCACCGACTTCCCGGAGACGCTGTTCGAC
This sequence comes from Streptomyces sp. NPDC005803, assembly GCF_040630435.1. Lineage (NCBI taxonomy): Bacteria > Bacillati > Actinomycetota > Actinomycetes > Kitasatosporales > Streptomycetaceae > Streptomyces > Streptomyces sp. NPDC005803. Next base: position 13,914 of record NZ_JBEXXO010000003.1, on the reverse strand, counting down.
TGACCGGCTGTCCGCCGGTTGTCAGTGCCCCCTGCTGTGATGACGGGAGGAAGCGACGACGACGCACAGCGCGGAGGCGGCACAGTGGGCACGTGGGGCGCGGGCAACTTCGACAGCGACACGGCGGCGGACCATCTCTCGGAGCTGGCCGGCCGGCTGGTGACCGAGGTGACGGAGGCCATGACCGGCGATCCGGTGGGGATCGAACCGGACGAGTACGGGGGCGTGACCGTCCCCTGCAACCTGGAACTGCTGCTCGTCCTGGCCCGGCAGGGCTGGGTGGGCGTGACCCTTCCGTCGCCCGAGGTGATCCGGTCGTGGCAGAAGACGTTCCTGGCGGTGTGGGAGGCGACGATCGACGGCCTGGAGCCGGAGCCCGTGTACAAGGCCGAACGCAGGGCGGTGCTCAACGGGACGTTCGAGCGCCTGGCCGAGGCGTCGGCGACGGCGGGATAGCGGCAGCCGGCCGCGCGACGGCCTGCGGACGACCGGCGCGGACGGCCGCGCGTGTACGCGTACGAGCAGCCGAGGCCGTCCCCATGACAGGCCGCGAGCGGGGAAGCGACGGATGACTGATGACCTCACCATCGACGGGCCGCTGACCCGTCTGGTCCCGACGACCGACGCGGACCTGGACCTGCTCGCCGCGTGGTTCGCCACCCCGGCGTTCGTCGAGCACTGGGGCGGGGTGCGGCTCACGCGTGAGGTGGTGGCCGAGAAGTACGTGGGGCGGCGCCGGCCACGGGTGGGGTCGTACGTCGTGCGGGCGGAGGGCCGGCCGGTGGGGTACGCGCAGTACTGGCACGCCGCGGCGGACGAGGGGGGCATCGACCTGGTGCTGACGCCGCAGGCGCGGGGCCGGGGACTGGGGCCGGATGCCGCGTGCGCGCTCGTCACGCACCTCGGCTGGCGGCGCGTGACCGTCGACCCGGCGGCGGGCAACGCCCGTGCGGTGCGCGCGTGGGAGAAGGCCGGCTTCCGGCAGGTGCAGGCCGACGGCGGGCACCTCCTCATGGAGCGACGCCCCGACGCCACAACCGGTGGCTGATCTCCGGGTCAGGCAAGCGGGAGAGGGGGACAGCAGCCGCGTCGGCCGGCTCGACCCCGCCCGCGTGCCACGTGCGGCCGCACCAGGGGCGGCCCGCTCGCTCTGTGGCGGCCGCCCGTCCACGAAAAAGCGCTTGGGCGCGGATGGGGCGCACGGCAGAGTGACGTCATGACTGGAGCAGGCTGGGAGACCGCCCTCAAGAAGGACCTGCACGTGTACCTGCAGGACGCCCGCGACGCCTTCCTGTGGAAGCTGGAGGGACTGTCGGAGTACGACATCCGGCGGCCCATGACCGCCACCGGCACCAATCTGCTGGGCCTCGTCAAGCACGTCAGCGGGGCCGAGGCCTTCTACTTCGGTGAGGTCTTCGCACGGCCCGTGGACGCGCCCGCGCTCTGGATCGCCGGTGACGCCGAGCCGAACGCGGATCTGTGGGCGACGGCCGACGAGACGCGCGAGGAGACCCTCGCGTGCTACCGCCGGGTGTGGGCCCACTCCGACGCGACGATCGAGGAACTGGACCTCGACGCGACCGGTCTGCTCCCCGGGGGCGAGGGCAGGGAGCTCACGCTCCACCGGGTCCTCGTCCACATGGTCGCCGAGACGCAGCGCCACGCCGGGCACGCCGACGTCGTCCGGGAACTGGTCGACGGTGCCACCGGGCAGCGGGAGAAGGGGCGCAACATGGCCCCCGGCGACTCCGCGTGGTGGGAGAGCCACCGGGCCCGGCTGGAGCGCGTGGCCCGGGAGGCGTCGGCGGCACAGGGGCCACGTCCGACCGCCGAGGAGGAGAACGAGCCGGGCCTCCCGGGGGAGGACGCCGACGGCGCCGCGGCGGGCGGCCGCTGAGGCACTCCCGCGCAGACGTGCGTGTCCTCCCGCGCGGGGGCCGGCAGGGCGTGGCGCGGCCCCACGAGGGCAGACGCAGATGCGGCGCGTGGTGGCGTTCCGCCCCCGGGCCCGCAGGATGGACCGTGGCGGGAAAGATCCTCCCCTGGCACTAGGGAGATTGTTTTGCCTAGCCATTACTCTTATGGGAAGGCCACGCTGGGTGGCCATGGAGGAGTGAGATGAGGAGCAGCAACCCGGTCTTCTCGCGACGGGGCTTCAGCCGCGACAACGGTTACGCGGGCTTCAACGCGGCGCCGCAGGCCGGGGCCCCCGCAGCGGGTGCCAACCCGTACGCGCAGGGCACCGCCCCGAACCCGTACGCGACCAACCCCTACGCCCAGCAGGACACCCAGTACGGCGCCCCGCAGGCGCCGGCGCGCTCCGGTGCGATGACGATCGACGACGTCGTCACCCGCACGGCGACCACGCTGGGCACGGTCGTGCTCGGCGCCGCGCTCGCCTGGGCCCTGCTGCCCGTCGACGAGGCCAACCTGGGCAAGTCGTACGGCATCGCGATCGGCGCAGCGCTGATCGCCTTCGTGCTGTCGCTCGTCCAGTCGTTCAAGCGCACGCCCGTTCCCGCGCTGATCATCGCGTACGCGGCCTTCGAGGGTGTGTTCCTCGGAGTCATCTCCAGCGCGGTCAGCACGTACATCGGGCCGGGCGTCGTGATGCAGGCGGTGATGGGCACCATGTGTGTCTTCGCCGGTGTCCTGCTCGCGTACAAGATGCGCTGGATCCGCGTCACCCGCCGGTTCTACGGCTTCGTGATGGCCGCCGCCATGGGCTTCATGCTCCTGATGGTGGTCAACCTGCTGTTCGCCGTGTTCGGCGGCGGTGACGGTCTGGGCTTCCGCAGCGGCGGCCTCGGCATCCTCTTCGGTGTCGTCGGCATCGTCCTCGGCGCGTGCTTCCTGGCGCTGGACTTCAAGCAGGTCGAGGACGGCATCGCGTACGGCGCTCCGCGCGAGGAGTCCTGGCTGGCGGCCTTCGGCCTCACCATGACCCTGGTGTGGATCTACCTGGAGATGCTGCGCCTGCTCTCCATCCTCAGCGGCGACGACTAGTCCCCGACGACGGATACGTGAAACGGCCCGCAGGCTCCGACGAGGAGCCTGCGGGCCGTTCCCGTCGCGCGAGACGCGAACGGGCCTGCCCGCGAGGACGGGGCAGGGGCTGCTCAGAGCAGTTTGCGGGCCGCTCTTCTCAGGTCGTACTCGTGGATGAGTGCCTTCGCGTGTCCGTAGGCGAGGTCGTGCTCGCTCCGCAGCCAGCTGACCTTCTCCTCGAAGCGGAGAGCGGGGCCGTCCTCGACGGTGCGGAGCCAGTCGGAGATCTCACGACCGGTGCAGTGCGGGATTCTGGAGAGCAGGTTGCGATGGGTCTCTTCGGAGAAGACTTGGGACATCGGCGCCTCCGACGCGTTGTGCGCGTTGCTGGTCCTTCCCGACACCGTGCCCGAGCATCGGGCCGTTGGCAACCATCCGGGCGGGGCGCGTAGGGTCGCGGAGTGCTCGATACGACGCCTCTGATCACCGCCGTGGACCGATTCGCCGACCGGCTGCGCGCCGCCCCGCAGAGCAGACTGCAGCGGGGAGCGGCGGCTGAGGGCCTGGCCGCGGCCAGGGAACTCGCGGTGCGGGCCCAACGCGCCGAGGCGCCGGGCAGGGAGCCGCGGCTCATGCCGGACGCCGGGATCTTCGCCATCGGCGACCAGCTCGCCGTCGCGGGGCGGGACCTGGCCGTGGCACTGGAAATGGCCCCGTCCGTGGAGCTGGACGAGGCCGTGCGGTTCGTCGAGGAAGCGGCCGCGCGGGCGTTCGCTTAGCCGGTACGCGCGGGAAGTCCGCGCTGTCCTGGGGCAAGGGGAGGCGCGGTGCCCCGGGGTGGGGCCGGAGACCGGTCCGCGGGCTAGAAGCTCGCGATGACGCGGTCGGCCAGTATGTAGACGTTCTCCTTGCCGCACGAGAAGGTCAGCGCGTACGCGCCGGAGACGCCGGATCCGCCCAGGAGCACGGGGTGCTCGCCGGCCCGCAGCGACGCGGCCAGCTGCTCGGCCGTCTCGCGGTGGCCGGGGGTCATACAGAGCGTGGTGCCGTCGGCGAAGACGTACACGTCGAGTGTGCCGAGCGGGCCGGGGCGCACGTCGGACAGTTCCGTCCGGCTGTCGGCCAGCTCCTCCAGGCGGTTCACCGTGCGCTCGTGGTCGGTGACGACGGGCGTCTGCACCGGCACGAAGTCCGGGTGCGAGGGGTGACGGCGGCGCGCCGCCGCGAGCTCGGGGGAGTCCTCGGCGAACTCGGCCGTCTCCGGAAGTTCGGCCATGTCGGCCAGCTCCGTCAGCTCGGCCAGTTCCGTCAGTTCCTCGAACGCCTCGGTGGCGTCGAGGTCCATGGACTCCAGCCCGGCGAAGTCGCTCTGGCGCGGCATGAAGAACGGCGCGTCCTCGCCGAGCCCGGCCAGGCCGCCCAGCAGGGACGGGGCGTCCGCGGCGTCACGTGCCTCCTGCGTGGCCCAGAAGGCCCGGGCCTCCGCGAGCTCCCGCTCCCGCTCCTCGGCCAGCGCCTCGGCGACGGCCGCGCGTATTTCCGCGGCAGGTGTGGCGTCGTTACGGCTCTGAGCGGGTACAGCGGCACTGAGGGCGCGGTCGTCGGCCAGCTCCCTCCGCAGGGCGGCTACCTGCTGACGCAGCCCGTGAGCGGCGTGCAGAGCGGCAGCGCCCACGGCCGTGGCAGCGGCGGTGGTCAGCAACAAGGCAAGAGGCATGGCGCTCACTGACATACTCCCGGTTTCAATCGATCCCCCGACTTCCTACATCAGCTTGTCCCCCACCGGCACCCTGTGTCAGTGCATTACGTCACGAATTGGACAGGTCTTTGGGCCCGGGGCCTTCCCCTGGTGCACGTGTGACCTGCGGGAATGAGTCTCCCCCAGGAGATAGGTCACATCCTGGGGGAGATTCGGTCACGGTCGGGGCTCGGAACCGGCCACCTCATCCGGCCGCAGGGCCTGGAAGGCGGCGTGCGCCCGGCGGACGCCGGTGACCGGTGACCCGGTGGATCCGGAGGGTCACGAAAAGCCGTGACCCGTAGGGGCGTTCGCGCCGGTCCGGCCCCGCGACCGCCCGGCTCAGCTCAGCCGCTCGATCACCATCGCCATGCCCTGGCCGCCGCCCACGCACATGGTCTCCAGACCGAACTGCTTGTCGTGGAACTGCAGGCTGTTGATCAGCGTGCCGGTGATCCGCGCGCCGGTCATGCCGAAGGGGTGGCCGACGGCGATGGCGCCGCCGTTGACGTTGACCTTGTCCAACGGCAGACCCAGGTCGCGGTAGGAGGGGATCACCTGGGCGGCGAACGCCTCGTTGATCTCGGCCAGGTCGATGTCGTCGATCGTCAGACCGGCGCGCTTCAGCGCCTGCTTGCTCGCCTCGACCGGTCCGTAGCCCATGATCTCGGGCGAGAGGCCGGAGACGCCGGTGGACACGATCCGGGCCAGCGGGGTCAGGCCCAGCTCGCGCGCCTTGGTGTCGGACATGATCACGAGGGCGGCGGCGCCGTCGTTGAGGGGGCAGCAGTTGGCCGCGGTGACCAGACCGTCGGGGCGGAAGACCGGCTTCAGGCCCTGCACGCCCTCCAGGGTGACGCCCGCACGCGGCCCGTCGTCCTTGGAGACCACCGTGCCGTCCGGGGTCGTCACCGGGGTGATCTCACGCTCCCAGAAGCCGTTCTTCAGGGCTTCCTCGGCGAGGTTCTGCGACCGTACGCCGAACTCGTCCATGTCCTGACGGGTGACGCCCTTGATCCGGGCCAGGTTCTCCGCGGTCTGCCCCATCGCGATGTACGCGTCCGGGACCAGGCCGTCCTCGCGCGGGTCGTGCCAGCTCGCACCGGACTCCTCGGCGCGGGCCGCGGTGCGGGCCTCGGCGTCGGCGAAGAGCGGGTTGCGGGTGTCCGGCAGGCTGTCGGAGTTGCCCTTCGCGAAGCGCGACACCATCTCGACACCGGCGGAGATGAAGACGTCGCCCTCCCCGGCCTTGATGGCGTGCAGCGCCATGCGGCTGGTCTGCAGGGAGGACGAGCAGTAGCGCGTGACCGTACAGCCGGGAAGGTGGTCCATCCCCATCTGCACGGCGATGATGCGGCCCAGGTTGTTGCCCTGCTCGCCCCCGGGGAGACCGCAGCCGAGCATCAGGTCGTCGATGTCCTTCGGGTCCAGCTCGGGGACCTTGGCGAGGGCGGTCTGGATGATCGTGGCGGTCAGGTCGTCCGCGCGCAGGTCCTTCAGCGAACCCTTGAAGGCCCGGCCGATGGGCGAACGGGCAGCAGAGACGATCACGGCTTCGGGCATCACGCGGCTCCATGAGGGCTGGAAGGCTGTCTGGCAGGACTGCTCTGGAAGTTACCCGGACGTACTGCTGAGGTCACCCGACGGGGCGTGTGATGCGGGCCTCTTTTCTAAGCAACCGCTCAGTCCGCTGCCGGCGGGGGCCGTACGGCGCTTGCGGCGACCGGCCGGTTCGCCGTCGCGGGAACCGTACGGCGTCCTCGGCGACCGGCCGGTTCGCCGTCGCCGAGGACGCGCCACGTCCTCAGGCGGGCCGGGAGGAGGTGTCCGTGCCGGTGCCCGGGTGCCGCTCCACGCGTGTCGAGCCGCCCGGCTCCCCGTGCGGCTCCGGATGCGCATGCGGATGCGGGTGCGGGTGCGGCTCCGTGGCCGCGGGCAGGCGCCGCCGCCTGCGGTGCTTGAGGAGCGCCCAGGGGGCCCGGGCCCCGGTGACCTCCGTACCGGCCTCCCTGGCCGCCTGGGAGGCCGCCTTGGCCACCGGCAGCATGTCCTCGCGCCGGGCCCCGTCCAGACGGTCGGTCTCCGGCCACAGCCCGAGCACCGCGCAGAGGGTCGGCAGGACCGCCATCGCCGCCGTCGCGTAGCCCTCCGCCGACGGGTGGTAGTTGTCCGGGCCGAACAGCTCCCGCGGGTTCGCCTCGAACTCCGGGCCCAGCAGGTCGCCCAGCGACACCGTGCGCCCGCCCTGCTCGACCGATCCGATCGTCTGCGCCGCCGCCAGCTGCCGGCTCACCCGCCGGGCCAGCCACCGCAGCGGCTGGTAGACCGGCTCGATCGTGCCCAGGTCCGGGCAGGTGCCCACGACGACCTCGGCGCCCGCCGTACGCAGTCTGCGCACCGCCGTCGTCAGACAGCGCACCGACTGGGTCGCGGGCATCCGGTGCGTCACGTCGTTCGCCCCGATCATGATCACGCAGACGTCCGGAACCCGGGACGAGTCCGTGAGCAGCAGCGAGACCTGCCGCTCCAGATCGTCCGACCGCGCGCCCGGCTGCGCGACGTTGCGCAGGTCCACCGGCCGCTCCGACACCGCCGCGAGCCCCGAGGCGAGCAGCGCCCCCGGGGTCTGCCCGGCCCGGCGCACCCCCTGTCCGGCCGCCGTGGAGTCACCGAGCAGCCCGAGCCGCAGCGGATCCGACGGGCCGGCGAACGCCACCCCGTAGCGCCCGTCCGCACTCGGCGGGACCGGGGCGGTACCGCCTCCCACCTGCCGCTTCGCCAGCTGGACCTCCGCCAGCAGGACGCCTACCGCCGCGGCGCCCAGCAGCCCGACGCTGCCACCGCCGTAGGCCGCGCCCGCCGCGATCCGCCGTGCCACCCTCGCCCTCGACACAGTCCGGTCCACCTCCTCGTCGCCTTACGGCCTCACCGCGACCGCCCGTGGCATCGCGGCCGTGAAGTCGTCACCGCCGTCCACAGAGCTAACTGCCCCCAAGTGACCGTCGTTCAATCGCTTCGCCCAATCTCGTGCCCGTACGCATACTCTTGCGGCACCATCTCGGAGACCCCGGAGTACACGGTGCAATTCCACGATTCGATGATCAGTCTCGTAGGCAATACCCCGCTGGTGAGGCTGCGCAGTGTCACGGCCGGCATCCAGGCGACGGTCCTGGCCAAGGTCGAGTACTTCAACCCCGGCGGATCGGTCAAGGACCGGATCGCCCTGCGCATGATCGAGGCCGCCGAACAGAGCGGCGAGCTGAAGCCCGGAGGCACGATCGTCGAGCCGACGAGCGGCAACACGGGCGTCGGCCTCGCGATCGTCGCGCAGCAGAAGGGCTACAAGTGCATCTTCGTCTGCCCGGACAAGGTGTCCACGGACAAGATCAACGTGCTGCGCGCCTACGGTGCCGAGGTCGTCGTCTGCCCGACGGCGGTCGACCCCGAACACCCGGACTCGTACTACAACGTCTCCGACCGGCTGGTCCGGGAGACGCCGGGAGCCTGGAAGCCCGACCAGTACTCCAACCCGAACAACCCGCGCTCGCACTACGAGACCACCGGTCCCGAACTGTGGGAGCAGACGGACGGGAAGATCACCCACTTCGTGGCGGGGGTCGGTACCGGCGGCACGATCAGCGGCACCGGCCGCTACCTGAAGGAAGTCAGCGGCGGCGCCGTCAAGGTCGTCGGCGCGGACCCGGAGGGCTCGGTCTACTCCGGCGGCTCCGGACGGCCGTATCTGGTCGAGGGCGTCGGTGAGGACTTCTGGCCGTCGGCGTACGACCGGACGGTCACCGACGAGATCGTCGCCGTGTCCGACAAGGACTCCTTCCAGATGACCCGCCGGCTCGCCAAGGAGGAGGGGTTGCTGGTCGGGGGTTCCTGCGGCATGGCGGTCGTCGGCGCCCTGGAGGTCGCGAAGCGGCTCGGGCCCGAGGACGTCGTCGTCGTCCTGCTGCCGGACAGCGGCCGCGGCTACCTGAGCAAGATCTTCAACGACGAGTGGATGGCGGACTACGGCTTCCTGGAGGACACCGGCCCGTCCGCCCGCGTCGGTGACGTCCTCGACTACAAGGACGGCCCGATCCCGACGCTCGTCCACATGCACCCCGAGGAGACCGTCGGCGAGGCGATCGACGTCCTGCGCGAGTACGGCGTCTCGCAGATGCCGATCGTGAAGCCCGGCGCGGGCCACCCGGACGTCATGGCCGCCGAGGTCATCGGATCGGTCGTCGAGCGGGAGCTGCTGAACGCCCTCTTCGCCCAGCGCGCCTCGCTCTCCGACCCGCTGGAGAAGCACATGTCGTCGCCGCTGCCGCAGGTCGGCTCCGGTGAACCGGTCGAGGACCTGATGGCGGTGCTCGGCGGCACGGGCGCGGCGGACGCGGCGATCGTGCTGGTGGAGGGCAAGCCGAAGGGCGTGGTCAGCCGGCAGGACCTGCTGGCGTTCCTCGCCAAGGACGCGGGGGCCGCCCCCGCCCAGCCGTAGGCCGGCCGCGGCACGGGTCGCGCCGGCCGGCCGCGGCGCGGGCTTCGCGAAAACGGTACGAGCGCGACACGTACCCGCAGCACCGGCTTAACACGGCTCGGGCAGATTGATGGGTGCCGGCAGGGAAACCCGCCGGCACCCCTACGGCGACACGGACTACGGAGCGGCTCCCGGACCTCCACCGTCGCCCGGACGCGGGGACCGGCCCTGACCCGGACCCGTGTCCTTCGCGGGGACCGCCGTCGTCCCGCCCCCTGGGAAACCGGGGGTGCGGCGGTCCCCGCGACACACCTCTATGCGCGCAGACCGCGCGCCCCTTCCTCGTCCCCGTCCTGCGCGTGCGGCGCGGCCGCCCAGCTCGCCAGCAGGGCGATGCGCTCCGCCGTCCGCGAGCCGGGCTCCGGGGTGTAGACCACCAGCGACTGATCGGGGTCGCCGGGCACGCCGAGCGTCTCGTACGGCAGCGTCAGCCCGCCCACGACGGGGTGGTCGATCCGCTTGACGCCGTACGTCTTCGCCTTCACCTGGTGGTCCGCCCAGAGCCGGCGGAAGTCCTCGCTCTTCAGGGACAGTTCGCCGACCAGGGTGGCGAGCTGCCGGTCATCGGGGTGGAGCCCCGCGTCCAGTCGCAGATACGCGACCGTCTCCGCCGCCACGGCGGGCCAGTCCGGGTACAGCTCGCGCGCCGCCGGTTCCAGGAACGTCTGCCGCGGCATGTTCCGCTCTGCGGCGGCCATGCGGGAGAAGCCGACGACCGCGTCCCCCAGCGCGTTCCACGCCAGTACGTCCATCCGGCGGCCGAGGAGGAAGGCGGGCGTCCGGTCGAGCGAGTCCAGGAGCAGCCGCAGCCCCGGCCGCACCCGCTGCGCGGCGGGCCGCGTCGCCGTACGCGGCGCGGGGCGCGCCACCGTGCGCAGGTAGGCGTGCTCCGTCGCGTCCAGCCGGAGCACCCGGGCTATCGCGTCGAGCACCGCGTCCGAGACGCTGGGACCCCGCCCCTGCTCCAGCCGGATGTAGTAGTCGACGCTCACCCCGGCCAGCTGGGCGACCTCCTCGCGCCTGAGCCCGGGGACGCGCCGGCGGCCGTACGAGTTCAGCCCCACGTCCTCGGGCTGGATGCGGGCACGTCGTGAGCGGAGGAAGTCTCCGAGGTCGCCGTCCATGCGGCTGATCGTAGAAGACCCGGCCGATTTCCAGCCTGGTACTGCCGGACCCAGGAAAGACGCATCCCTGGGTGGCCGCCGCGCGCCGTCGCAGAGTGGGGGCCAGGCCGGGGAAACGCCCTGGCGGCATCACCTCAAGGAGTACGGACATGTCGTACGCGACGCTCGCAGGCCGCACCGCCGTCATCACCGGAGCCGCCAGCGGCATGGGGAACGCGACCGCCCGGCTGCTCGCCGCCCAGGGAGCCAGGGTGGCGCTGCTGGCCCGCCGCGCGGAGCGGCTGGAGAAGCTCGCCGCCGAGATCATCGCCGCGGGCGGCCAGGCCCTCGCCGTGGCCACCGACGTCACCGACCAGGCGTCCGTGGACGCCGCCGCCGAGCGGGTGCACGCGGAGTTCGGCCGGGTGGACCTGGTGGTCAACGCGGCCGGGGTGATGCTGCCCAACCCCGTGGACGCGGGCCGGGCCGACGAGTGGCAGCGGATGCTCGACACCAATGTGGCCGGGGCCCTGCGCGTCATCCGGGCCTTCACCGGCGACCTGGTGGCCGCCGCGGCCGAGGGCCGCACGGCCGACCTGGTCAACATCTCGTCGATCGGCGCGCACGTCACGTTCCCCAACTACGCGGTGTACGGGGCCACGAAGGCCGCGCTCACCTACCTGTCGGCCTCGCTGCGCACCGAACTCGGCCCGCGCGACGTCCGCGTGACGAACATCGAGCCCGGCCTCACCGACTCCGAGCTGGCCGGACACGTCGACAACGCGGAGCTCAGCGGCCAGCTCGACGGCATGTTCGAGGCGCTCGGCGGGCTCGCCAGTGACGAGATCGCCGACCTGATCGCCTACACGACCAGCCGGGCGCGCCACATCAACCTGCGCCACGTGGTCGTCCTGCCGACCCGTCAGGCCTAGGCCCGGACGGCTCAGTCCTCCCAGTCGGACGCCGTCCGCCGCTCGTTCTCCCGGCGCCTGAACAGCCGCCCGCCGTGGGCGGCCTGGAAGGCGTTGACGCCGACGATGCCGAACCAGGCCACGACGAGGCCCTTGATCCCCGCGTTCGCGACCCCGATGGCGGACAGCGGGATCGCCAGGACCATCGAGATGATCCCGAACCCGAACCGCTCACCGAAGTGCCCCAGCGGCTGCTCCGGAGGGCGCGAGCCCCGGGCCACGACGATCTGCTGCTCCGCGAGATGTCGTCGGACCCTGCGGTCGAGCGTGCCGTCCAGCCGCTGCTCGACCTTCTCCAGAAATGACTCGACGAGCGCGGTCTCGTACTCGGCCCCCAGCTCGCTGCGGGCCTGCAGGGTCGCCTTGAGTTCCTTGTTGAGCTCGGTGTCGGGTGCGTCCATGGCCCCACGGTACGCACCGGGGGCGGCCGGGTCAGTGGGGCTAACCCCCCTGTTTTCGGCGGGGACGGGCACAGAAGGGCACAGAAGGAAGCCCGCGACATTCCGGTCCCGCCGAGCGGGCCGTGGCACCCGGTCCCCAGGGCGGGCCCGTCGGCTGAGCCGGTGTCACCGGCCGGTCAGGCGAGGCCCTTGAGCACACGGGTGCCGGGCCGGCGGGCCAGCCACCAGGCGGAGGTGAGGTGGACGCCCGCCGAGAGCGTCCCGCCGACGGCCATGCCGGCGATCCCCTGGTCGAGGCCGATGTACACGTCACCGAGCTGCGCGACCCCGGCCACGGCGAGGACCGGTACGAGCGCGCTCCGCTCACCGCGCAGCAGGTACACCAGCGCGGCGGCCAGCGGGACGGCGCGGACCGCGTACGCCTGGGCGTACATCCGCAGTCCGGCCGTCGGCTCGATGCCGGCCGGCAGGACGAGCGTGGGGTGCAGCACCCCGACGACGGCCGCGGCGGCCGAAGCGGCGGCGACAGCCGCGTTGAGACCGAGCACCATGCGTCGCATTCCGTCACCTCGTGAATCATTAAATCAATGAATGATTGGCCGATGATATGGTGCGGAGCGTGAAGGATGTCAAGCAGGACAAGCTGACCGGCACCCTGGCCTTCCGGCTCGGCATGCTCGGCTCGATCACCGCCGACCTCTTCGCCGAGCGGATCGCCGTCCACGGGCTGAGGCCCAAGCACGCCGGGCTGATGGCGCTGCTGGCCAGCGGCGCCGCGGCCTCGCAGCAGGAGATCGCCCGCACCATGGGAGTGACGCCCAGCCTGGTGGTCGGTCTCGCCGATCACCTGGAAGAGCTCGGTGCGGTCGGCCGTGAGCGCGACCCCGGCGACCGGCGCCGGCAGGTCCTCACGCTCACCGCCCGGGGCAGGGAACTGCTCGCCCTGTGCACCTCGGCGGCGCACGCCATCGACGAGGAGCTGACGGCCGGACTCGACGACGCGCCCCGCGCGGCCCTGCGCGAGGCCCTGGACGTGCTGGCGGCGAGGGCCGGCCTGCCCGGATAGTCCGCCGGAAGCGTTTGCATATGGACATGCAGACGCCTTGCTGGCTGAATGAATCCGTCGGTGCCGGGTCTCGGCGCGAACGGTCTACCGAGGGGACAGGATGAGCGGGAACAGCCCGGCCGCGCGGTTGCAGCAGCTGTTCGAGGGACGCAGGCTCACGCCCACCCAGCGGCGCATCGCGCACTCGATGGTGCGCAGGGCCGGCGACGCCCCGTTCCTCTCCAGCGTCGAACTCGCCGAACTGGCCGGTGTCAGCCAGCCCTCCGTCACCCGCTTCGCGGTCGCCCTCGGATTCGACGGCTATCCCGCGCTGCGCAAGCACCTGCGCGAAGTGGCCCCGGGCGGACCCGTCACGGGCGGCGAGGAGGACACGCACAACGAGTACCAGCAGGCCGTGCTCGGCGAGATCGAGAATCTGCGCCATCTCGCCGGACTGCTCGCCGACCCCGGACCCGTCGAGCGGGCCGGCCGGCTCCTCGCCGCCTCCCGGCCCCTGCTCGTGCTCGGGCTGCGCGCCGCGTCCTCCCAGGCGCGCGGCTTCGGCTACTTCGCCGCCAAGGTGCACCCCGACGTCCGGGTGCTCGACGAGGGCGGCAGCATGCTGCACGACCGCATCGACGCGGCCCGGCGGGCCGGGGCGGGCGCGCTGATCTGCTTCGCGCTGCCGCGCCACCCCCGCGAGGTCGTGGACGCCCTCGCCTACGCGCGCGCCCAGGGGCTGACCGTGGTCTCCGTCGCGGACTCCGCCTTCGCCCCGGTGGCCGCGCACAGCGACCTGCTGATCCCGGCGGCCGTCGGGACGGGGCTCGCCTTCGACACCGCCTGCGCGCCGATGCTGCTCGGGCGGGTGCTGCTGGAGGCCATGTGCGACCACCTGCCCGACGCGCAGGCCAGGCTGGAGGAGTTCGACGCGCGGGCGGCGGCGCGGGGTCTGTTCGTCGAGTGAGCGCGGGGCCCCTGCGGGGTGCGGGGTGCTGTGGTGCGGGGTTCCGTCCTCAATCGCCGGACGGGCTGGATTTGTGCGGGTTCCCCGCGGGGTCCCCTGCGGGGCGCTTCTGCTTGGTGGGTGGGGGTGGGGGCCCTCCGGGCAGACTCCTCAAAAATGGCGTGTGCACC